>NZ_JAFCXL010000001.1:0-485233 GCF_049898325.1 Massilia sp. DWR3-1-1 | reverse complement strand
GTGCAGTAATGCATTAAGCTAACCAGTACTAATTGCCCGTAAGGCTTGTCCCTATAACATTAGCAGTTGTAGAGAATTGAAAGCGCGTTGTGCTTGTGAGATATATAATCTCTACCCAGCAGTAAATAAAGTTAAAACTTACTTCTTCCAGATTCAAGGCTGTGCTGCTCCGTTCGAGAGCACAGCCTGTACAAGTTATGCCTGATGACCATAGTAAATCGGTACCACCCCTTCCCATCCCGAACAGGACCGTGAAACGATATTACGCCGATGATAGTGCTGCAACCAGTGTGAAAGTAGGTTATCGTCAGGCTAGTTATAGTGAGAAAACCCCGTACAGCGATGTGCGGGGTTTTTTTACGTCTGGCGCTTTTGCGGAATCAGTACAATGTCTTGTCATTCCCATACTCACGTAATATATTCAGCGTATTCACCATTTCCCGGGACATGCAGCATGACACTCTCCAATTGGCTCCTCTACGTCGCAGCAGTGCTGGTCCTGACCGTCACACCGGGACCGAGCGTCTTGATGTGCGTGTCCACCTCGGTCAATCTGGGCGTGCGTAAGGCCTTGATCGCGTCGCTGGGCAGCACGACGGCAATTGTGGGCATCATGGCACTGTCGGCACTGGGACTGGGGACCGCGCTGGCTGCATCGGAAACTTTGTTTACTGCAATCAAGTGGATGGGTGCGGCCTATCTTGCCTATCTGGGCATCACCTCGCTGTTGTCATCGGCCACCGACATTGCCGTCTCCGGTTCTGTTACATCTTCGACGAGCGGGCGGCTTTTTGGCCAGGGATTCCTGGTTGGCGTCAGCAATCCCAAGGCGCTACTTTTCTTCGGCGCGCTGTTCCCCCAATTCATCATTCCGGGCGCGCCACAGGCACCACAATTCATGGTGCTGGGCGCGACATTCATTTTTTTCGAGTTGGCGTGGCTGACCATTTACGCGCTCTCGGCATCCAGGGCCAAGCGCTGGCTGCAGCAGCCACGTCGTGCCACACTGTTCAACCGTGCTACCGGGGCGGTGTTTCTGGTGGCCGCCGCCGTGCTGGCCAGCAGCAAGCGCAGCACGAGTTAAGTCAGGCCTGCGCAGCGCCGCGAAGGTGGCGCATCAGGTACTGGCAGGCACTGGCTCGGCAGGGACCACCTTGCCGCCCTGGCTGATGCTCTCGCCATCGTTGCGTTTCAAGGTCCAGAACGCCAGCGAGGACAGGATCGTGACCACCGACAGGGCGACAAAGGCGCTGTGCAGCGCGCTGGTGACCATGCCCTGGTTGGTTTGCGGCACCTCGCCCAGGTAATAGGCGGCCACCAGGCTGCCCGCGGCCAGGCCAAAACTCATCGACAGCTGCTGAAACGAACTCGATATCGTGCTAGCCATGCTCGAATCGGCCTGGGCAATGTCGGCGTACGCGAGGGTGTTCATGCTGGAAAACTGCAGGGAATTGAAAAAGCCCTGCATCAGGCTGAGCACGACGATCATGCTCAAAGGCGTGCCTGCCTTGACGGTCGAAAACAGGCCGATGGTGATGCCAATGCAGACCGTGTTGACGATCAGCACCTGGCGGTAGCCGAAGCGGGCCAGCAGGCGCGGCGAGATCAGCTTCATGCCCATGGCGGCAAGGGCAGTGGGCATCATCAACAGGCCCGACTTCCATGCCGGTAAGCCGAGGCCCACCTGGTACATCATCGGCAGCAAGAATGGCAGGCCGCCCACGCCCAGCCGGGTGACGAAGCCACCGAGCACCGCGGTGCGGAAGGTGCGTATCTTGAACAGGGTCAGGCGCAGCAAGGGGAACTCGATGCCGCTGGCATGCCAGCCATACGCCACCAGCAGACTGATCGACACCACCAGCATCAGCAGCGCCGTCATGGGCTCGAGCGTGTGCTCGCCGAACACTTCCAGCAGCCACGACAGCAGGGCGGTGCCGCAACTGAATAAAATCATGCCGACCACGTCGAGCGGGCGCCGCTCCGTCCCCTTGTAGTCGGGCATGTAGCGCCATACCAGGTAGAGGGCGATCAGGCCGACCGGCACGTTGACGAAGAAAATGGCCCGCCAGGAAATCCAGTGGACGATCAAGCCACCCAGCGTGGGCCCCAGTAGCGGCCCGATCAGCGCGGGGATGATGACGAAGTTCATTGCGCCGAGCAATTCGGACTTGGGAAAGGTGCGGATGATCGCCAGCCTTCCGACTGGCATCATCATGGCGCCACCTATGCCTTGCAGCAAGCGCGCGCCCGTCATCATGGTGGGATTCAAGGCCAGGCCGCACAGCACGGAGGCGAAGGTAAAGATGGCAATGGCGATGCCGAACACGCGGCGGGTGCCGAAGCGGTCGGCCATCCAGCCGCTGATGGGAATGCCCACTGCGAGACTGAGGATGTAGCTGGTGACGACCGACTTCAGGCTCAGGGGCGTGACGTGCAGGTCGGCGGCGATGCTGGGAATGGCCGTGTTGACAATGGTCGCGTCAAGCTGCTCCATGAAGAGCGCGGTGGCGACGACCCACGGCAGATAGGTCTTGATCGAAGCGGTTCTGGTCATCGGCCGATTGTCACATAAAACCGGCCGGGGTGAGCTCAAGCGAACGCGCCCCCGTGCCGGCCAAACACCATCAGAAGGGGCGCGCCAGCTTGACGACGAACCAGTTCACGCCGCTGTTGGGCTTCTTGTAACCACCGTTGGAGTAATGCTGGATCTTCGCGCCCAGTTCCCACTTGTTGCCGAACACATAGCCGGCACCCAGGTGGTCACCGAACTGAAAATTGGTCGACAGGCGATTGTCATCGTTGTCGTACTTTTTCGACAGCAGGCTGACACCGATACCGCCCTCCGCATACCAACCCAGCTTGTTGCTCGCTTCGTAGCGGAACACGGGGGTCAGGTTGATGGCGGTGATGTTCTGGTGCTGGCCGGCCACATTTTGATAGGCGTTGCCGCGCCACTGGGCCAGGTTGGCGTCCCAGTAACCCGACAGGTGGGTGCCGTTCGATTCGAACCAGGCGCGGTCCCAATTTTTCTGGGCGCTGACGCGGATCATTTGCACTTTGGCGCCGGCGCCCACTTCGAGGGCGACGGAGTCAACGAGATCCTGGGCGAGAACGGACTGGCACGCCAGCAAGGCGCCCAGCGCCAGGGCCGAGCGAGCGATGATTTTGCGAATAAACATGGGGATTTTCCGAGGTAAGAATGCAGTTCAGATAAGAGCTACAGCATTGTACCGGGTTCCCGATGGGGCGTTTGGCGCGTCCGCGCTACAATCTGTGACTCTACCAGGAGCCGCCATGACCCCAACCATTATTGCATTTCTCGGCATCGGACTGATGGGCAAGCCCATGGCCAGCCGGCTGGCGGCAGCCGGTCATACGCTGCGCGTATGGAACCGCACCTTGAGCAAGGCCCAGGCAATCACCGGCGCGCAGGTGCAGGCATGCGCCACGCTGGCCGAGGCCGTCGCCGGGGCCGACCTGGTCATCTCGATGCTCGAGGACGGCGCCATTGTCGGAGAGATTATCGCGGCCGCCCAGGCTGCGCTCAAGCCGAACGCCTTGTGGGTCGACATGAGTTCCACCCAGCATGCCGAAGCGCTGGCCTTCCACGCCCGCCTGGCTGAGGGCGGGGTGCGCTTCATGGATGCGCCCGTCTCAGGGGGCGTGGTGGGCGCCGAGGCGGGTTCACTCGCCATCATGGCCGGCGGGACATCGGCCGATTTCGCCGAGGCGGCGCCGCTGCTGGCAGCGATGGGTCGGCCCACGCTGGTGGGCCCGGTCGGCAGTGGCCAGGTCGCCAAATTGTGCAATCAATTGATTGTCGGCGGCACGCTCGACCTGATCGCCGAGGCGCTGCTGCTGGCGCAGGCCGCCGGGGCCGATCCGGCCGCCGTGCGCACGGCCTTGCGTGGCGGCTTTGCCGAAAGCCGCCTGCTGGAAGTGCACGGCCAGCGCATGCTCGATCGCAATTTCGTGCCCGGCGGGCAAGTCAAAAGCCAACTCAAGGACATGCGCAATGTGCTGGCGGCGGCCGCCGATGCGGGCCTCGCGTTGCCGCTGGCGACGCTGGTGACGGCGCACTACGGCGAAATTGGTGACAGCCACCCCGGCGCCGACCAGAGCGCCGCCCTGATCGCCCTTGAGTTGCGCAATCCCGGCCAGCGCCTGGGCAGCGGGCCGGACCGGCTCTAGGGGCTCAGGCCAGCGGCAAACTCAGCTCGGCCAATTTCACCCAATAACTGGCGCCGATCGGCAATAAATGGTCGTTGAAGTCGTAGCTGCCGTTGTGCAACTGGCAGGGGCCCAGGCCGTGGCCGCCATCGCGGTGGCCGCCTTCGCCATTGCCGATAAACACATAGCAGCCGGGCTTTGCTTGCAGCATGAAGGCGAAATCCTCGGCGCCCATGGTCGGCTCGACCTGCGTATCGACGCGCTCGGCGCCCACCACGGCCATCATCGCTTCGGTGGCCAGCGCCGTTTGCGCCGCATGGTTGACCAGCGGCGGATAGTTGCGTTTGAAGCTGAAATCGATGGTGGCGCGGTAGCCGGCGGCGGTGTGGACGGCGATGTCTTGCATGCGCTGCTCGATCAGGTCGAGCACGTTGGTGGTGAACGTGCGCACGGTGCCGATCATGACGGCCTCGTCGGGAATGACGTTGGTGGCGCTGCCCGCGTGGATTTGCGTGATGGACAACACCGCCGTGTCGAGCGGGCTTTTTTCGCGCGAGATGATGGTCTGCCACCCCTGGGCGATCTGCACCGCCAGCATGACGGGATCGACCCCTTTATGGGGCTGGGCCGCATGGGCGCCCTTGCCGCGCACGGTGACCTTGAATTCGTTACTCGAGGCCATCATCGGCCCCGCCACCACGCCGAAGGTGCCCTCCGCCATGCCGGGCCAGTTGTGCATGCCGTACACGGCGTCCATGGGAAACTGTTCAAACAGGCCGTCTTCGATCATGCGCCGCGCGCCCGCGCCGCCTTCTTCGGCGGGCTGGAAAATGAGGTAGATGGTGCCGTCGAATTCGCCGTTGGCGACCAGGTGGTGGGCCGCGCCCAGCAGCATGGCCGTGTGGCCATCGTGGCCGCAGGCGTGCATCTTGCCGGGGTGGACGGAGGCGTGGGCAAAACTGTTGACCTCATGCATGGGGAGCGCGTCCATGTCGGCGCGCAGGCCGATCGCGCGGGGCGAACTGCCCCGTTTCAGGATGCCCACCACGCCCGTGATGCCCAGGCCCCGCACCACGGGGATGCCCCACTCGGTGAGCTTGGCGGCAACCACATCGGCGGTGCGTTGTTCTTCGTAACACAGTTCCGGATGGGCGTGGATGTCGCGGCGGATCTGCTGTAATTCGGCTTGGAAAGCGAGGATCGGTTCGACCAGTTTCATCGTGCATCTCCAGGTTTGATCGATTGTTAATACTATTGTAGCCTTACTGCCTATTGCGTGGTGCCCATCTGCGCAGGGGGCAACTTTGCGCGCCAAAATCGTTTAAAGTAGACGCTTCCCAGCCCCCTTTTTCCTCGCCATGACCACCACCGAAGTGCGCGCCACCTGCCCGCATGACTGCCCCGACACCTGCGCCCTGTTGATCACCGTGACCGACGGCGTCGCCACCGAGGTCAAGGGCGATCCCGACCACCCCACCACGGCCGGCGTGCTGTGCACGAAGGTGGCGCGCTACGCCGAGCGCACCTACCACCCGGAGCGCCTGCTGTATCCGATGCGCCGGGTGGGCGCCAAGGGAGAGGGCAAGTTCGAGCGCATCAGCTGGGAGGACGCCATCGACACCATCGCCACGCGCCTCGGTGCCATCGCCGCGCGCGACCCGCAGGCGATCCTGCCCTACAGTTATGCCGGCACCATGGGCCTGGTGCAGGGCGAGTCGATGTCGGCGCGCTTTTTCAACCGCCTGGGCGCCTCCGCGCTCGACCGCACCATTTGCGCCACCGCCGGCCTCACCGGCTACAAGTACAGCATCGGCGCCGCGCTGGGCACTGATATCGAGCAGTTCCAGAATGCCCGGCTGATCATCATCTGGGGTGGCAATCCGATCGCCTCGAACCTGCATCTCTGGACCCGCGTGCAGGAAGCGAAACGGCGCGGCGCCCGCCTGATCGCGATCGACCCGTACCGCTCGCTGACGGCGGAAAAATGTCACCAGCATATCGCGCTGCTGCCCGGCACCGACGCCGCGCTGGCGCTGGGGATGATGCACGTGCTGATTGCCGAAGACCTGCTCGACCATGACTACATCGCCCGCCACACGCTCGGCTTCGACGCGCTGGCCGCGCGCGCGCTCGAATGGACGCCGGCGCGCACGGCGGCCGTCTGCGGCCTCGACGCCAATGAAGTGATCGGCCTGGCGCGCGACTACGGCCAGGCGGCCCGGCGCGGCGAACCGGTGGCCATCCGCGTCAACTACGGCGTGCAGCGGGTGGCCGGCGGCGGCATGGCGGTGCGCAATATCGCCTGCCTGCCCGCGCTGGTGGGCGCCTGGCGCCACGCCGCCGGCGGCGTGCAGTTGTCGACCTCGGGCGCCTTCCCCGTCGACCGGGTGGCCCTGCAGCGGCCCGATCTGGGCTGTGCGCCCGTGCGCACCATCAACATGACCACCATCGGCGACGATTTGCTGCGTCCCGCCTCGCCCGCCTTCGGCCCCGCCATCGACGCCGTCATCGTCTACAACGCCAACCCGCTGGCGATCGCGCCCGACTCGGCCACGGTGATGCGCGGCTTCCAGCGCGAGGACCTGTTCACGGTGGTGCTCGAGCACTTCCAGACCGACAGCGCCGACTACGCCGACATCCTGCTGCCGGCCACCACCCAACTCGAGCACGTCGACGCCCATCTGGCCTATGGTCACCTGTACATGATGGCCAATAACGCCGCCATCGACGCGCTGGGCGAGGCCAAGCCGAACACGGAAATTTTCCGCCTGCTGGCCGCGCGCATGGGGTTTGCCGATCCGTGCTTTGCCGAGACCGACGACGAGCTCGCCGCCCAGGCCTTCGACGCCAGCCACGCGCACGCCGTGCACTTCGACTGGGAGTCGCTAAAGCGCAAGGGCTGGCAAAAGCTGGTGGTGGCGGACGCGCCGTTTGCCAACGGCGGCTTTCATACGCCGTCCGGCAAGTGCGAGTTGTATTCCGCCGCGATGCTCGCCGATGGCCTCGACCCGGTCCCGGCCTACATTGCGCCCTACGAATCGGCCGCCTCCAACCCGCAACTGGCTAAACGGTTTCCGCTGGCGATGATCTCGCCGCCAGCGCGCAATTTTCTCAACTCGACCTTTGTCAACGTCAAGAGCCTGCGCGGCGTCGATGGCGAGCCGTATCTCGACATCCACCCGCACGACGCCGCCGCGCGCGCCATCGCACACGGCGACATGGCGCGCATTTTCAACGACCGCGGCTCGTTCGTCGCCAGGGCCAGGGTCACCGACAAGGCCCGCCCGGGGCTGGTGGTGGGGCTGTCGATCTGGTGGAAAAAGCTCGCCACCGACGGCAAGAACGCCAACGAAGTGACCAGCCAGCGGCTGACCGACATGGGCCGCGCACCGACCTTTTACGACACCCTGGTGCAGGTGGAAAAAGCGCCGGTGACGGTGTCATGACGCGGCGCTGGCGCCTGGCGGTTTTGGCCGCGGCGCTGGCGGCCGGCCTGGCCGGCTGCTCGACGCTGGGCTACTACAGCCAGGCGGCGCAGGGACAAATCGCGCTGCTGACGCAATCGCGCCCCATTGATGAGGTGATCGCCGACCCGGCCACCACGGCGCAGCTGAAAACCCGGCTGGCCAGCGCCCGCCAGATCCGCGCCTACGCGGTTGAGCGGCTGGCGCTGCCGGACAATCAAAGCTACCGCAACTACACGGCGCTGGCCCGTCCTTACGTGGTGTGGAACGTGGTGGCCACGCCGGCGCTGTCGATGAGGCCGATCCAGTGGTGCTTTCCCGTGGCCGGTTGCGTCAGCTACCGCGGCTATTACGGCAAGGACGATGCCGCCGCGTATGCGGGCGAACTGCGCGCGGCCGGCTACGACGTCCAGATGGGCGGAGTGACGGCCTATTCGACGCTGGGCTACTTCAACGACCCCCTCATTTCAACCTTCATCCATTATCCCGACGCCGAGCTGGCGCGGCTGATCTTTCATGAGCTCTCGCACCAGGTGGTGTACGTCGCCGGCGACTCCCAATTTAACGAGTCCTTCGCCAGCGCGGTGGAAGAGGCGGGCGTCGAGCAGTGGCTCGAACGTTTCGGCAACCAGGCCATGCGCGAGAACTACGGGCGCTACATGGTGCGCCGCCAGGCGTTTCTGAATCTGCTGCTGGGCTGCCGCCGCGCGCTCGAGGCCAATTACAAGTCGGCCGCCAGCGATGGCGTCAAGCTGGCCGAAAAGGGGCGCCTGTTCGCGCAGTTGCACAGCGATTACGCGCGGCTCAAGACCGAATGGGGCGGCTACGCCGGCTACGACCGCTTCTTTGCCGAGCCGCTGTCGAACGCCCACCTCGCCGCGGTGGCCACCTACAGCGACTTCGTGCCGGCGTTTCGCGCCCTGCTCAAGCGCGAAGGCAGTTTCCCCGCCTTCTATGCCGCCGCGCGCAGCCTGGCCGCGCTCGACAAGCCGGAGCGCCACCGCCGCCTGGCGGCGCTGGGCGGCGTCCTGCCGCACGCCATCCAGGACGAATAAGGTTAGAGCGCGCCTTCGAATCTGGGCAAAAGCGCTTGCCATTGCCTTCACTGCCCGATAGCATCTGTGGGAGCACCCCATAAATGGCGTCCACGCAGGCGTCAATAACGATAAATACGAGACAAAGGCATCCCGATGGACAAAATTTGGCTGAAGTCTTATCCCGCTGGTGTGCCGGCGGAGATCGATCCCGACCAGTACCGCTCGCTCGTCCAGCTGCTCGACGAGTCGTTCGTCAAATACGCCGAGCGCAATGCCTACGTGTGCATGGACAAGTTCCTCACCTACGGCGAGCTCGACGAGTACTCGCGCCGCGCCGCGGCCTGGCTGCAAAGCCGCGGCATGCAGCAGGGCGCGCGGGTGGCCATCATGATGCCCAATGTGCTGCAGTACCCGGTGGCGATCGCCGCCATCCTGCGCGCCGGCTACACGGTCGTCAACGTCAATCCCCTGTACACGCCGCGCGAACTCGAGCACCAGCTTACCGATGCCGGCTGCGAGGCGATCATCGTGCTCGAGAACTTCGCGCACACGCTGCAACAGGTGCTGCCGCGCACCCAGATCAAGCACATCGTGGTGGCCAGCATGGGCGAAATGCTGGGCGGCGCCAAGGGCGCCATCGTCAATTTCGTGGTCCGCAACGTCAAGAAAATGGTCCCCGAATTCAGCTTGCCGAACACCGTCAAATTCAAGGAGATGCTGGCGCAGGGCGCAAAAATGCAGTTCGCGCCCGTCGTCAGCACGCCGCAGGACATCGCCTTCCTGCAGTACACGGGCGGCACCACGGGGGTGTCGAAAGGCGCCACGCTGAGCCACCGCAACATCATCGCCAACCTGCTGCAGTCGGAAGCCTGGTCGGCGCCCGTGCTGGGCGCCGCCGGCGGCGCCCAGACCACCATCGTCTGCGCGCTGCCGCTGTATCACATCTTCGCACTGACCTGCTGCGCCATGTGGGGCATGCGGGTGGGGGCGCTCAACATCCTCATTCCGAACCCGCGCGATATCGGCGGCTTCGTCAAGGAGCTGCGCAAGTACAAGGTCAACATGCTGCCGGCCGTGAACACGCTGTATAACGCGCTGGTCAATCACCCGGACTTCGGCGCGGTCGATTTCTCGGGCCTGAAAATCGCCAACGGCGGCGGCATGGCGGTGCAGCAGACGGTCAACGACAAGTGGAAGGCCATCACCGGCGTGTCCATCATCGAAGGCTACGGCCTGTCCGAAACGTCGCCCGTCGCCACCTGCAATCCGGCCAATATGGACGGTTTTTCCGGCGCCATCGGCCTGCCCGTGCCATCGACCGACGTCGCCATTCTCGACGACGACGGCAAGCCGGTGCCGCTGGGCGAACGGGGCGAGATCGCCATCCGCGGCCCGCAGGTGATGGTCGGCTACTGGAACCGCCCCGACGAAACGGCCAAGGTCATGACGGCCGACGGCTTCTTCAAGTCCGGCGACGTCGGCGTGATGGACGCGGCCGGCTCCGTGAAAATCGTCGACCGCAAGAAGGACATGATCCTCGTGTCCGGCTTTAACGTCTACCCGAACGAACTCGAAGGCGTCATCGCCGCCCATCCGGGCGTGCTCGAATGCGCCGTCATCGGCGTACCCGATGAGCACTCGGGCGAAGCGGTCAAGGTGTTCGTGGTGCGCAAGGACCCGGCATTGACGAAGGAGCAGCTGATGGACTACTGCAAGGAACAGCTGACCGGCTACAAAAAACCGAAGTATATCGAGTTTCGCGATGAGCTGCCGAAGACCAACGTCGGCAAAATTTTGCGCCGCGTGCTGCGCGACGAAACGCCGGCCGAATCGGCCCGCCAGGTCGCATAGCAAGGCCGGCAGGACCGACCTTCGGGTCGGTTCACCGTAACGCCCGGCCGCCGGGCGTTTTTTATTGTATTGAGCATTGAGTAAATGAGGCGTGGATGGACAAGTTTTGGCTTAAATCGTATCAGCCCGGCGTGCCGGCGGAAATCGACTGGACGCAGTACCAGTCGCTCACGCACATGCTTGAAGACGCCTTCGTGCGCCACGCGGCGCGCCCCGCCTTCGCCTGCATGGACAAGTCGATCACCTACGCCGAACTTGACGTCATGTCGCGCAAGATGGCCGCCTGGCTGCAGTCGAAAGGGCTCAAGCAGGGCGCCCGCGTGGCCCTGATGATGCCCAATGTGCTGCAGTACCCGGTGGCGATGGCTGCCGCGCTGCGCGCCGGCTACGTCATCGTCAACGTCAACCCGCTCTACACGGCGCGTGAACTGGAGCACCAGCTGATCGACTCGGGCGCCGAGGCCATCGTGGTGCTGGAGAATTTCGCCACCACGGTCGAACACGTGCTGGCGAAAACGCCCGTCAAGCACGTCATCGTCGCCACCATGGGCGACCTGCTGGGCGCCGTCAAGGGCACCATCGTCAACCTGGTGGTGAGAAAAGTCAAAAAGCTGGTGCCGGCGTTTTCGCTGCCCGGCGCGGTGTCGTTCAACAAGGTCATCCGCGAAGGCGCGCGCCTGCAGTTCAAGCCCGTCACCATCAAGCACGACGACATCGCCTTCCTGCAGTACACGGGCGGCACCACGGGCGTGTCGAAAGGCGCCGTGCTGCTGCACCGGAACGTCATCGCCAACGTGCTGCAAAACGAGGCCTGGCTCACCCCCACCCTGTCGACCCTGCCGGCCGGCCAGCAGTTGCAGTTCGTCTGCGCGCTGCCCCTGTATCACATCTATGCGCTCACGGTGTGCGCGCTGATGGCGATCCGCCTGGGCGGCATGAACCTGCTCATTCCGAATCCGCGCGACATGCCCGGCTTCGTCAAGGAACTGGGCAAGTACCGCATCAATATTTTCCCCGCCGTGAACACGCTGTATAACGGCCTGCTCAACAACCCCGACTTCGCCAAGCTCGATTTTTCCAGCTACCGCGTCTGCAACGGCGGCGGCATGGCCGTGCAGCAGGTGGTGGCCGACAAGTGGCTGGCCGTGACGGGCACCCCCATCGTCGAAGGCTACGGCCTGTCCGAGACTTCGCCCGTGGCCACCGCCAACCGCTGCGACATCACCCGCTTCACGGGCACCATTGGCCTGCCGCTGCCATCGACCGAAGTGCGCATCCTCGACGACGCCGGCTTCGAAGTGCCGCTGGGCGAGCGGGGAGAAATCGCCATCCGCGGCCCGCAAGTGATGGCCGGCTACTGGAACCGCCCCGACGAAACGCTCAAATCGATGACCTCGGACGGCTTTTTCCGCACCGGCGACATCGGCATCATGCAAGCCGACGGCAGCACCCGGATTGTCGACCGCAAGAAGGACATGATCCTCGTGTCGGGCTTTAATGTGTACCCGAACGAGGTCGAGGCGGTGGTGTCGTCGATGCCGCAGGTGCTCGAAGTGGCCTGCGTGGGCGTCCCGGACGCCAACTCGGGCGAGGCGGTCAAACTGTTCATCGTCAAGCGCGATGCGGCGCTGACGAAGGAGCAGGTGCTCGACTACTGCCGCGAACAGCTGACCGGCTACAAGCGGCCGAAGTTCGTCGAGTTCAGGAGCGACCTGCCGAAGACCAACGTGGGCAAAATCCTGCGGCGCGAACTGCGCGACACCACCGCCGCCTGAACCCAACAGCGCGCTAGCTGGCCACGATGCGGGCGCTGCCCGCGCTCACCGTGAAGCGCGCCAGCGTGGCGCTGGCGCTGGCGGGATCGTGGACATCGTCGACGCCGATAAAGTGGGCCGTCGAACTGGCCGGCGTCACCGCCATCAGGATAAAACCGCGGCGGTCGCTGCGGCCGTAGCGGATGTGCGGATTGGTCTCGACCATTTTCAGGGTGCGCTCCTGCGGGCGGCTCGGCGAGGTAATCGAGGTGCCGCAGAATTCGGCCGCCAGCAGCGGGTTGGCGGGCGAGGCCGGCAGGTCGAAGTCGCGCCGCAATTCGGCGGCAAAAAAACTGTGGACATCGCCCGACAGCACCAGCGGATTGGCGGCCTGGCTCGTCTGTAAAATATCGAACAGGCGCCGCCGCGCGGCCGGGTAGCCATCCCAGCCATCGGTCCAGAAGCGTCCGTCGCCCGGCTGGACGATCCTGACCTGGCTCGCCTGCGCCATCAGGGTCTGCTGGGCGATGATGTTCCAGCGCGCGGGCGAGCCGCGCAGGCCCTGCGCCAGCCAGGCCTCCTGCTCGCCGCCCAGCATGGCGCGGGCGCGGTCCTCCAGCGTGGCGCAGCCGGCGCGCGTGGCGTTGCTGACGCCGCAGGCGTGCGGGGCGCGGTACTGGCGGTCGTCGAGCACGTGAAAGCGCGCCAGCCGGCCCCAGTCATAACGCTGAAACAGGCTAAATCTCGCATAATCGCTGCCCTGCGGCAGGCGCAGCGGCATGTGTTCATAAAACGCCTGGTAGGCCGCCGCCCGCCGCGCGGCAAAGCCGGCCAGGCCGTGCGCATCGACTTCTCCCGTGTAATCGTTGACCACCTCGTGGTCGTCCCAGGTGACGATCCACGGTGCGGCGTGATGCGCCGCCTGCAGATCGGGGTCGCTCTTGTACTGGGCGTAGCGGGCGCGGTAGTCGGCCAGGGTGAACGATTCGTTGGTGCGCAGCGCCTTGGCGGGATGGTCGCGGCGGTACGGTCCCCATTCGTAGATGTAGTCGCCGACAAAGGCGACCAGGTCGGGCGCGGCGGCGGCGATATGGCGGTGCGCGCAATAGCTGCCGAATTCCCAGTGCTGGCACGAAGCCACCGCCAGCTTGAGCAGCGCCGGCAGTTCGCCCGCCGCGGGCGCCGTGCGGGTGCGTCCGACCGGGCTGACGGCGTCGCCCAGCATGAAGCGGTACCAGTACCAGCGCCCCGGCCGTAAGCCCTTGACGTCGACGTGGACGCTGTGCGCCAGCGCCGGCGTCGCGCTGGCGCTGCCGCGCGCGGCGATGCGGGCAAACGCGGCATCCTCGGCCACTTCCCAGCGCACCGCGTAGGCGATGGGTGCACTGGCGGCGCCCAGCGGATCGCCGAGGATACGTGTCCACAGGATGACGGAGTCGGGCAGGGGCGCACCCGAGGCGACGCCCAGGCTGAACGGATAGGCGCTGTCGGCGGCGCGGGCGCAGCCAATGCCGGCGGCGGCGACGGCCGCCAGTTGCGCCGCATTGCGCAAGAAAATGCGGCGCTGAAGGCTCATGGGTGCGGCGGGTGATTGATCAGCGATTCGATCGGCGGCAGCGCCCGCGGCTTGCGGTCGGCGCCGGTGGCGACGTAGGTCAGGGTCGCCTCGGTCACCTTGACGATGTCGGCCTGCAGCCGGTTGCGCTCGGCGTAGACCTCGACATACACGGTGATCGAGGTGGTGCCCACCTTGACGATGTCGACGTAAAACGACAGCAGGTCGCCCACGAACACGGGCTGCTTGAACAGGAACGAGTTGACGGCGATGGTGGCGACGCGGCCGTTGGCGCGCCGGGTGGCCGGCAGCGAGCCGGCGATGTCGACCTGGGCCATGATCCAGCCGCCGAACACGTCGCCATAGACGTTGGCGTCGGACGGCGCCGGCATCACGCGCAACTGGGGCATTTTGCCCGCGGGGAGGCCGGGCGGGATCGCTGCGGGCGTGAAGTTTTCTGGCGTGGTCATCGTGAATTTCCGTGAAAGGCTACAATCGATCCGAATTGAACCACAAAAGTAAAAGCTCTGTCATGCGCCGTTCCTCCCCCCCCAGCACGCCCGCCACCGCCAGCGCCGAAAAAACCGGTCGCAGCGACTGGTCGACCATCAAGACCCTGCTACCGTATTTGTGGGTCTACAAGTGGCGGGTGGCCGCCGCGCTGGGCTGCCTGATCGGCGCCAAGGTCGCCAACGTGGGCATTCCCGTGGTGATGAAACACCTGATCGACGCGCTCACCATCGGCCCCGGCAATCCGCAGGCGCTGCTGGTGCTGCCCCTGGGCGTGCTGGTCGCCTACGGCGCCCTGCGCCTGTCGACGACGGTATTTACGGAGCTGCGCGAATTTCTGTTTGCCAGGGTCACCCAGCGCGCCGTGCGCACCATCGCCCTGCAGGTGTTTCGCCACCTGCACAACCTGTCGCTGCGCTTTCACCTGAACCGCCAGACGGGCGGCATGACGCGCGATATCGAACGGGGCACCCGCGGGGTCAGCTCGCTCATTTCCTACACCCTGTTCAATATTTTGCCCACGCTGGTGGAAATCACCCTGGTGCTGTCTTACCTGGTCGTCAAGTATGACCGCTGGTTCAGCATCATCACGGCCGTCGCCCTCGTCACGTACATCACGTTTACCGTGATGGTGACGAACTGGCGCACCCATTTCAGGCGCACCATGAACGAGCTCGATTCGAAGGCCAACACCAAGGCCATCGACTCGCTCATCAACTACGAGACGGTCAAATACTTCGGCAACGAGCGCTACGAGGCGGCGCGCTACGACGAAGGCCTGCAGCGCTATGAAAATGCCGCCGTCAAGTCGCAGACCTCGCTGTCGGTGCTCAACACGGGCCAGTCGCTGATCATCGCCAGCGCCGTCACCCTGATCCTGTGGCGCGCCACCGTCGGCGTCATCGATGGCAGCATGAGCCTGGGCGACCTGGTGCTGGTCAATGCCTTCATGATCCAGTTGTACATCCCGCTCAACTTCCTCGGCGTGATCTACCGCGAAATCAAGCAAAGCCTGGCCGACATGGAGCGCCTGTTCGCCCTGCTGGACCAGAACCGCGAAGTGGCCGACAGCGCCGGCGCCGGCGCGCTGCTCACGCACGGCGCCCGGGTCGAATTTCGCCACGTCGATTTTAACTACGAAGCGAACCGCCAGATCCTGTTCGATGTCGATTTCACGATCGCCGCCGGCACCACCACGGCCGTGGTGGGCCACAGCGGCTCGGGCAAGTCGACCATGTCGCGCCTGCTGTTCCGCTTTTACGACGTCAACGCCGGCGCCATCACCATCGACGGCCAGGATGTGCGCGCGGTGACGCAGGAGTCCTTGCGCGCGGCGATCGGCATCGTGCCGCAAGACACGGTGCTGTTCAACGACACCATCGAATACAACATCGCCTATGGCAAGCCGGGCGCGAACAAGGCCGACATCGTCGCCGCCGCGCGCGCGGCGTCGATCCACGACTTCATCGAGTCGCTGCCGGACGGCTACGCGACGATGGTGGGGGAGCGGGGCTTGAAACTGTCGGGCGGCGAAAAGCAGCGCGTGGCGATCGCCAGGACGCTGCTGAAGGATCCGGCGATCCTGATCTTCGACGAGGCGACGTCGGCGCTGGACTCGCGCGCCGAGCAGGAAATCCAGGCGCAACTGAAGGACATCGCCAGGAACCGCACCACGCTGGTGATCGCTCACCGCCTGTCGACGGTGGCCGACGCCCAGCAGATCCTGGTGCTCGACCATGGCCGCATCGTCGAGCGCGGCACCCATCAGTCGCTGCTGGCGCTGGACGGCCTGTATGCGCAGATGTGGCAGCGCCAGCAGGCCCGCAGCGACGAGGCGCTGGCTTCGCCGCCGGCGGCACTGCTTCAGTAAGTGTAGAACATGCGCTGAATGTCCTTGCTGTTGCTGGTGCGCGTGAGCGCCAGCATCAACAGGATCCGCGCCTTTTGCGGGTTGAGGGTATCGGCGGCGACGAAGTCGAGTTCATCGTCGTTGGCTTCGCCGTTGCGGGCCAAAATCCCCTGTCCGACGCGGCTGGCGCGCACCACGATGGCGCCTTTCTGGCGCGCCGCTTTCAAGGCCGGCAGCACTTTCGCCGCCAGGCTGCCGTCGCCCACACCGGCGTGGATGATGCCCTTGGCGCCGGCGGCGACAAACGCGTCCACCGCCACCGGGCCCACGTTGGCGTAGCCGTAGACGATTTCCACCATCGGCAAGGCGTTCAGGCCGGCGATGTCGAACTCGGTGTCGACCGTGTGCTTGCGCGTGGACTGGCGATAAAAGAACGGTTTGCTGCCCTGGATGTAGCCCAGCATGCCCAGTTCCGGGGTGCGGAAGGCGTCGAGCGTAGAGGTGTTGGTCTTGGTGATGTCGCGCGCGGCCTGGATCTGGTCGTTCATCGCCACCAGCACGCCCTTGCCGACCGCCTCGGGGCTGGCCGCCAGCAGCACGGAATTGTACAGATTGATGGGACCGTCGGCCGACAGCGCCGTCGACGGCCGCATGGCGCCCACCAGCACGACCGGTTTGCGGCTTTTCACCACCAGGTCGAGAAAATACGCCGTCTCTTCGAGCGTGTCGGTGCCGTGGGTGATGACGATGCCATCGACATCGGCGCGCGCGAGCAGCACGTTGACGCGCTTGGCCAGGGTCAGCCAGTGCTCGTTGCTCATGTTTTCGCTGGCGATCTGGAACACCTGTTCGCCGCTGACCTGGGCCACCTTGGCCAGTTCCGGCACCGCCTTGATCAGGCTTTGCACGCCGACGGTGGCGGCGGTGTAGCCGACCGTCGTGGTCGAGCTGGCGCCGGTGCCGGCGATGGTGCCGCCGGTGGCGAGAATGATGACCCTGGGCAGCGGCGCGGGCGCCACGCTCTGCGCGTGGGCGCCGGTGAGCACCATGGAGGCGCACAAGGCGAGCATGAGACGGCGTGTAGGTTGGTGCATGAAGACTCCCTGGTAAAAAAACGAAGCGAAATCAAAAAAAAGGCTTTCCATCGCTGGAAAGCCTTGAGGCGGTGCGAACGGCTGCCGGCGGATCAGGCCAGCGGCGCCGTCGCCAGGTCCTTCTGGACCGGCTGGGTCAGTTCGCCCTCCCACTTGGCGACGACGGCGGTGGCGATGCCGTTGCCGATGACGTTGGTGGCCGAACGCGCCATGTCGAGGAAGTGGTCGATCCCCAGCAGCAGCAGCAGGCCCGCTTCCGGAATATTGAACTGGGCCAGGGTGGCGGCGATCACCACCAGCGAAGCGCGCGGCACGCCGGCCATGCCTTTCGAGGTGAGCATCAGCACCAGCATCATGGTGATCTGCGAGCCGAGCGACATTTCGATGCCGTAGGCCTGGGCGATGAAGACGGTGGCGAAGGTGCAGTACATCATCGAGCCGTCGAGGTTGAACGAATACCCGATCGGCAGCACAAAGGCGGCGATGCGGTTCTTCACGCCGAAGCGCTCGAGGCCTTCCAGGGTTTTCGGAAACGCCGCTTCCGACGACGCCGTGGAAAACGCCAGCAGGGTCGGTTCGCGCAGCTCGGCCAGCAGGCGGATCACGCGTGGGCCCAGAAACAGGAAGCCCAGCGCCGTCAACACCAGCCACAGCAGCGCAATGCCGAAGTAGAACTCGCCCATGAAGATGCCGTAGGTTTTCAGCACGCCCAGGCCGCTCTTGGCGACGATGCCGGAGACGGCCGCAAACACGGCGTACGGCGCGAAGTTCATCACGTAGCCGGTGACCTTGAGCATGATGTGGGCGACCCCGTCGATGGCGTCGATCAGCGGCTTGGCGCGCTCGCCGACGGCGGCGGCGGCGGTGCCGAAGAACAGCGAGAAGATCACGATCTGCAGGATCTCGTTTTTCGCCATGCCGTCGGCGATCGAGGTGGGCACCAGGTGGGTGATGAACTCCTTGAGCGTCAGGCCGCTGGTGACGATGCCGGAGGCGGTGCCGATGGCCGGCATGGCGTTGGCGGCGTGGAAGGCGTCGCCCGGACGGAACAGGTTCACCAGCACCAGGCCCAGCGTGAGCGAGATGACGGAGGCGATGACGAACCAGCCCAGCGCCTTGATGCCGATGCGGCCCACTTCGCGCGAGTCGCCCATGCGGGCGATGCCCACGACAAGGGTGGAAAACACCAGCGGCGCGATGATCATTTTAATCAGGCGCAGGAACAGGGTGGTCACCAGGTTCATGGCGTCGGCGTAGCTGGTGGGCGCGGCCATGTTGGCGTTGACGATGTAGCCGACCAGGATCCCGAGCGCGAGCCCGATCAGGATGTAGATGGTCAGGCGGTTGCGATTGTTCATATGGCGCTTCCTGTGAGAGGGTCGAGGCGGGTGCTGACAGTGACGGTGGAGCGCCGCCGGCGCGCGATCTCGGGCAAAATATGCCGGCCGAAGCGCGTGGTCGCCGCCGATACTGGTGGTAAAGACAAGTTCCGCAGTATCCTAAGCATTACAGACGCTGTCAAGCTAACCTGCCTGGGGAACAACGCAACAATGATCGAACTGAACAAAGTCAGTAAATGGTACGGCGCCTTCCAGGTGCTCGACCAATGCAGCACCGCTGTCGCCCGTGGCGAGGTGGTGGTGGTGTGCGGGCCGTCCGGTTCGGGCAAATCGACCCTGATCAAGACCGTCAACGGGCTCGAGCCGTTCCAGCAGGGCCGTGTCAGCGTCGACGGCATCGCCGTGGGCGACCCCGCCACCGACCTGCCGGCCCTGCGCGCCCGCATCGGCATGGTGTTCCAGAATTTCGAGCTGTTTCCCCACCTGAGCGTGCGCCACAACCTCATTCTGGCGCAAATGAAGGTGCTCAAGCGCAGCGAGGAGGAGGCCAGCGTCAACGGCCTGAAATACCTGGACCGGGTCGGCCTGCTGGGTCAGCAGGACAAATTCCCCAGCCAGCTCTCCGGCGGCCAGCAGCAGCGGGTGGCGATCGCCCGCGCGCTGGCAATGGACCCGGTGGCCATGCTGTTCGACGAACCGACTTCCGCGCTCGACCCGGAAATGATCAACGAGGTGCTCGACGTGATGGTGGGGCTGGCGCAGGACGGCATGACGATGATGGTGGTGACCCACGAAATGGGCTTTGCCCGCAAGGTGGCCGACCGCGTCATTTTCATGGACCACGGCCAAATCGTCGAGGAAGCGGCCACCGAGGCGTTTTTTACGGCGCCCCGCTCGGCGCGGGCGCGCGACTTTTTGGCGCGCATTATTCATTAGTGTTGGTCTGATCATGGCTGCCACTGGCGCGGGCGACGTCGGCGCGGGCGCAGAGTAAAATACCGCCACCCGTGTTTTGAAAGCTGCCATGTCCACCATCGCCTCCCCGCAGACCCTCACCATCACCCGCCCCGACGACTGGCACCTGCACCTGCGCGACGGCGCCACCCTGGCCAGCGTGCTGCCGCACAGCGCGCGCCAGTTCGCCCGCGCCATCGTCATGCCGAACCTGAAGCCGCCCGTCACCACCACCGTCCAGGCGGCGGCGTACCGCCAGCGCATCCTGGCGGCGCTGCCGGCCGGGATGGCGTTCGAGCCCCTGATGACCTTGTACCTGACGGAGGACACCGACCCCGACGAAATCCGCCGCGCCCAGGACAGCGGCTTCGTGCACGCCGTCAAGCTCTACCCGGCCGGCGCCACCACCAATTCGGCCGCCGGCGTGACCGACCTGGCGCGCTGCTATAAAACCCTGGAAGTGATGCAGGAAGTGGGCATGCCCTTCCTCGTGCACGGCGAAGTCACCGATGGCGACATCGACCTGTTCGACCGCGAAGCGGTGTTCATCGAACGCGTCATGCGGCCCCTGCGGCGCGACATGCCGGCCCTGAAAATCGTTTTCGAGCACATCACCACGAAGGACGCGGCGCAGTACGTGGCCGAGGCCGAAGGGCCGATCGCCGCCACCATCACCGCCCACCACCTGCTCTACAACCGCAACGAGATCTTCAAGGGCGGCATCCGTCCCCATTACTACTGCCTGCCCGTGCTCAAGCGCGAAGAGCACCGGCTGGCGCTGATGACGGCCGCCACCAGCGGCGACGAGCGCTTCTTCCTCGGCACCGACTCGGCCCCGCACGCCATCGGCGCCAAGGAAACCGCCTGCGGCTGCGCCGGCTGCTACACCGCCCTGCACGCGATGGAGCTGTACGCCGAAGCGTTCGAACGCGCCGGCGCCCTCGACCGGCTGGAAGGCTTCGCCAGTTTTCACGGCGCCGATTTCTACGAACTGCCCAGAAACGAAGGCAGCATCACCTTGACGCGCGAGGCCTGGACCCTGCCGGACACGCTGCCGCTGGCCGACGCCGCCGTGGTGCCGCTCAACGCGGGCGAGCAAATCAACTGGAAGATGCTGTAAGGCGTGCTGCGCGATATTGACTGGCGCCAGCCGTGGTACGACAGCGTGCGGCCCGCCTTCGAGCGCCTGGCGCCGGGCGACCTGCATGCGGCCCTGAACGGCGCCGCCCGCGCGCTCGATCTGCGCAACGGCGCGCAGGTGCCGATCCGTTTCGTCCCGGCGGCTGCGCTGCCGGCCGACCAGGCCTATGAGCAGTTCATCGGCGCCACCGCCTGCGTGCCCACGCGCGAAAACCTGCACGATTTTTTCAACGCCCTGGTCTGGCTCACCTTCCCCCGCATGAAGGTGCAGCTCAACGCCCTGCAGGCGGCGCAGATCGCCCTCGACGGTGTCGGCCGTTCACGCGGTCCGGCGCGCGACGCGGCCACCATTTTCGATGAGAACAGCGCCTTGCTGGTGGTGCGCGACAGCGACAGCGCCGCCGCCCTGGTCGAGGCCTTGCGGGACCACCGCTGGCACGAAGCGTTCGTCGAGCGGCGCGCCCAGTTCGGTGTTGATACCGACTTGTGGCTGTTCGGCCACGCACTGATGGAAAAGCTGGTGGCGCCGCGCAAGCCGATCACCGCGCACACCCGCGTGGTGGTGGCCGACGCCGCCTATTTTCTGGCGCCGCCGCCGCAGCGGCGCGCCTGGCTCGACGCCCACCAGGCGCAGGCGCTGACACAAGCGCCCCTGACCACGGCCTGCTTCACGCCACTGCCGGTGCTGGGCGTGCCCCACTGGTGGCCCGGGCAGGATGAACAATTTTATGACGACGCCAGCGTGTTTCGACCGAAGCGGCGCTGACAAGAAGGAGTGATATGGACGCAAACGTACGCTGGGGCATCCTCGGCACCGGCAAGATCGCCCGTGCCTTTGCCGAAGCGCTGCGGCACACGCCGGGCGCCGTGCTGGCCGGCGTCGCCTCGCGCGACGGCGCCAGCAGCGCCGCCTTCGCTGCCGAATTCGGCACCGCCCACGCCAACACCGTCGCCTACACCGGCTACCAGGGGCTGGCCGACGCCGATGGCATCGACCTGGTTTACATCGCCACCCCGCACCCCATGCATGCGGAGAATGCCCTGATGGCGCTGCATGCGGGCAAGGGCGTGCTGTGCGAAAAAGCCTTCACGGTGAACCGCCGCGAAGCCGAACAGGTCGTCGCCCTGGCCCGTGCCAAGGGGCTGTTCCTGATGGAGGCCATGTGGACCCGCTTCATGCCGGCCCTGGCCGCGGTACGCAGCGTCATCGCCGAAGGCCGCATCGGCACGCCCACCCACCTGACGGCCGATTTCGGCTTTCATGCCAGCTTCGGCGCCGAACACCGCGTCTTCAATCGGGCCCTCGGCGGCGGCGCGCTGCTCGACCTGGGCATCTATCCCCTGTCGATCGCCGCCAGCCTGCTGGGCCCCGTGCAGGCGGTCAGCGCCCTGGCCGACATGGGCCCCACCGGCGTCGACCTGCAGACCGCCTTCACGCTGCGCCACGCGGGCGGCGCCATCTCGGCCTGTGCCTGCTCGCTGCGCGCACGCACGCCATGCGAGCTGACGGTGTCGGGCGAACTGGGGCAGGTGCGCATGAACACGCGGTTTCACCGCGCCACCAGCATCCGCGTCACGCTCGCCGACGGCAGCAGCAGCACGCTGGCCACGCCCTACCTGGGCAATGGCTATGTCCACGAGATCGTCGAAGCGCAGCGCTGCTGGCGCGCCGGCCTGATCGAAAGCCCGCACATGACGCACGCGGACACGCTGGCGCTGATGGGCGTGATGGACGCCATCCGCGGCCAGATCGGCCTGCGCTACGAGGCCGACGATCTGCCAGAGGCATAAAAATTTTTTGTGGAAAGATTGTAAAAAACAGTTGCATTTACATTACAATTATCGGCCCGGACCGGGCGATTCGTCGGGCTCGCTCGCCGGATCCCTTCCATTGTTTCGAAAGGCCGTACTGTGATGCTTCGTTCTTCCCTCGCCGTCGCCGCCGCAGCGCTGCTTACCGCATGCGCCACCCCGCAAGCGCCCGTTGGCATGGGCGCCACCACCTTGACCAAGCCGGGTAGCAGCTACGCCGTCATGATGACGACGCTGGCGCCGTCCGACACGTTTTTTCCCGGCGCCGACTGCCTGCTGTGCATCGCCGCCGCCTCGGTGGCCAACAGCAAGCTGACCGCGCACACCAAGACGCTGGCGCCGGGCGAGCTGGCCAAGCTCAACGTGGAAGTGGCCGAGGCGCTGCGCAAGAAGGGCGCCACCGTCACCGTGGTCGATGCCTTCGACATCAAGTCGCTGCCGGACGCGGCGAAATCGGCGCCGAACTTCGCGCGCAAGGATTTCAGCAGCCTCAAGGCCAAATACCATGTCGACAAGCTGCTCGTGATCGCCGTCGACGCCACCGGCTTCGAACGCCGCTACGCCACCTATATTCCGTCGAGCGATCCGAAGGCCAAGGTGGGTGGCGTCAGCTACATCGTCGACCTGTCGACCAACGCCTACGAATGGTATATGCCCATCAATGTGCAAAAAGCCAGCGACGGCGCCTGGGACGAGCCCCCCACTTTTCCCGGCCTGACCAACGCCTACTACCAGGCGCTTGAAATGACCCGCGACCAGGTCATCAAGCCGCTGGCCCAGTAAGCCAAAGCGCCAGCGCATGCCGCAGCACCGACCAATGGGACGCCGCCTGGCCGCCTGCCTGGCCGCCGTCGGTGCGCTGGCGAGCGGCGCCGGCGCCGCCGACCTGCCGCCCGGCCTGTGCCTGCGCGGCCCGGCCCAGCCGCAGGTGGCGTTTCACGGTCTGCCCAATTTCGACGGCGCCGGCGGCAGCGCCACGCCGATTCTGTACCCGGCGCCGAACCTGGCCGGCATGCTGGGCGGGGTGATCGCCCATGGCCTGCTGGTCAATGGCGGGCGCGAGCGCGAGAAAGAGCGCATCCGCGAAGAGGCTGACAAGGTGCTGCTGCCCTACCACGGCGACCTGGCGCAGTTCAATCATGAGCAACTGCTGGGCGCCGCGCTGGCGCAGGCCAGGGTGGCCGGCGCCAAGCGCCTGGCGGCAGCGGCAACGGTGGCCGGCGTCGACGAGACGGTGCTCGACAGCGCGCCCCTGTTCTACATGACCCAGGACCGGCGTGCGCTGGTGCTGGTCAACACGCTCACCGTGCGGATCGCCGGTGCTGCCGCGGCGGTGCAGAAAATGGTGCGGGTGGTATCGGCGCCGCGCGCCCGCGATGCCGAGGCGGACTGGACCGACGGGACCCCCAATCTGCTGCGCCGCACCAGCATCGGCATGCAGGCGCGCGCCATCGAAATCGCCCTGGCCGACGCCAACGCCGACTACCGCGCCGGCGCCGCGGCGCCGTTTCGCACGGTGCGTTACGACGAGGGCGGCGTCGAGCGCATGGAGCGCGCGCAGGTGGTCGCCGAGCAGTGCGGCGAATTGGTCATCCGTACCCTGCGCGGCGAATTGATGGCAGTGCCGCGCAAGGCGGCCGGCGGCGATCCCTTGTGCACGCCGCACGCCGGCAGCTGACCGGCGCCGTTTCAGGCCTGCGCGCGCGCGCCGTCGAGCTTTTGAAACAGCGCCCGGTACTGGCCGCGCGCATGCTTGTTCAAATGCTGGCGCACCAGGTCGAGTTCCTTTAATTCGCGCCCGGCCAGGTCGGGGCGGCCGTGCGCCAGCGCCCACATGGCCAGGCCGGCGCGCGCTTCGATGCTGGCGAAACGCTCGACCAGCGCCTCGTACTCGACGCCCGCCTCGGCGTGGCGGCCGGCGCTGTCGTACGCGGCCGCCAGCGTCAGGCCCAGCTGCTCGGGACGAAAGCCCGGTTGCGCCGCGCGGACGGTGACGAGAATGCCGATCGCTTCGCCCGGTTGGGCGTTGGCCAGGCGCGCGCGGGCGGCGCCCAGTTGCAGTTCGGCGTCGCCGGCGAACGGGCCGGCCAGGCAGGCGTCATAGTGGTCGACCGCCTCGGCGATGGCGTCGGCCTCGCCCGTGTCGAGCAGGGCGGTGGCCAGGCTGACGCGGTTGGCGGCGGTGGGCGCGAGCGCAAAGGCGGCGCGCGCCTCGCGCACGGGGCGGCCCGGCTGGACGGCACGGTCGATGGCGCCGGTGGCGCGCGCCAGCCCCCGCTGCAAGCGGGCATCGGGCAGGAACACCACGGCGAAATACACCACGCTGCCCAGCAGCGGGAACATAAACAGGATCAACAGCCAGTACAGCTCACGGCCCGTGCGCACGGCGTGAATGGCGAAGAAGAGGGCGACGATGACGTGGAGTCCGAGTCCGAGGAATGGCATGCGCGAAACAATTTAATAGATAGATTGGCAAGTGTAGAGAGTATTTGCCTAATGAAAACTATTCAATTGTCACAAGTACACCGATTGCGCCCACTTGTAACGTTGCGGACAGAATCGGTGTCGCGGTGGCGCCACGCTCACACCTTCAGGAACTCTTCCTTGCCGCCCAGCCAGCGTGCCAGGTGCGCCTCGACGACGTCGCCGGCCGGGTTGCGCAGCAGTTCGGTGGCCACTTCCTTGGCCTGTTCGACCAGCCACTGGTCCGTTTCCAGGTCGGCGAAGCGCAGCATGGCCTGGCCCGACTGGCGCGCGCCGAGGAACTCGCCGGGGCCGCGGATTTCGAGGTCGCGGCGGGCGATCTCGAAGCCGTCGGTGGTCTCGCGCATGGTCATCAGGCGCTGCTTGGCGATGCCGCCCAGCGGGCTTTGGTAGAGCAGCAGGCAGACGCTGGCCGCCGAGCCCCGTCCGACCCGCCCGCGCAACTGGTGCAGCTGCGACAGGCCGAAGCGCTCGGCGTGCTCGATCACCATCAGCGAGGCGTTCGGCACGTCGACCCCCACCTCGATGACCGTCGTCGCCACCAGCACCTGCACGCTGTTGGCCGTGAACGCGTCCATCACCGCCTGCTTTTCGGCCGCTTTCAGGCGCCCGTGCACCAGTCCCACCTGCAGGTCCGGCAGCGCCTCGGCCAGCATGGCGTGGGTGTCGGTGGCCGTTTGCAGCTGCAGCGCTTCGGATTCTTCGATCAGCGGGCAGACCCAGTAGACCTGGCGCCCTTCGAGGGCGGCGGCGTGGACCCGCTCGATGACTTCGTCGCGGCGGTTCTGGTCGATGGCGCGGGTGACGATGGGGCTGCGGCCCGGCGGCAGTTCGTCGATGACGGACACCTCGAGGTCGGCGTAATAGGTCATGGCCAGCGTGCGCGGGATCGGCGTGGCCGACATCATCAGCTGGTGCGGGGTCTTGCCGTTGCTGCCCTTGTTGCGCAGGGTCAGGCGCTGGCCCACGCCGAAGCGGTGCTGCTCGTCGACGATCACCAGGCCCAGCCTGGCGAAGCTGACGCTGTCCTGGATCAGCGCATGGGTGCCGATGACGAGTTGCGCTTCGCCCGATTCGACGAGGGCGGTGGCGGCGAGCTTGTCCTTTTTTTTCAGGCTGCCCGTCAGCCACGCCACCTTCACGCCCAGCGGCTCCATCCAGCCGGCGATTTTTCGGAAATGCTGGTCGGCGAGAATTTCGGTGGGCGCCATCAGCGCCGCCTGGTAGCCGCTGTCGATGGCCTGGGCGGCGGCCAGTGCCGCCACCACCGTCTTGCCGCTGCCGACGTCGCCCTGCAGCAGGCGCTGCATGGGATATGGCTGGCGCAGGTCGGCGCGGATTTCTTCGAGCACGCGCGCCTGGGCGCCCGTCAGCGTAAATGGCAGCACCGCCGTGAACGCCGCGGTGAGGGTGCCGGCGGTCTTGATCACGGGCGCCCCCTTGGCGCGCCGGGCGCGCTGGGCGCGTTTGAGCGAGAGCTGCTGGGCCAGCAGCTCGTCGAACTTCATGCGCACCCAGGCCGGGTGCGAGCGGTCCATCAGCGCGTTCTCGTCGATTTCCTGGGGTGGCGTGTGCAGCAGGCGCACCGACGCTTCGAACTGCGCCAGGTTCATCGCGTGCACCAGCGGCGCCGGCAGGGTGTCGGTCCAGTCGATGCGGCCCATCGCCTCGGCGATGGCGCGTCGCAAAATGGTCTGCGAGAGCCCTTCGCCGGACGGGTAGACGGGGGTGAGCACGGTGGGCAAGGGCGCGCCCTCGTTGACCACCTTGTAGATGGGGTGGACCATCTCGGCGCCGAAGAAGCCGTGTTTGAGTTCGGCGCGGGCGCGCACCCGCGTGCCTTCGGCCAGCTGGCGCACCTGGCTGCCGTAGAAATTCATGAAGCGCAGCAGCAGTTCGCCGCTGGCGTCGGCGATCGTCACCAGCAGCTGGCGGCGCGGCTTGAAACTGATCTCATTTTTGGTGACGATGCCTTCGACCTGCGACACGTGGCCGCCGCGCAGGCAGGCCTCGCGGATCGGCACGACGATGGTTTCATCTTCGTAGCGCATCGGCAGGTGCAGCACCAGGTCCATGTCCGAGCGCAGGCCCAGCCTGGCGAGCTTGGTTTCGTTGGATTTTGGCGCGGCTTTGGGTTTAACAGGCATGGATGGCGATCAAGCGTGGCAAGTGGCGTAAAATAGAGGGTTGCCCGGCGCGTTTGACGCGGTATTTATCGCAATACCCGTATTGTAAGTCGCGTGGGCCTGCCCCGTGAACCCCGCCACCAGGCGTGCGCCGGTGATGGCCCCCTTTTTTTTGAACGACCACCATGTACAGCCTTTCCGACTTCGATTTCGACCTGCCGCCCGAGCGCATTGCGCAAACCCCGCTGGCCCGGCGCAGCGCCTCGCGCCTGCTGCACCTCGATGGCGACGCCATCATCGACCGCCAGTTCGGCGACATCGTCGACCTGCTGGACGCGGGCGACTTGCTGGTGATGAACGACACGCGCGTGCTCAAGGCGCGCTTCTTTGGCGTCAAGGCCTCCGGTGGCCAGGTCGAAGTGCTGGTCGAGCGCGTGCTCGACAACCGCACCGTGCTGGCCCAGGTGCGCGCCTCGAAGTCGCCCAAGCCGGGCAACCGGATGCGCCTGGCCGACGCCTTCGATGTCACCGTGGGCGAACGGGCCGGTGAATTTTTCACCCTCACGTTCGAGGCCGATGTGTTCGAGCTGATCGAAGCGCACGGCCGCCTGCCGCTGCCGCCCTACATCGACCACACCGCCGACGCTTTCGACGAGCAGCGCTATCAGACCGTGTACTCGAAGGCGCCGGGGGCGGTAGCCGCGCCCACCGCCGGCCTGCATTTCGACGACGCCCTGCTGGCGCAACTGGCCGCCAAGGGCGTGCGCTTCGCCTACGTCACCCTGCACGTGGGCGCCGGCACGTTCCAGCCGGTGCGGGTCGAAGCGCTGGCCGAGCATCACATGCACACCGAGTGGTACACGGTGCCGCAGGCCACCGTCGAGGCGGTGCAGGCGGCCAGAAGCGCCGGCCGCCATGTCGTCGCCGTCGGCACCACCAGCCTGCGCGCGCTCGAATCGGCCTCGCAGGGGGGCGCGCTGGTCGCCGGCAGCGCCGACACGGCGCTGTTCATCACCCCCGGCTACGCCTTCCATACGGTCACGCGCCTGATCACCAATTTCCACCTGCCCAAATCGACCCTGTTGATGCTGGTGTCGGCGTTTGCCGGCTACGCCCAGATCCGCGCCGCCTACGCCCACGCCATCGCCCACGAATACCGCTTTTTCAGCTATGGCGACGCCATGCTGTTGACGACCACTTCACGTAAAGTAGCCCATGCTTGAATTTACCCTGCTTAAAACCGACACCAGCGGCCTGTCGCACGCCCGCCGCGGCCGTTTGAAACTCAACCACGGCATCGTCGAGACGCCCATCTTCATGCCCGTCGGTACCTACGGCTCCGTGAAAGCCATGTCGCCGCTGGAACTGAACGAGATCGACGCCCAGATCATCCTCGGTAACACTTTTCACCTGTGGCTGCGCCCGGGCACCACCGTGCTCGACAAGTTCGGCGGCCTGCACGGCTTCATGGGCTGGCAAAAGCCCATCCTCACCGACTCGGGCGGCTTCCAGGTGTTTTCGCTGGGCGCGATGCGCAAGATCACGGAAGAGGGCGTCAAATTCGCCTCGCCGATCGACGGCAGCAAGCTGTTCTTGTCGCCGGAAATTTCGATGCAGATTCAACGCTCGCTCAATTCCGACATCGTCATGCAGTTCGACGAGTGCACGCCATATGAAATCGATGGCCGCCCCGCCACCAGCGAAGAGGCTGCCAAGTCGATGCGCATGTCCTTGCGCTGGGCCCAGCGCTCGATGAACGAATTCAAGACGGGCGAGAACCCGAACGCCCTGTTCGGCATCGTCCAGGGCGGCATGTTTGAAAATTTACGCGATGAATCGCTGGCCGGCCTGGAAGAGATCAACTTCCCCGGCATCGCCATCGGCGGCCTGTCGGTGGGCGAGCCGAAGGAAGACATGATGCGCATGCTGGCCCACGTGGGCCCCCGCCTGCCCGCCAACAAGCCCCATTATCTGATGGGCGTGGGCACGCCGGAAGACCTCGTGGCCGGCGTCGCCAACGGCATCGACATGTTCGACTGCGTCATGCCGACCCGGAATGCGCGCAATGGCTGGCTGTTTACCCGCTTCGGCGACGTCAAGATCAAGAATGCCCGCTACAAGGACGACGCCGCGCCGCTCGACGAGAGCTGCAGCTGCTACTGCTGCAAGAATTTTTCGCGCGCTTACCTGCACCACCTGCACCGCTCGAAAGAAATCCTGGGTGCGCGCCTGAACACGATTCATAATCTGCACTATTACCTAAAAATCATGCAGGAGATGCGCGACGCCATCGACGCCGATGATTTCGCGGGATTTCGCCGGCAGTTCGCGGCCGATCGCGCGCGCGGGGTGTAAATACGCAGCAACAGGGCGCTTGTATAAACGAATAACGGTTCCACTTACGCGAAGTGGTTCACGCCATCGCGCCAATGCTAGAATACAGCGCTGCTTTTTTAACCAAGTCACAACGATAACTGGAGTAAACGTGTTCATTTCCAATGCTTATGCACAAGCCACCACGGCTGGCACCGCCGCCGATCCTGGCATGATGGGCAACCTGACGACCTTCGCCCCGCTGGTGCTGATGTTTGTTGTCATGTATTTCCTGATGATCCGCCCGCAGCAAAAGCGCGCCAAGGAACAGCGTTCGATGATGGATGCGCTGGCCAAGGGCGACGAAGTCGTCACCTCCGGCGGCCTGCTGGGCAAAGTGTCGAAGGTCAGCGACGCCGGCTACGTCACCATCGAAGTGGCGACCAACACCGAGATCGTGGTGCAAAAATCGGCCATCACGACCTTGCTGCCCAAGGGCACCCTGAAGTCGCTGTAAGCTTGCCCCTTGCGCGGCCCCCGGGCCGCGCTGTCGCGCATGTTTATCTGCCAACCCGCTTGACGCTGGAATACTATGAATCGCTATTCACTCTGGAAATACATCCTGATCGCCTTCGCGCTGCTGTTGGGCGCGCTGTACACGGCGCCCAATTACTTCGGCGAATCGCCGGCCTTGCAAGTGACGACCGGCAAGGCGACCGTCAAGATCACCAGCGACACCTCGGCCCAGGTGGCCCAGGCCCTCAAGCAGGATGGCATCGCCCCTGACCGCGTCACGCTCGACGGCCAGGGCGCCTCGAGTTCGGTGCGCGCGCGCTTTGCCACCACCGATGCCCAGTTCAAGGCCAAACTGGCCCTTGAGCGCGACCTCAACCGCGACCCCACCGACCCCGACTACATCGTCACCGTCAACCTGGTCAAGAACACCCCCGCCTGGATGCAGGCCATCCGCGCCCTGCCCATGAACCTGGGCCTGGACTTGCGCGGCGGCGTGCACTTCCTGATGCAGGTCGATGCCAAGGCTGTGCTGGAAAACAAGATCAAGGGCTTGCAGTCGAGCGTGCGCAGCACCTTGCGCGATAAAAACGTCCGTCATGCGGGCATCGAGCGCGTGGGCAATGGCCTGGAAGTCAAATTCCGCGACGCCGATACCCGCAGCCAGGCCCGCAATGCCCTGGCCGCCCAGATGGCCGACCTGGCCTTTGCCGACGCCGCCGACGGCAGCGACCTGAAACTGGTGGTGACCTTGAAACCGGCCGCACTGGCGCGCACGGTGGAAGAGGGCGTCAAGCAAAACATCACCACCCTGTCCAAGCGCATCAATGAACTGGGCGTGTCCGAGCCCATCATCCAGCAGCAGGGACCGGACCGCATCGTCATCCAGTTGCCGGGTGTGCAAGACGTCGCCCGCGCCAAGGATATTATCGGCCGCACCGCCACCCTGGAACTGCGCATGGTCGACGAGACCGTGTTGCCTGGCACCGAAACGGCGGCCACCATCCCCCTCAATTCCGAAGTGTTTACCACGGGCCCGGCCGCACCTGCCGTGCTCTACAAGGACATCGTTCTGACCGGCGAATACATCTCGAATGCGTCCGCCAGTTTCGACCAGAACCAGCAGCCCGCGGTTTCCATCGACCTCAATGGCGACGGTGGCCGCAAGATGCGCGAGGCGACGCGCGAGCGCATCGGCAAGAAGATGGCGATTCTGCTCAAAGAGAAGGGCAAGTACAACCTGATTTCCGTCGCCACCATCCAGAGCGAACTGGGCAGCAGCTTCCAGATCAACAACATGGGCTCGCCGGAACGGGCCAGCGAACTGGCTCTGCTGCTGCGCTCGGGCGCGCTGTCGGCGCCGATGGAATTCGTCGAAGAGCGCGTGGTCGGCCCCCAACTGGGCGCCGAAAATATCGCCAAGGGCCTGTACTCGACGGTGTATGGCTTCATCGCCATCGCCATCTTCATGATCATCTATTACCAGCTGTTCGGCGTCTTCAGCGTCATCGCGCTGGCGTGCAATTTGCTGTTCCTGCTGTCCTTGCTGTCGATGCTGCAGGCCACGCTCACCTTGCCCGGTATCGCCGCCATCGCGCTGGCGCTGGGGATGGCGATCGATGCCAACGTGCTCATCAACGAGCGTATCCGCGAAGAGTTGCGCGGCGGCGCCGCCCCGCAGGCGGCCATTGCCGCCGGTTTCGACCGCGCCTGGGCCACCATTCTCGACTCCAACGTCACCACCCTGATCGTCGGCCTGGCCTTGCTGGTGTTCGGTTCGGGCGCCGTGCGCGGTTTTGCCGTGGTTCACTGCCTCGGTATCCTGACCTCGATGTTCTCCGCCGTGTTCGTCTCGCGCGGGGTGGTCAACCTGTGGTACGGCCGCAAGAAAAAGCTCAGCAGCATCGCCATCGGTACCGTGTGGACGCCCGGCGTGACGTCCATCAAGAAGTAATAGAGAAGAGGAACATTCAAGATGGAATTTTTCAGAATCAAGCGCGACATCCCGTTCATGCGCCACGCGTTGATCTTCAACGTGATTTCGGCCCTGACCTTCGTCGCCGCGGTATTTTTCCTGGTCCACAAGGGCTTGCACTTCTCCGTTGAATTCACGGGCGGCACCAAGCTCGAGCTGCGCTACCCGCATGCGGCCGACCAGGAGAAGATCCGCCACAACCTCGAAGGCCTCGGCTACGAGCAGCCAGTGGTGACGAGCTTCGGCACCGCCCAGGACATCATCGTCAACCTGCCCGTCCTGAAAGGGCAGGGCGACGGTTCGGATCGGGTGTTTGGTTCACTGTGCGCGGCCGAGAAAGGCACGCCCAAGCAGATCGCCAGCGTCGTCAATGGCCAGAGCGTATCGAAGCAGGGCTGCGTCGACGCCGCCGGCGCCGAAGTGCTGTCGCTGCAATCGAAAGACTTCGTCGGCCCGCAGGTGGGCGAGGAACTGATGCAAAACGGTCTGAACGCCATGCTGATGGTGATCGTCGGCGTGATGATTTACCTGGCCATCCGCTTCGAGTGGAAATTTGCCGTGGCCGCCATCGTCGCCAACTTGCACGACGTCGTCATCATTCTCGGCTTCTTTGCATTTTTCCAGTGGGAGTTCTCGCTCACCGTGCTGGCCGCCATCTTGGCCGTGCTCGGTTACTCGGTGAATGAATCGGTGGTCATTTTCGACCGGATTCGCGAAAATTTCCGCAAGCAGCGCCGCGCCAGTGTCACCGAAGTGATCGACAACGCCATCACCAGCACCATCTCGCGCACCATCATCACCCACGGCTGTACCCAGATGATGGTGCTGTCGATGCTGTTCCTGGGCGGCGCCACCTTGCATTACTTCGCCGTCGCCCTGACCATCGGCATCCTGTTCGGTATTTATTCGTCGGTGTTCGTGGCCGCGGCGATCGCCATGTGGCTGGGCGTCAAGCGTGAAGACTTGATCAAGCCCGTCAAGGAAAAAGATGAAACGGATGGGGCGGTGGTGTAAGGCCGCACCCCGTTTTCGCCAACAAAAAGCGCGCCCGAGGGCGCGCTTTTTGTTGGCTGGGCCACACGTCCCGAAGGACGCGCTCGCTTAGCGTGGACGGCGACGACGGATGCCGCACAGGGCCAGCAGCGAGGCGCCGAACAGGGCGATCGAGCCCGGCTCCGGGACCGCCGACACGTGCAGGTTGTCGACGCGGACGGTGACGCCATTGTCGATATTTTCGGTACGAAAGCCAATGTTGTTGAAGGACGTCAGCGCCGACGCGCCGGTGGCGATGGCATCGGGGGCGGTCAGGGTGCGGAAGGCGGCAATGGTACTGGCGGTCTACAACTGCAAGACGTTGGCAAGACCAATATCCCTGAAGCAATATTCATGCCAAAAACATCATATTTTTCAAATCAACAAGTTGCAAACATATACCTGGAGTCAGTGTATACATGTGTCAATAATATCGACATATCAATTGAAGTAAACGATTTGTGTGGGCTGCCGCACAGAGCGCGCGGCGGCGCAGTCCTATAGTGAAGCTGTCTCTTTCAGGACATCCCTAGTTTTGGACTTTGGCCCGCTCTTTCGAGAGCGGGCATTTTTTTGCCCGGATCAGAACAGCGCCGCGGTCAGGCTGGCCACTTCATCTTTCGCTTCTTGCAAGATCTCTGCGAGCGAGCCTTCACCCACCACGAAGTCGACGGTGGCCGCCGACTGGGCGGTGGTGGCGCCTGCGCGCACGAGCAGGGGCGAGGGCAGGGGGGACAGGTCGTTGGCCAGCATCAGGGTGTCGCCCAGGGTTTCCGGCGGCAGGGCGCGCAGGCCGATCCACATGGCCTCGATCGCTTCCATGACGGGGGCGGGCACCCCCAGTTTTTTGAGGACGGCGCGGCCGATGGCACTTTCGCCGAACTCGACCCATTCATCGGGATCGCCGTCTAGCATGCCGGGAAACTCGCTGGCACGCGACAACATGTAAAAGCCGCCCACTTCGTGGATGATGCCGGCGAACAAGGCCGTCTCGGGATCGACCTTGCTGATGCGCTTGGCGATGAGCTGCGACAGCGCCGCCACGTGGGCCGAGTGCTTCCATAGCTGGTCGGCCTTGGCGCGCAGGGCGGGATCGGTGATTTTGCTGTCCAGTTGGCGCACGATCACGGCCGCCGCCAGCGCATTGAGGACGCGAAAGCCCACCAGTTGCACCGCCGCGCGCACCGTGGTGATGGGCTTGCCGGAGCGGTTGTAGGTCACGGAGTTGGCCATTGCCACAGTTTTCGCCGCCAGCAGGGGCTCGGCCTGCACCAGGCGGGCGGCGGTATCGGCATGCAGGTCCGGATCGCCCAGCGCACGCTGCAGTTTCAATGTGGCGTCCACGCTGGTCGGGAAGCTGAGCTCACCCCGATGCGCTTGCGCGGCGATTTTCTTGAAGGCGTCGAGTCGGTCCATGGAAAAATTATACTCCCGGCTTTTCAGCCACACGCAAAATATTTCTCTGTAGAACTAAGACGGTGGCGCTCAGCCTTCGCTGAAGATGGCGTCGCAGCCTTCCTCGGTGCCGTCGCTGTCTTTCAACTCGTCGACCATGCCCAGGTCTTCCAGTTCTTCCACGGCATTGGTGTAGCTGTTGGCCTTGGCGGCGCCGATCAGGCGATAAATGTCGCCCGTTTCATTGCGTACGCCGATCAGCATTTTTTCCTGGCGCACTTCGTCGGCGGAAGCGACATCGAGCAACAGGTTGCCGATGATGTGGGTGTCGATCTTGGCCGGCGTGATGCCGTCGAGCAGGGCAGTTTTCAAGTGGGATCCTTGTGATAAGTAGCTAAAGTGGGGCAGCCGCGCACGTCCGTGCTGGTGGCGCTGGCAAGCGTGCCCTTGAATTTGTCGAGGATGCCGTCGAGGGCATCGTAATCGGCGTCGTTCCAACTGGCGAACAGGCGCTTGCCGTCGTCGACCATGGCGGGGAACGCCCTGTTGAACATGGCCACGCCGTCGTCGGTCAGGCTGACGAAAAACGAGCGCTTGTCGTTGCCGCTGCGGCAGCGCGCCACCAGGCCCTTCTGTTCGAGCCGTTCGATGACGCCCGTCAGGGTGCCCTTGGTGATCAGGGTGCGCTCGCCCAGTTCCTTGTAACTCATGCCCGCGGTGTTGCCGAGCGTGGCGACAATATCGAACTGGGCGTGGGTCAGCCCGCAGCGGCGCACCGATTCGCCCGAAAAGCGTTCGAAGCCCTGCATGCATTCCGCCAGCAAGCGGATACTCTTTAAGTAACGTTCCCCCATGCCCCGATTATAAATCCCGGCGGCCAGTTGCGGGGCGCCGGTTCGCGTTTTGCGGCGCAGACAGTTACCATACGCAGATTGCCACCTTCGCCAGACGCCGAGAGATTGTCCATGACTCACACTTTACGGGGCATTCTTGCCCTGCTGCTCGTTACCCTGGTTTGGGGCACCACCTTTCCCGCCATGAAAGAGTTGACCCAGCATTTTTCGGCCCAGTGGATCATTTTCTTGCGCTTTGGCATCGCCGGCGTGCTGCTGGCGCCCTTCCTGTGGAAAGCCGGCCGCGACGACCTGGTCTCCGGCGGCCTGCTCGGCGTGCTGCTGTTTTTCTGTTTCGTGTTCCAGATCGAGGGGCTGGCGCTGACCAGTTCGAACCGCAACGCCTTCATCTGCGGCCTGTCGGTGCTGATGGTGCCGCTGCTGGACCTGGTGGCCGGCACATGGCCCGAAAAGCGCATCGTCGCCGCCCTGCTGCTGGCGCTGACGGGGCTGGCGCTGCTGTGCTGGGATGGCGGCCCGTGGGGGCGCGGCGACAGCCTGGCCCTGGCCTGCGCCGCCGGCACCGCCGTGTATATCAAGATGATGGCGTTTCGCACCCGCCGTGCGTCGCGCCTGATGACCCTGACGGCGGCGCAGGTCATCACCGTCGCCCTGTGCGCGGCCGTCTGGCTGCTGGCGCGCGACGTGCCGCGCAGCACCATCGACGCCGGCCAGGATTTTGTCAATTACTGGCAATACATCGAGCAGGGGCTGGCCAAGTACACGTTCAACCTGCTGTTCCTGGGCGTGGTCGCCACCGCCGCCATCATTTCCCTGCAAAGCTGGGGCCAGGCCCGCGCCAGCGCCAACGAGGCGGCCATCATCTACGCGTTCGAACCGGCCGCCGCCGCCTTCTTCGCCTACTTCATGCTCAACGAGACGATGACTTCGCGCGGCTGGCTGGGCGCCGCCCTGCTCATCCTGGGCATGATCGTGAGCCAGTGGAACGCGGCCACGCCGCGGCCGGCAGCGGCGCTGGTGCCCGAGTAAGCGCCCTTCATGGCTGAGCACGACGCTTCCCTGCTCGCTGCGCTGGCGCACGAACGGCCGCTGCGCATCCTGCTGCTCAATGCGGGCGAGCCCGACAGCCTGAGCTGGTCCGGCCTGTTCCAGCCGCTGCGCCTGGCGGCCAAGCTGCTGGGGCCGGCGCGCCTGCACGTCGATGTCGTCAGTCCCGACAAATTCGCCGCCGGCGCCTTGCAGCACTGGCAACTGGTGCTGCTGGTGGCCGACGACACGGAGGCGGCCCGCAAACCGGCCAACCTGCGCGGCGTCATCGAGCGCCTGCGCGCGGCGCCGCTGTGGGGCGGCATCGGCGCCGGCGTGCTGTGGCTGGCCGAGGCGGGCGCCCTGAACGGCGTGCGCGCGGCCCTGCCGTGGGCGCTGTACGCGGCCGTGCCCAGCAGCGCCGACCAGGCCATCATCACCCCGCAACTGTACGAAATCGACGGCAACACGCTCACCTGTTGCGGCGGCGCCGCCAGCATCGACTTCGCCCTGACCGTGGTGGAAGCGATCTTCGGCGCCGCCGTGCAGGCGCAGATCAAGGAAGTGCTGTGCATCGACCGCGTGCGCGGCAGCCAGGAGCGCCAGCGCGTGGCCCTGCAGGCCCGCTTCGGCGCCCTGCAGCCGAAACTGAGCGAAGCGGTCACCTTGATGGAAGCGAACATCGAGGAACCGCTCTCGACCGACGACATCGCCTCGCTGGTGGGCCTGTCGCGGCGCCAGCTCGAGCGCCTGTTCAAGCAATACCTGGGCAGCCTGCCGTCGCGGTATTACCTGGAAATGCGGCTGCAGCGGGCGCGCCAGTTGCTGCTCGATACCAATTATTCGATCGTCCAGGTGGGGCTGATGTGCGGCTTTTCCTCGGGCTCGCATTTCTCGACCGCTTTCGGGGCCCTGTTTGGCAACACGCCGCGCGAAGAGCGCCAGCGAAAATTGTCGAACTGATACCGCGATGCCGTAAAAAACGAAAATCGCTGTCGCCTGGAGAAAAGTAGGCGAGCCGGTCCTTTCCTATAATGGACCTGGCACCCTGCTGTCCGAGACCGGGCGCAGCCCCCCACTAACCAGATTGAAAGAGGAAATGCCATGAACGCAATGCTTGATTCGGGTGTCACCACGCGGCCAACCGAACGGGCCGTCACGCGCGCCACATTTGACGACGTGCTGGTGCCGACCTACGCCCCCGCCGCCATGGTGCCAGTGCGCGCGGCCGGCCTGGACCTGTGGGATCAAGCGGGCAAGCATTACCTCGATTTCACCGCCGGCATCGCCGTCACCAGCCTCGGTCACGCCCACCCCGTGCTGGTCGAGGCGCTCACGCGCCAGATCAACACGCTCTGGCACCTGGGCAACGGCTACACCAACGAGCCCGTGCTGCGCCTGGCCATCGCGCTGACGGAGGCCACCTTCGCCGACCGTGCGTTCTTCTGCAATTCCGGCGCCGAAGCGAATGAAGCGGCCCTCAAGCTGGCGCGCAAATACGCCCACACCAAGTTCGGCCCGCACAAGTCGCGCATCATTTCCTGCCTGTCCTCGTTCCACGGTCGCACCCTGTTCACCGTCTCGGTGGGCGGCCAGGCCAAGTACACCGAAGGGTTCGAGCCGCTGCCGCAGGAAATCAACCACGTGCCCTATAACGACATCGCCGCCGCCGTCGCCGCCATCACCGACGATGTCGCCGCCGTCATCGTCGAGCCGATCCAGGGCGAGGGGGGCGTCATTCCCGGCCAGGTCGCCTACCTCCAGGCCTTGCGCGAGCGTTGCGACGCCACCGGCGCCCTGCTCGTGTTCGACGAAGTGCAGTCCGGCGTGGGCCGCAGCGGCACCCTGTACGCCTACATGCAGCAGGGCGTCACCCCCGACATCCTCACCAGCGCCAAGGCGCTGGGCAACGGTTATCCGATCGGCGCCATGCTCACCACCAACGCCATTGCCGAGCACTTCGGCGTCGGCTCGCACGGCACCACCTACGGCGGCAACCCGCTGGCGGCGACGGTCGCCCTGAACGTCGTCGAGATCATCAACACCCCCGCCTTCCTGGCGCGCGTGAAAGAGGCCGCCGCCAGGCTGATGGCCAGCCTGGATGTGCTCAGCGCCGATTACCCGCAGCTGTTTGGCAAGGCGCGCGGCATGGGCCTGTTGATCGGCGTGCCGGTGGCCGACGCCTTCAAGGGCCGCGCCAAGGATTTCACCAAGGCGGCCGAGGGGCTCGGCCTGATGCTGCTCATCGCCGGTCCCGACGTCATCCGCCTGGCGCCCGCGCTGATCGTCAGCGATGCCCAGCTTGACGACGCGCTGCGCATCATGCGCGCCGCCGCCGAGCAGGTCATCGCCGCCGACGCCGCCCACGTCGCCGCCACGCCCGCCGCGGTCTGATTTTCCCCGGCCCCGAAGGAGCGCCCATGCACCTTGTCCGCCCCGCTGAACTGCGCGATATCGCCGCCCTCGAAACGCTGGCGGCGATCAGTTCGCCCGGGGTGCACACGGTGCCCCGCACGCGCGAAAAAATCGCCGCCTCGGTGGCCCGCTCGATCGCCTCGTTCGCCGCCCAGGTCGACCTGCCCAGCGAAGAGTCCTACCTGTTCGTGCTGGAAAACGCGGCCACCGGCGAGATCGCCGGCAGCGCCGCCATCCACGCGTCGGCCGGCTCGAACGGCACCTATTTTTCGTTCCGCAACGACGTCATCCAGCAGGTCTCGCGCGACCTCAACATCAGCCACAGCGTGCACGCGCTCACGCTGTGCTCGGAGCTGACCGGTTACTCACAGCTGTCCGGGTTTCATGTGCGCGAGCGGCAGGGCGCGGCCAACGAGGCGGCCCTGCTCTCGCGTGCGCGCCTGCTGTTTGCCGTGCTGGCGCCGCACCGCTTCGGCGACCGCTTTTTTGTGCCGCTGGCGGGCCTGACGGACGACGCCGGCAACTCGCCGTTCTGGGACGCGCTGGGCCGCAAGTTTTTCAAGATGGATTTTCTCGACGCCGAACGGGTCATCGGCGGCGCCCGCAACCGCACCCTGATCGTCGAGCTGATGCCCCATTATCCCGTCTACGTGCCGCTGCTGCCGGGCGACGCCCAGGCGGTGATGGGGCAGATTCATCCGGACGGCGAACTGGCCTTCCAGCTGCTCACGCAAGAAGGTTTTGAAGCGGACGACTACATCGACATCTTCGACGGCGGTCCCATCCTGCAGGCCCATAAAAACGCCTTGCGCACTTTTGGCGCCGCGGTCGTGCGGCGCGTCGCCGACGCTCCCGCCAGCGACGCCGGCGGCGTCACCTATGCCATCGCCGCCAGCGACGAGCAGCGCTTTCGCGCCATCACCGTCACCTGTGCACCGATCGAGGCGGGCGACACCATCAAGCTGCCGCCGGCGGCCCGCGCCGCCCTGCTGGTCGCCCCCGGCGACAGCGTCATCTGCGTTCGCCTTTAGTGCCAGGAGCTGCCATGCTAGTCGTACGCGCCATCCAGTTGAACGACCTCGACGCCCTGCTCGACATGGCCAGCCAGGTCGGCAGCGGCATGACCACCCTCAAGCCCGACCGCACCATGCTGGGCGACCGGGTCGAGGTGGCGGTCGCCTCGTTCGCCGAAACCATCGCGCCGGAAAAGCGCGACTACATGTTCGTCATGGAAGACACCGACAGCGGCCGCATGGCCGGCGTGTGCGCCATCAAGAGCGCGGTCGGCCTGAACGAGCCGTTCTATAACTACCGCATCGGCACGCTGGTGCACTCGAGCCGCGAACTCGACATCTTCACCCGCATGGAAACGCTGTACCTGTCGAATGACCTGACCGGCTCGACCGAACTGTGCTCGCTGTTCCTGCATCCCGACTACCGCTTTGGCCACAACGGCAAGTGGCTCTCGAAAAGCCGCTTCTTGTTCATCGCCCAGTTCCCCCACGTGTTCACCGAAAAGCTGATTGCGGAGATGCGCGGCTACCAGGCCGACGACGGCAGCTCGCCGTTTTACGAGGGACTGGGCCGGCACTTCTTCAAGATGGATTTCGACCATGTCGACGAGCTCACCGCGCTGGGCAAGAAATCGTTCATCGCCGAGCTGATGCCGCGCCAGCCCCTGTACGTCGACTACCTGCCCGAGTCGGCCCAGGCCGTCATCGGCAAGGTGCACCGCAATACCCAGCCGGCGCGCAAGATGCTCGAACAGGAAGGCATGCACTTCGAAGGCTATGTCGATATTTTCGACGCCGGCCCGGTGCTGCAGGGCCGCGTGTCGGAACTGCGCTCGGTGCGCCAGAGCGAACTGACGACGGCGCTGCTGGCCGACGGCGCGCCCGTCGCTGGCGCGCAGCCCACCCTGGTGTCGAACACCGACATGAAAAATTTTCGGATGATCGTCAGCGCCAGCGCGCCGGACGGCGGGGCCATTGGCCTGGACGGCGCCGAACTGGCCCTGCTGGGCGTCACGGCGGGCGAGCAGTTGCGCACGCTGCCACTTAACGCAAGGAAAAATCCCCATGTCCCAGCCCGACGCAATAACGATTAGTCCCCAGCACAGCAACTTCATCGGCGGCCACTGGCAGGCCGGCAGCGGCGCCGCCATCGTCACCATCGACCCGTCGACGGGCGCGCAGAGCTGGTCGAGCCAGGCCTCGGATGCGGCCGACGTGGGCCGCGCGGTGGACGCGGCCAGGGCCGCCTTCGCCGCCTGGGCCGACACCCCGCTCGACGCGCGCATCGCCGTCTGCGGACGCTTTCGCGACCTGCTCAAGGAGCACGCCGAACTGCTCGCCGCCACCATTGCCGAAGAAGTCGGCAAACCGCTGTGGGAAGCGCGCACGGAAGTGGCGACCATGGCCAACAAGGTCGACATTTCGATCCAGGCCTACGGCGCCCGCACCGGCGCCACCGCCGCCAAGGTCGCCGACGGCACGGCCGTGCTGCGCCACCGGCCGCACGGCGTGTTCGGCGTGTTCGGTCCGTATAACTTCCCCGGCCACCTGCCCAACGGTCACATCGTCCCCGCCCTGATCGCCGGTAACACCGTGGTGTTCAAGCCCAGCGAATACGCGCCCCGCACCGCCATCATCACGGTCCAGTTGTGGGAGCGCGCGGGCGTGCCTGCCGGCGTCGTCAACCTGGTCAACGGCGGCCGCGACACCGGCATTGCGCTGGGCCAGCAGGGCGGCCTCGATGGCGTGCTGTTCACGGGCAGCTGCCAGACCGGCGTGGCCCTGCACAAGCAGTTCGGCGGCCAGCCCGGCAAGATGCTGGCGCTGGAAATGGGCGGCAACAATCCGCTGGTGGTGTGGGATGTCAAGGACCTCGACGCCGCCGTCCACCACGCCATCATGTCGGCGTTTATTTCGGCCGGCCAGCGCTGCACCTGCGCGCGCCGCCTGATCGTGCAGGACAGCCCCGCCGGCGACGCCTTCGTCGCCCGCCTGGTGCAAGTGGCCTCGACGCTGACGGTGGGCGCCTCGAACGCCGAGCCGCAGCCGTTCATGGGGCCGGTCGTGTCGAGCAAGGTGGCTGCCACGCTGGTCGCCGCCCAGGCCGACATGGTCGCCCGCGGCGGCCTGACGCTGCTGCAGATGCGCCAGCCCGACCCCGCCGCCGGCTTCGTCACGGCCGGCATTGTCGACGTCAGCAACGCCGTCGGCATTGCCGACGAAGAGTGGTTCGGTCCCTTGCTGCAAGTGATCCGCGTGGCCGATTTCGGTACCGCCATCGCCGTCGCCAACGCCACCGAATTCGGCCTGGCCGCCGCCCTGCTGTCGAACGACCAGGCGCTGTGGGAGCGCTTTGCCACCCATGCGCGCGCCGGCATCATCAACTGGAACCGGCCTACCACGGGCGCGGCCAGTTCGGCGCCGTTCGGCGGCGTCGGCAAGTCGGGCAACCACCGCCCCAGCGCGTATTACGCCGCCGATTACTGCGCCTACCCGGTCGCCTCGATCGAAACGAGCGAACTCGAACTGCCGGCCAAGCTCGCGCCCGGCCTGCACCTGTAAGCGGAAACTCTCCATGACAATCGCACGCGAATTCAACTTCGACGGCCTGGTCGGGCCGTCGCACAACTACGCCGGCCTGTCGTTCGGTAACGTCGCCTCGTTCAGCAACGTCAAGAGCGCGTCGAACCCGAAACAGGCCGCGCTGCAGGGCCTGGCCAAGATGCGCACGCTGGCCGCGCGCGGCTTCGCCCAGGCCGTGATGCCGCCGCAACTGCGCCCCGATTTCCCCATGCTGCGCGCGATCGGCTTTGGCGGCAGCGACGCCGACGTGCTCGCCGCGGCCTGCAAGGCCGCCCCCGTGATCCTGGCCTGCGCCTATTCGGCCGCGCCCATGTGGACCGCCAACGCCGCCACTGTCAGCCCGTCGGCCGACAGCGCCGATGGCCGCGTGCACTTCACCGCCGCCAACCTGAACAACAAGCTGCACCGCGCCCACGAACACCGCCAGTCGGCCCGCAGCCTGCGCGCCATCTTCGGCGATGCCGCCCATTTCTCCGTCCACGACGCGCTGCCGTCGACCCCCGCGTTCGGCGACGAAGGCGCGGCCAATCACACCCGGCTGGGCAACAGCCACGGCGCCGCCGGCGTCGAACTGTTTGTTTATGGCCGCGTCGAATTCGATCCGGCCGCGCCGGCGCCGCGCCGCTACCCCGCGCGCCAGACGCTCGAAGCATCGCAGGCGGTGGCCCGCCTGCACGGCCTCGATGCGCGCCGCACCGTGTTCGCCGCGCAGAACCCGGACGTGATCGACCAGGGCGTGTTTCACAACGACGTCATCGCCGTCGGCAACGGCAACGTGCTGTTCTACCACGAGCAGGCCTTCGCCGACGAGGCGGGCACGCTGGCGGCGCTGGGCGCCGCGCTCGAGACGGTCGAGGCGGCGCTGGTGCCGCTGCGGGTGGCCAGCGCCGACGTGCCGGTGGCCGACGCGGTGGCCAGCTACCTGTTCAACAGCCAGCTGCTTACCAAACCTGACGGCGCCATGGCGCTGGTGATTCCCCACGAGTGCCGCGAGAATGCCGCCGTCGCCCGTTACCTGGACGGCCTGACGGGCGCCGCCGGCCCGATCGACGAGCTGATCGAATTCGACCTGCGCCAGTCGATGCGCAACGGCGGCGGACCGGCCTGTCTGCGCCTGCGGGTGGCCTTGACCGACACCGAGGCGCGCGCCATGCACAAGGGCGTGCTGATGACGGAAGAACTGTATGCGCGCCTGGTGGACTGGGTCGAGCGGTTCTATCGCGACCGCCTGGCGCCGGCCGACCTGGCCGACCCGCAGCTGGCGCGCGAATGCGCCGCCGCCGCCGAAGCGCTCGAGCGCATCCTCGGCTTGCCCGGCCTGTACCGCTTCGATTGAGCGGCCGCCGGCCCCGCACTGTTTGATTCGCCTGCCATTAGCTGTTCTAATGGCGGCACCTGAAAGATGCTGTATTGACGACCGGTCACCCCGGTCCCCTTGACAATCGCTACCGCCACGCCACGAGCCGCCACGGCCGCGACGCACTGACCTCGTATTGGAGACGTACCATGACACAAGCACCCCACGACCTGCGCACGCAGACCCTCGCCACCGTTTCGGCCAACCAGCCTGCCGCCGCCGGCAGCCAGGTCGCCGCCCTGATCGGCGCCTGGACCACCTCGCTCGACGAGGAAGACCTGGCCGGCACCTCGCCGGCGAGCCTGGCGCCCGTGTTGTGGGACGGCTTTACGCAGGCCGCCCGCCGCGAAGCGCCCGGCTGCGAAGTCGAGCAGCTGCGCTACGCCGACGGCCGCGGCGGCATGGCCACCGCCCTGCTGGTGCTCAACGACGACATGCCCTACCTGGTCGACTCGATCGTGATGGCGCTGCGCCGCCAGCGCGCCGCCGTCGCCGCCGTGATGAACGCCGTGCTGCCCGTCAAGCGCGATGCGGCCGGCGTGGTCCTTGAAGTGGGCGCCGCCGGTGCGCCGCTCGAGTCCTACGTGCTGTGCCTGTTGGCCGAAGAATTGAATGCCGACGACCTGGCCGCGCTGGTCGCGCGCATTCACATGGTCGCGCGCGATGCCGCCGTGGTGCGCCGCGACGCCGTCGCCATGGGCGACCGCCTGACCGCGGTGGCCGCCCAGGCGGCCAGCCATGGCGCCGACGGCCAGGAAGTGGCGGCCTTTCTCGAGTGGGCGAAAAATGAAGGCTTCGAGCCCTTCGGTTACGCCTATTACGTCGTCAAGCCGGGCGTGCGCGAACTCGAACGCGATATCCCCAGCCGCATCGGCGTACTGCAAGACACCAGCCATCCCGTCTACGGCACCTGCCTGGCCAATATCCCCGGCGACCTGGTGACCCTGTCCGGCCGCGCCGACACCCTGTCGATCGTCAAGGCCGACGTCGAAGGCACGCTGCACCGCGACCAGCCGCTCGATTTCATCGGCGTGCGCGACACCGACGCCAACGGCAACATCCTCGGCGAGCATTGTTTTGTCGGCCTGTTCACCCGCGCGGCCACGTCGACGCCGCTGGCGCGCCTGCCGTATGCGCGTGGCCGCGTGGCCAAGGTACTGAGCCTGGCCGGCGTGCGCCAGGAAGGCTTCCGCGCCGAGAAATTCCTCGAGATCCTCGAATCGCTGCCGCGTACGGAAGCGATCGAAGCCGATCCGGAATGGCTGGCGCAAGTGTGCAGCTCGGTCGTGTCGCTCTACAAGCAGCCGCGCGCCCGCGTGTTCGCCCGCCGCGACGTTTATGCGCGCCACCTGAACGTGCTGGTGTACCTGCCGCGCGAGCGCTACAGCGCCGCCGTCGCCGCCGCCCTCGCCAACGCCTTGAAGGACAGCTCTGGCGCGCGCGACGTGCGCGTGCAGACCCTGGTGGCCGACGGTCCGCTGGCACGGGTCTACCTGATCGCCGAAGCGGCGCGCAATCCACTCGACCTGGAAACCGATATCCAGCGTCCGCTGCTGTCGGTGCTCGATGGCTGGCACGACACCTTCGCCGCCCTCACCGACAAGCTCGACGACATGCCGCTGCGCGGCAACCTGCGCAAGCTGTGCGCCGCGCTGCCGGTGAACTACGTCGCCAACACGCCGCCGGCGGTGGCCTTCCGCGACCTGGGCGCCCTGCTGCACAACGGCCAGAGCGGCCACGTGTCGGTGCGGGTTGAAGCCGACGCCGGCGACGCCGCCTCGGTGCGGCTGTATTCGACGGGCTCGGTGCCGTCGCTCTCGCGCATCCTGCCGGCCCTGCAAAACGCCGGCGTCGCCATCGACCGCGAGCAAACCTTCGGCATCACCCTGGCCGACGGCGCGCGCCATTTCGTCACCAGCCTGGTCGTCGACGCCGACAGCGCCGCCAAGCTGGCCAAGCCGGGCATCACCGCCGTCGCCGAAGAACTGTTCGCTGCGCTGTTCAACGACAACGCCGAAGACGGCCGCCTGAACGGCCTGACCGTCGAGGGCGGCCTGTCGATGCGCGAAGTGCAGCTCGTGCGCGCCTACATCAGCTACTGGCGCCAGACCGGCAGCAAGTTCACCACCCGCTACATGGCCGAGATCCTGCGCAGCCAGCCGGTGCTGGTCAAGCAGCTCGTCGACCTGTTCCTGCAGCGCTTCGATCCGGCCCGCGACGGCGCCGCCCGCGATGCCGCCGGCACCGCGCTGACGGACCTCAAATCGAAGCTGGCCACCGTCAACCACGCCGACACCGAGGAAATCCTGGCCGCCCTGGTCGACCTGGTGCTGGCCACCGTGCGCACCAATTATTTCCAGAACAGCCAGCAAGGCGACAAGATCATCTTCAAGTTCGACACCAGCGCGCTGGCGCTGGTTCCGGAGCCGCGCCCGTTCCGCGAAATCTACGTGTTCTCGCGCCGCTTCGAGGGCGTGCACCTGCGCGGCGGCCCGGTCGCCCGCGGCGGCCTGCGCTGGTCGGACCGGATGGAAGACTACCGCACCGAAGTGCTGGGCCTGGTCAAGGCGCAGATGGTCAAGAATGCCGTCATCGTGCCGGCTGGCTCGAAAGGCGGCTTCGTCTGCAAGCAGATGCCGAAAGACGCCGTGCGTGAAACCATCGCAGCCGAAGGCGAAGCGGTGTATCGCCTGTTCATCGCCTCGCTGCTGGAAGTGACGGACAACCGCGTGCGCGGCGCCATCGTGCCGCCGCTCGACACGGTGCGCTTCGACCAGGACGATCCGTACCTGGTGGTGGCGGCCGACAAGGGCACCGCGACCTTCTCCGACATCGCCAACAGCATCGCCGTGCAGCGCGGCTTCTGGCTGGGCGACGCGTTTGCCTCGGGCGGCTCGAACGGCTACGACCACAAGAAAATGGGCATCACCGCCAAGGGCGCCTTCGAGGCCGTCAAGCGCCATTTCTACGAGATGGGCCACGACATGAACACCCAGCCGATCACCATGGTGGGCGTGGGCGACATGTCGGGCGACGTGTTCGGCAACGGCGTGCTGCTGTCGCGCCAACTCAAAGTGCTGGCGGCGTTCGATCACCGTCATATCTTCCTCGACCCGACCCCCGATGTCGCCGTCTCGTTCGCCGAACGCGAGCGCATGTTCGCGCTGCCGCGCTCGTCGTGGGAAGACTACGACAAGTCGCTGATCTCGGCCGGCGGCGGGGTCTACCCGCGCAGTGCCCGCAGCATCGAGCTGTCGCCGCAGATCCGCGCCGCGCTCGACATCGCCGAGCTGTCGCTCGCGCCCGAAGAGCTGATGCACCGCATCCTGCTGGCGCCCGTCGACCTGTTCTATAACGGCGGCATCGGCACCTACATCAAGGCCTCCACCGAGACCCACGCGCAGGTCAAAGACCGCGCCAACGACCATATCCGGGTCGACGGCAACGCCCTGCGCTGCAAGGTGGTGTCCGAAGGGGGCAACCTGGGCGCGACGCAGAACGGCCGCATCGAGTTCGCCCTGGCGGGCGGTCGCATCTTCACCGACGCCATCGACAACTCGGCCGGTGTCGATTGCTCCGACCACGAAGTGAACGTCAAGATCTGGCTCGACACGGAAGTGAACGCGGGCGCGCTGACGGAAGCGGACCGCAACCGCATCCTCAACGAAATGACGGGCGAGATCGAGCGCCTGGTCCTGCGCGACAACGAGCTGCAGACCCACCTGCTGGTGCGCGAAGTGCAGGCCCAGTTCGAGCCATCGGTGGTGGACGGCTACGCCGCCCTGATCACCAGCCTGGAACGCGAAGGCGCGCTGTCGCGCGAACTCGAGCAACTGCCCAGCGATGCCGAACTGGCGCGCCGCAAGGCGGCCGGGCTGGGTCTGACGGCGCCGGAGCTGGCGGTCGTCATCGCCAACGTCAAGAACCGCTTCAAGCGCCTGCTGGCACTGCTGCCGCTGACCGAGATGGCGTGGGCCGAGACGGTCTTGAAGCCGTACTTCCCGGCCCAGCTGGTGGCCACCCGCCGCGCGCTGGCGCACCCGCTGGCCAACGCCATCCTGGCCACCGTGCTGGCCAACGAGTCGGTCAACCGCTGCGGTCCCCTGATGATCGGCGCGCTGGCCGATGAACACGCCATCGCCGACACCGCGGTGGTGGTGGCCTGGGGCCAGGCCTGGGCCGCGCTCAATCTCGCCCCCGTGTTTGGCGCCCTCGACGCCGACGCGCTGACGGTGCCGCGCGAGGTCTCGATCGAGGTCGATGTGCGCACCCGCGTGCTGTTCAAGTCGGTGCTGGAAGGGGCCTTGTCGGTCGCCGCCACCGAGCACGGCGCCGCGCCGGCCGGCGGCATGGCCGAATTGACCGGTTTGTTCGCTGACGGCATGCTCGACCAATTGACCCCGGTGCTGGCCCATGCGGCCGATGGCGCCGCCCTGGCCGACCTGCCGGCGCCGTTCGCGCGCGCCTGGAAGGCGGTCGACGCCCTCGAAGCGGTGGCGACGTTCCTGTTCGCCGCCGTCTCGGTACCGCGCCCGGCCGGCATGAACCTGGCCCAGTTCCTGCAGGTGGGCATGGCATTGCGCGGCAAGGCCGGCATCGACACGCTCGAACGGGGCCTCAAGCTCACGCCAACGAGCAAGTCGCAGGAACAGCTGCGCAACTACGCCATGCAAGCCTTGCGCCGCACCCAGCAGCGCCTGTTGATGCAGGTGCTGGCCAGGTCGAACGGCGGCGCGCAGGCGCTCGATGCGCTCGACGCGGTCGGCGCCGTCACCGGCACCATGGGCCTGTCCGGCTATGCGATGCCGGCCGACCTCGAACAAGCCATGCTCGACGTGTGGGCCTTGTCCGAAGCGACCACCGCCGCGGCGGCCTGATGGCTGCCGGCGCGCCCACCCTGAGCGCGGCGGTGCAACAGCTGGCCGCGGCCGATTTTTCCGCGCTGGCACAGCGCTTCGGCGAGGCCGGCTTCACGGTGGCCCAGCCGGCGCCCGGCATCATCACGCTGGCCGCGCCCGGCCTGGCGGCGCGGCCGTCGGTGCTGGTGTCGGTCGGCGTGCATGGCGACGAGACGGGGCCGATCGAGATGCTGGCGCAGGTGCTCGACCGGCTGGCGCCGGCCAGCCTGGCGGTGGACCTGATGGTCTGCGTCGGCAATATCGACGCCATTGCCCAGGGCCGGCGCTTCATCGACGCCGACCTGAACCGGATGTTCCGCGCCCAGCGGGGCGCGCTGGCGACGATGGCCGAAGCGGCGCGCGCCGACGTCCTGAGCGCCGCCACCACGGCGTTCTTTGCCGGCGCCGGGCCGCAGCGCTGGCACCTCGACCTGCACACGGCGATCCGGCCGTCGGTCTATCCCACCTTCGCGGTGGTGCCCGAGCTGCTCGCCGACGGGCCGAAGGCGCAGCTGCTGCACTGGCTGGGCCAGGCCGGCATCGGCGCCGTCATCCTCAATCCGCAGTCGGCCGGCACCTACAGTTATTACACGGCCGAGCACCACGGCGCGCGCGCCAGCACGGTCGAACTGGGCCGGGTCGGCGTGCTGGGCGAGAACGACCTGTCCCTGTTTGCCGATGTCGCCGCCGCGCTCGACGGCTTGCTGCGCGGCTTGCCGGCAGCAGCGGCGGTTCACCCGCACGTGTTCACGGTGGCGCAGGAAATCGTCAAGCGCAGCGACGCGTTCAGTATGGCGTTCGGGCGCGAGACGGAAAATTTCACGGCCCTGGAGGCGGGCGCGCTGATCGCCACCGATGGCGACACCCGCTGGCACGTCGGCGCGCAGCCGGAGCGCGTGGTGTTTCCCAATCCGGACGTGCGGGTGGGCTTGCGCGCCGGCCTGATGGTGGTGCGCACCGCCTGACGGCGCTGCTGCTGCCCGCACTCCGGTAGACTGGGGCATCGATGACCCCAGGAGCGACCGTGTCCCAACTTTTTTCCCCCATCTCGCTAGGCCCCCTGCAGCTTGCCAACCGCATCGCCATCGCGCCGATGTGCCAGTACTCGGCCGATGAGGGCCTGGCCACCGACTGGCACATGATCCACCTGGGCCACCTGGCGCTGTCGGGCGCGGCGCTGCTGATCCTGGAAGCGACGGCGGTGGTGCCGGAAGGGCGCATTTCGCCCGCCGACCTGGGACTGTGGTCCGAGGCGCACGCCGATGCGCTGGCGCCGGTCGTGCGCGCCATTCGCCAGTACGCCCCCATCAAGCTGGCCATCCAGCTCGGTCATGCGGGCCGCAAAGCCTCGTCCGCCGTGCCCTGGGAGGGCGGCGCCAACCTGGCACCCGGCGCGGGCGGCTGGCAGACGGTGGCGCCATCGGCCCTGCCGCACGGGGCCGGCGAGACGGTGCCGACGGCGCTCGACGAGGCCGGCATGGCGCGCATCATCGACGGCTTTGCCAGCGCCGCGCGGCGCAGCCACGCACTCGGTTTCGACGCCATCGAAATCCACTCGGCGCACGGCTACCTGCTGCACCAGTTCCTTTCGCCCCTGTCGAACCGGCGCGACGACCAGTACGGCGGCACGCTGGAGAACCGCATGCGCTTCCCCTTACAAGTGTTCGAGGCGGTGCGCGCGGCGGTGCCGGCGTCGATGGTGGTGGGGGTGCGCATTTCCGCCCACGACTGGGTCGATGGCGGCTGGGACGTCGAGCAAAGCGTGGCCTACACGCAGGCGCTGGAAAAGCTGGGCTGCCAGTTCATGCACGTCTCGAGCGGCGGCCTCTCGCCCCTGCAGCAGATCCCCGCCGGTCCCGGCTACCAGATCGGCTTCGCCGCCTGCATCAAGCGCGAAACGTCGATGCCGGTGATCGGCGTGGGCATGATCACCGAAGCGGTGCAGGCCGAGCAGATCGTCGCCACCGGCCAGGCCGACATGGTGGCGCTGGCGCGCGCGATGCTGTTCGATCCCCGCTGGCCGTGGCATGCGGCGGCCGAACTGGGCGCCCAGGTGACGGCGCCGCCCCAGTACTGGCGCTCGCAGCCGCGCCAGTACAAGGAGTTGTTCGGCGACACCCGGCTGGGGCAGCGCTAGCGCAGTTCGTGCCCGCTTTTGCGCAGTCTGTCGCAGTCCCCCGTTGCGCCTGTGCTGTTGTTGCTAAAGTGGGAACACTGGCGCCCCACCAGCACCACCACCACCAACACAAGGAACCCCATGCGCTCACTGATCACCATCGCCTGCATCGCTGCCCTGTCCGGCTGCGCCGTCATCGTCACCGGCACGGACGACGTCCAGGTCCGCTCCGTCTTCAGCAGCAACGCGGTGGCGGGCAACGGCACGCTGGCGCATGATGTGCGCCAGGTGGGCACGGTGAGCGGCCTCGAGGTGAGCGGCCCGCTCGACGTGACGGTGCGGGTGGGGCCGGCCACCACGCTGGCGATCGACGCCGACAGCAACCTGCTGCCGCTCATTCGCAGCGAAGTCTCGGGCGGGGTGCTGCGCGTGTGGGTCGACGGCGATGTGCGCTCGTCGAACAACCTGCGCGTGACCTACACCACGCCTTCGCTCGTGCTGCTGCGCGCCAGCGGTTCCGGGCGCCTGACCGTCAATGATTTCAACGGCGAGGCGCTGGACTTTGCCAAGAGCGGCTCGGGCAGCACCACCCTGACCGGGCAGGTCGCCAGCCTGGACCTGCGGCACAGCGGCTCCGGCCAGGTCAACGCCCATGGCCTGCGCATGGGCACCGCCCGCGTCGAGCAGTCCGGCTCCGGTCGCACCGGCCTCGGTCCCCTGCGCGGCAGCGAACTGTCGCTGCGGGTGAGCGGCTCCGGCTCGGTGCAGGCCAGCGGCACCGTCACCGCCCTCAACGCCCGCACCAGCGGCTCGGGCAGCGCCGACCTGACCGGCGTGACGAGCGAGCAGGCCGACCTGATCACCAGTGGCTCGGGCAGCATCAGCGCCACCGTCAAGCGCAGCGTGCTGGCGCAGACCAGCGGCTCGGGCCATATCACCGTCTACGGCAACCCGGCCCAGCGCCAGGTATCGGGCAAAAACGTCACCGTGCTGAACTGAGTGTGTTGCAAAACAATGCTAATAACAAATCATTGATTGACTTGTAACTTTCTTCATTGGAATATTGAGGCCGGCCTGTCCGGCCCTTTTTTCGACTGGAGACATGCATGAACAAGTTGCTGGCGCTCGTGGTGGGTGCGCTTTTCTGTGTGGCGATGGCGCGGGCGCAGGAGGCTGCGGCGCCGGCCATGGACAAGGACGCGTTCCTGGCGTCGCTGCATTTTCAGGAAGGGACGATTGCCTTGCCCGGCAAAATTGCCACCTTGCAGTTACCGGCCAGTTTCCGCTACCTGCCGCCGGCCGATGCCTCGCGGCTGTTGGCAATGTGGGGCAATCCGCCCGACGCCAGCACGCTGGGGATGATTGTGCCGGCCGCGCCTGGTGTACTGAGCGAGGGCGGCTGGGCGGTGGTGGTGACTTACGACAAGGATGGCCACATCAAGGACGACGACGCCGACAGCATCAATTACGACAGCCTGCTCAAGGACATGCAGGCGTCGATCGACGACGGCAATGCCGAGCGCAAGAAGCAAGGCTACGCGGGCATGCGCCTGCAGGGGTGGGCCGAACGCCCCAGCTATGACAAGGCCAGCCACAAGATGTACTGGGCCAAGCAGATCCGTTTCGACGATTCGGCGCACGACACGCTCAATTACAATGTGCGCGTGCTGGGGCGTGAGGGCGTGCTGGTGCTCAACGCCGTCGCCGATGCGGGCCAGATCAGCCAGATCAAGCAAGACATGCGGACGGTGACGGGCTTTACGGAATTTACCGCCGGTAATCGTTACGCCGATTTCGACAGCAAGACCGACAAGGTCGCCGAGTACGGCCTGGCGGCGCTGGTGGCGGGCGGGGTGGCGGCCAAGCTGGGGATGTTCGGCAAGTTGTTCGCGCTGCTGCTGGCCTTCAAGAAAATCATTTTCGTCGCCGTGGCCGCGCTGGGCGCCTCCGTGTTCCAGCGCTTCAAGGGCAAAGCGGCCGCGCCGCCCCCCGTGTCGCTGGAAAAACCGGACCAGGACCGTTGATGGGCAAACTGCTGGTGCTGCTGCTCTCGGCCGGCAAACTGGGCAAGCTGCTCACCACGGGCGGCACCATGCTCATCTCGATGGCCGTGTATGCCTGGGTGTTCGGCTGGCCCTACGCGGTCGGCTTCGTGCTGCTGATCCTGGTGCACGAACTGGGGCATTATGTGGCGGCGCGCCAGCGCGGCCTGGACGTGGGCGCGCCCACCTTCATTCCTTTTGTCGGCGCCTGGATCGCCCTGAAGGACCAGCCGCACGATGTGGAAACGGAAGCGTACATCGGCTTTGCCGGACCGCTGGCGGGCACCGCCGCCGCGCTGGCCTGCTACTTCCTGGCGCGCGAGAACGGCAGCCGCCTGCTGCTGGCGCTGGCCTATTCGGGCTGCATGCTCAATTTGATCAACCTGATCCCCCTGTCGCCCCTCGATGGCGGGCGCATCACGGCCATCATTTCGCCCAAGGTGTGGCTGCTGGGCGTGCCCCTGCTGGCGGCGCTGTTTTTTTACCGCCCCAGCCCCATGCTGATCCTGATCGGCCTGCTCGCCTATCCCCAGCTGAAACTGGCCCTGCAGGGCAATCCCGACCTGCCGCCGGCGTATTACGCGACGGCGCGCGAGACGCGCATCAATTATGGCGTGATGTACCTGGGGCTGGTGGTGTTCCTGGCGCTGATGAGTTTTAGCATTCACGAAATGCTGGACGCGTAAACACAGCGGACCAGCGGCCCTTTGGGGCCCGCGCAGGGTCCGCAAAAGATGTCAATCAGGAAGCGATATGGCCCTATAATCACAACGTTTTGGCGCGCCGCCACGCGTGTGCCTGACCTCCACCGCGTGACCAAAGGACTATTCGTGAAGCTGACTCTGGGCCAGAAACTGATCCGTACCAAACCGACCATGGCCGCCCCGGCCGAGCACGGCGACGGCAGCACCGTCCGCCTCGGTCGCAGCATCGGCCTGTTTCCGCTGACCATGATCGGCGTGGGCGCCACCATCGGCACCGGCATCTTTTTTACCATGGTCGAGGCGGTGCCGAAAGCGGGCCCGTCGGTCATCTTGTCTTTCCTGCTGGCCGCGCTGACGGCCGGCCTGACCGCCCTGTGCTACGCCGAGCTGTCGTTTCGCATCCCGGCGGCGGGCTCCTCGTATTCCTTCGCCTACGCCACCGTGGGCGAATTTGCCGCCTTCATCATGGCCTTTTGCCTGCTGCTCGAATACGGCCTGGCCGCCAGCGCCACCGCGATCGGCTGGTCCGGGTATTTGAACAATTTTCTCGGCAACGCCTTCCACTGGCAGATTCCCGAAGCGCTGCGCTCACCCATGTTCGTCTCCGGCGCCAATGGGCTCGAAGTGCACGCAGGGCATGTCAATTTGCCGCCCATCCTGCTGGTGATCCTGTGCGGCTTTTTGCTGCTGCGCGGCACCCGCGAATCGGCCACCGCGAATGCCGTGATGGTGCTGATCAAATTGGCCATCTTGCTGTTTTTCGTCGTCATCGCCTTTTCCGGTTTTAATATCGACAATTTCCATCCCTTCTTTTTCGAAGCCTCGGCCAAGAGCCCCGGCGGCATGGCCGGCGTCACGGCGGCGGCGGCCACCGTGTTCTTCTCGTTCATCGGCCTCGACACGGTGGCCACCGCCGGCGAAGAAGTGCGCGACCCCACCCGCAACGTGCCGGTGGCGATCCTGGCGGCGCTGGGCATCGTCACCGTGTTTTACATGCTGGTGGCGGTGGCCGCCATGGGCGCCCAGCCGGCCCACATGTTTGAGGGGCAAGAGGCGGGCCTGGCGGTGATTCTGCAGAACGTCACCGGTAAAACCTGGCCCGCCATCGTGCTCTCGGGCGGCGCCGTCATTTCCGTCTTCAGCGTGACCCTGGTGACGATCTACGGCCAGACCCGCATCCTGTACGCCATCAGCCGCGACGGCCTGATTCCGCAAACGTTCCAGAAAGTCCATCCGCGCACCCTGGCGCCGGTGGGCAATACCGTCATCGTCTGCCTGATCGTGGGCATCGTCGCCGGCCTGGTCGACTCCACCTACTTGTGGGACATGGTCAGTATTGGCACCCTGACGGCCTTCATCGTCGTCTCGATCGCCGTGCCGGTGCTGCGCGCCAAGGAAGGCGCCAGCGCCACCCGGGGCTTCCGGGTGCCATTTGGCCCCTACCTGGTGCCGGGGCTGTCGATTGCCGCCTGCCTGTACCTGGTGTGGGGGCTGTCGATGATTACCTACGTCACCTTCGGCGTGTGGATGAGCGTTGCCGTGCTCACCTACCTGGTGTACGGCGTGCGCAATTCGAAGCTGAATGGCCTGGCAGTGCAGGCCGCTTGATGGGTTTCATGAACACATGGACCAACTGTAATCGATAAAGTGTGCCATCGCACAGAGCGGGAAGCAGTTGACGCCTAGCATCCATTGTTGATTTCATTTATCACTGGATCTTGCCATGCCACGCTTTTCACTGACCTGCGGCGCGCCCTCGCGCTGCCCCTCGATGCCGTCGCCGGCACGCTACTGAGATGCCCGACGGAAGCACCTGCGGCGCGCTGCAAGCGCTGCCTGCCCGGGCCCACCGGCAGGATCACGCCACCGCCAAGATCATTTATCAGGCGCAAACCCTGCGGCGGGCATTCGGCCGTCGCGCCGCCCACGCCTTCCTGATTGCCCGGCGCGTGCCCGCGGCGCTGGCCCTGCGCGTGCTGGGGGCATCGGATCAGCAACTGCGACGCTGAGGCCCTTCCAGCAGGGCGAAAAAAAACCGCGCCAGCAGCGCGGTTTTTTTATGGACGGAACGCTTATTCGGCGCCCATTTCCTTGAGCAGATTGTCGGCATGGTCGACATGCTTCATGTTCCACAGGATGTAACGGACGTCCACCTGGATGTCGCGGGTGTTGGCCTTGTTAAAGTCCCAGTCGGAAATGATGGAGTCGAGCGTGCCGTCGAAGGCCAGGCCGATGAATTCGCCCTTGGCGTTGAGCGCGGCAGAACCGGAATTGCCGCCGGTGATGTCGAGCGTGGCCAGGTAGTTCACGGGCACGGTCTTCAGTTTTGCATCGACGTAGTTACCGAAGTCCTTGGCCTTGATGGCCGCCAGTTGGGCCGCTGGGGCGTTGAACTCGCCTTCGCCGGTGGCCTTGGCCTGCACACCCTTGACGGTGGTGAAGGCGGTCCACGAACCGGTGCCGTCGGCGCCATGGTCGCGGCCGGCGATCTTGCCGAAGGTCACGCGCAAGGTGCCGTTGGCATCTGGATAGACGGCCTGGCCCTTGCTGTTCATGTAGGCGATTTTTGCCTTCATGTAGTTGGCGTAGGATTGCTGGATCTTGCCCGACAATTCTTCGTCATCGGCTTCGCGCTTCAAGGCGCCGTCATACATGGCGACAGCGGCCTTGATGAACGGGTCGTTGCTGGCCTGGAAATCGGCCGGCTTCTTGCTCAGCCATTCAGCGCGCACCTTGGCGTCGTTCAGCGTGGTCTTGGCGTACATGGCGTCGAGCAGGCCCGACAATTGCGCTTCGCTCATGCCATCCTTGATGCCGACGGCGGCGTCGAAGTTGGCATTGCGCGTGGCGGCTGGCTGGGCGGCATATTTCACCAGGCTGTTCATCACCAGCGCCTTGTCGACTTTCGGGTCGTAGGTGCGGTCCAGACCGGCAACGCCCGCCTTGAAGCGGCTCAGGTCGCGGTCCTGGAAGCCGGACTTGCGCTCGGCGTCCGGCTTGGCCATTTCATTGGCCAGGCGGTACAGCGAACGGGCCGAACCGAGCAGGCGTGGCGACGACGAGAACAGGTACCAGTCGCGCATGGTCTGGGCGTCGCGCTCGGCGATGAGCTTCTCGACATTGTCGATGTCGGCGGCGTACTCTTTCTGACGGGCAGGATTGGCATTGACCCAGGTTTTCAGGTCGGCATGCTCTTTCGTCTTGCGTGCCAGGAAATCGCTGCCTTCGTAGCTGGTCAGCATGCCCTTGCGGTTCTTGTAGTAATTGTTGACGCCGGCGATCTGGCCTGCGTATTTCAGCTTGGCGGCAGGATCGTTCTTGGTTTCACGCTCGATGATGGCCAGCGTTTCGCCCGAGGTCTTGATGAAGGCTGGATAGTTCTGGTCGAAGGTGTACGCCACTTCCGACGGCAGGCGGTGACGGTTGGTGCGGCCCGGGTAGCCGGCGACCATGATGAAATCGCCTTCCTTGACGCCCTGCTTGGCCAGTTTCAGGTAATGCACGGGGACGTAAGGGACGTTGTCCTTGGAGAAATCGGCTGCCTTGCCGTCGCGGCTGACGTAGGCGCGGTAGAAACCGTAATCGCCCGTGTGGCGCGGCCACATCCAGTTGTCGGTGTCGCCACCGAATTTGCCCACGCCGGCCGGTGGCGCATGCACCAGGCGCACGTCGCGAATTTCCAGTTGCTTGATCAGGTAAAACTCCAGGCCGCCGTAGTAGCTGGCCACGGTGCAGCGGTGTCCCGGATCTTTTTCGCAGGCGGCGACCAGGGCCTTTTCATTTTTTTCCATGGCATCGACGCGGACCTTGCCGGCCAGTTTGGCGACCTCGGGCGTGATCACCTTGGTGCTGACGTTGCTGACGTCCTTGGTGACGAAAATCCGGCTGCCAGGCGAGGCGGGCAATTCATCGGCCAGCGTCTTGGCCAGGAAACCGTTGGCCAGCAAATCGTTTTGCGTCGTCGAGTTCACGGCCACGCTGTTGTAGACGCAGTGGTGATTGGTCGCCACCAGGCCCTGGGGCGAGACGAAGGAGGCCGAGCAGCCGCCCAGGCTGACAATCGCGCCCATCGGGAATTCGGTCAGTTTGGTCAGGGTCGCGGGGTCGAGCTTGAGGCCGGCGGCCTTGAGTTGCTTGGCTACTTGTGGCAGCTGCTGCGGCATCCACATGCCTTCATCGGCGTAGGCGGTCGATGCGGTGCTCAGGATGGCGAGCGCCAGGAGGGTCTTTTTCATTCGCTTTTGTCTCAGAGGGGTCAATCGGAACATGGCGCCCGGCCGGGGTGGCCGGCGAGCGCACCGGTGAAGCATCTCAGAGTATCCGCAGCCGCTTCATTTTAGTCAATCGAAATTGTTTCCTTGAACATATGCATATGTCCTCACAATTGCGATCCCACCAGGCTGGCCAGCTTGCCCATCAGCTTGGCCGACAGGGGCCGCTTGTCCCAGGCGGCGTAGGTGACGACCTTGGCGCGCGCCCAGTCGGCGTCGAAGACCTGCGACTGCTGCTGGGCAAATTTGGCGTCGAGCACGTTCAGATTGGCTTCATCGTTGAGGCTGAATGAACGGTTGTCGAAATTGGTCGAGCCCACCGACACGAGCAGGTCGTCGACCACCAGTGCCTTGACGTGGAACATGGTCGGTTGGTATTCGGCGATCTGCACGCCGGCCGCCAGCAGGGGGCCCCATTGTTCGCGCGAGGCGGCGCGCACCACGCCGGAATCGATGATCTTTCCAGGCGTGATGATCTGCACTTTCACACCGCGCTGCTGGGCCGCCACCAGCGCCCTGACGGTCAGTGCATCGGGCACAAAATAGGCGTTCGACAGGCGGATCGTGTGGCGGGCGGCAGTGATCGCCATCAGGTACATCAGGTGCATGCTTTCGCTGCCGCCCGTGGGCGAACTGCTGAACATTTGCGCCGGCTCGGTGCCGGCGGCGGGCAGGGGCGGGAAATAGTTGACGCCGTCGAGCACGGCGCCCGTCGACTTGATCCAGTTGTCGGTGAACACCGCCTGGATCTGCGCCACCACCGGGCCCTCGACGCGGAAATGGCTGTCGCGCCAGTGGTCTTCGTCCTGGCCCTGGCCGCGCCATTTGTCGGCGATGCCGACGCCACCCGTGAAGCCCACCTTGCCATCGACCACCAGCAGCTTGCGGTGGGTGCGGTTGTTCAGGCGCGTGAGCTTCCACCAGACGGGCTTGTGATAGCGCTCAAGTTCGATGCCGGCCGCGCGCATCGCAATCATGGCGTCGTCGTCCATCTTGATGGAGCCGATAAAGTCGAGCATCACGTGGACCTTGACACCGGCCCGGGCGCGCTCGATCAGGGCATCGGCAAATTCCTTGCCGATCGTTTCCGACCAATAGATATAGGTCTCGAAGGTGATGGTTTTTTGCGCGCTGCGGATGGCGCCCAGCATCGACGGGAAGATCTGGTCGCCGTTCAGCAAGACCTCGACCTTGTTGCCATCCAACATGGCCGGTCCCAGCAGGACGTCCATGGAACGGCGGAACTGGGGATCGGCGACATCGTATTTGCGCACCAGTTGCTGTTCGACTTTTTTCTCGCCGGGAGCGAGATTGAGAAACAAGAAACCCGCGAACAGGGTAAGCGCGCTGGTAATTAAAACAGTGACCACAGGTTTGGTTCTCATGGAAATTCTCAAGGTGAAAAAAAACCAACGCCGTGGCGTTGGTTCAATAGAGCGACGCTGTTTAGCGGGTACGGCCGCGACGGAACAAGTTGACGATGGCCAACAGGATGACGGCGCCCAGGAACGATACCAGCAGCGAGGTGACGCTGAAGTCGTTGGAATTGATGGTGCCCGTGCCGAACAGGGGCGAGAGCAGCCAGCCGCCCAGGAAGGCGCCGATGATGCCGACGACGACGTTGAGGATCATGCCTTGTTCGGCATCGGTTTTCATGACGAGGCTCGCCAGCCAACCCAAGATACCGCCTACAACGATCCAGATGATGAATAACATGGTGTTTCTCCTAAAGTTGTGTGCCCGAGACCCTTTGTGCCGGCCTTGTGAAAAAGTCTATTCATGCCGACACCCCGGGTCGGTGCGGCAACGAACCTTCCGTCCACCTTTTTTGACCGCGCCGGCGCGCTTGCGTTCAACGCGGCGTGGTCTGGCCATGATTGACGGAACAATCTGCCCGGCTCGGTGCGTGATCTAACAGAGAAAAGTGCGTTCAAGCGGTAATGTTGGCCCACTGGCAACAAACTTCGCGTTTGTTAGCGCGGGACCTTTACCAAAAATCAACCCAGAAGGAAACGACATGAGTAACTACGAGACAAGCAACAACGATTCCCGCATGGTTACCGGCCTGTTCCGTGACCGCGACAGCGCCGAGCGCGCCTATAACTCGCTGGCCGACCGTGGCTATTCCAAGGACGACGTCACGCTGATGATGTCGGACGACACCCGCAAAACCCATTTCGCCGACACCGACACCGAGCTGGGCAGCAAAGCCGCTGAAGGCGCCGGGATCGGCGCCGGCATCGGTGGCACCATCGGCGCCGTACTGGCCGGTATCGCCGCCGTCGGCACCACCCTGGTGCTGCCCGGGATCGGCCTGGTGGTGGCCGGCCCCATCGCCGCTGCACTGGCTGGCGCGGGCGCCGGCGGCGTCGCAGGCGGCCTGGTGGGCGCCCTGATCGGCGCCGGCATCCCCGAAGAGCGCGTCGTGCACTACGAAGAAGGCATCAAGAACGGCGGCATCCTGATGGGCGTGACGCCCCGCTCGGACGACGACGCCGCCTACGTCGAGCGCAGCTGGAGCGACAGCGCCGGTGAACACATCATCGGCACCGGCATCGGCGCCGCTGGCGGCGCCGCCACCGGTGCGGCGATCGGCTCGGTGGCCGGTCCTGTCGGCACCCTCGCTGGCGCTGCCATCGGCGGCATCGCCGGCGGCCTGGCGGGCAAGGGCGCCGCCGAAGTGGTCAACCCGAAGTCCGGTGACGACCTCGACGAGCACCACCTGGCCAAAGGCGTGGGCGCTGGCGCTGGCGCGGCGACCGGTGCCGCCATTGGCGCCGTGGGCGGCCCCATCGGCATGGCCGCTGGCGCTGCCATTGGCGCCTTCGCGGGCGGCGCGGCGGGCCATGCGGCCGGCAGCGTGGTCAACCCGCAGGAAGAAGATGCATATTGGCTCGCGGCGCACACGAGCGCCCCGTATTATTCGTCGCAATACAGCTACGATGACTACGCGCCGGCCTACCAGCTGGGCTACAACAGCCGCGGCCGTTATGTAGGTCAGACCTTCGACAGCGTGGAAAACACCCTGTCGGACGACTGGAACCGCAGCAAGGGCGCCTCGCGCCTGGCCTGGTACGATGCCCGCTCGGCGGCCCGCGCCGCCTGGGACCGCGTCGACGCCAATGGCGCTCCCCGCTAAGTGGCTATCGTAGTAGAGGGGAGGAAGCGGATGGCGATGACTGGCAAGCGCGGGCTAGGCGCGAGGAGGCCGCATGGCTAGCCATGCAACGACGAGCAACGCCGCCCCCGCTTGCCAGGCGCGGCAGCAGCGACTCCAATCTACTGGGATAGGCACTAAGTAAATTCGGCCTGTAACAAGTCAAAAAGCCCCGCATCCCAAGAGGATGCGGGGCTTTTTGCATGGGGCGGCGCAAGCGGCCGCCGCTCACTGCTTACTGCTTGACGGCTTCGACTTCGATGGCCAGTTTGACTTCCGGGTTGAAACCCATCTTGACAGCGTAATCGATGCCGAAGTCGGCGCGGTTGAAGGTGGCCGACGCATCGGCGCCGCACACTTCACGCTTCAACATCGGGTGCATGATGCACTTGAATTTGTTGATGGTCAGGACCACCGGCTTGGTCACGCCATGCAGGGTCAGTTCGCCATTGACGGTGGCCGGGGCGTCGCCCTTGAAGGTGATCGATGTCGATTTGTAGGTCGCGGTAGGGAACTTGGCGACGTCGAACATGTCCGGGCCCTTGGCGTGGCCGTTCAGCTTTTCATTGCCGAAGTCGAGGGTGCTGGCATCGATGGTGATATCGAGCGAGCCGGTCTTGGCGGCGCGATCGAGCACGACGGTGCCGCTGGTCTTGGTGAACTTGCCGCGCAAGATAGAGATGCCCATGTGGTCCGCTTCAAAACTCGGATAGGTGTGGCCTGGCTCGATCATGTAGGTGTCCGGTGCGGCGACGGCAGCGCCGGCGATGCTGGCGGCGAGAGTGGCGATCAAAAATTTCATGTTCATGCTTTTTTCCCTTGATGGATGGTTGATTTACTGCGCCGCTGTCACGCGGAATTTGATGATGACTTCGTCGGCGACGGTGCTGGTGTCTTTCCATTCACCTTCGCCGATGTTGTAGGTCAGCCGCTTGATGGGCACGGCGCCTTCGAACACTTGTTTGCCCCCGTCGGCCTTGACGGTCAAGGGAAAGGCGACATCGGTGGTCTTGCCCTTGATGGTGAGCTTGCCGGCCACGGTCAGCTTGCCGGCACCGGCCGGCTTGATCGACGAGGACACGAACGTGGCCTTGGGGAACTGGGCGGCGTTGAACCATTCTTTCTTCGCCACTTCCTTGTTCATTTCCGCTTCGCCCAGGTCCAGGCTGGCCGTGTCGATCTCGACGCTGGCCTTGGCCAGTTCCGGCTTGGCGGCGTCGTAGTCGACGTTGGCAGTAAATTTCTTGAACTTCGCTTCCACCGGCACGTTCATTTGTTTGAACGTGGCCGACACGCTGCTCTTGGCGGTATCGGTTTTGAGGGGGGCGGCAGCGGCGATGAGGGCGACGGTCAACAGCGACAGCGGGGCGAGCGTGGACAATTTCATGCAGTCTCCTGGGGTGGCAACAAAATCGGGTCAACAGTGATGGTGGCAGCAGTGACGGCGGCAGCGCTTACGGCAGCATGCGCCGCATGACGCCATCGCGGTTGATGATAGCGTGTTTCAAGGCGGCCCCGACGTGCGCTGCCACCAGTGCGGCCATGCCCATGGTCAGCCAGTAATGGACGGCCTTGAGGACCGGTTTCAAGGCCGGGTCGGCGTCCATGAACACGGGCAGCGGCAGCACGCCGAAGTACACCACCGGCACGCCGGCCGCCAGGGTATACAAATAGCCGGACACGGGCACGGCGAACATCAGCATGTACAGCAGCAGGTGCAGGTGGTGGGCCGCCGCCTTTTCCCAGGTTTTCATGCTCACCGGATAGGCCGGGGCCGGATGCGCCAGGCGCCACAACAAGCGCAGCGCGGCCAGACCCAGCACGGTGACGCCGGCCCATTTGTGCCACGAATAGTATTTGAGCTTGGTCGGCGAAAAGCCGGGGATGTCGGTCATGATCACGCCCAGCGTGAATGCGCCGATGATCAGCACGGCGATCAGCCAGTGCAGCAGCATGGCGGTACGGGTATAGCGTTGCATGGGCGGGTCCTCGGGGTATTTAGTACGTGTTAGGACTAATAGTACCGCAAAACGGCCGGGCGTGTTCGAGTGTTAAATTTTCATCGTGTGGCAAGCATACCGCAGCGCCGCCGAAAAAAAAACGGGAGCGGCCTGGTGGGCGCTCCCGTGTTCGATGTTGCCTGCAAGCTTACACGGCCGCGGCCAGTTGCGCGGCGATGCCGATGTAGTTCGCCGGGGTCATCTGCAGCAGCAAATCCTTGGCTTGCTGCGGCACGGCCAGGGTGCCGATGAACTCGCGCAGGGCGTCTTTCGAGATGCCCTTGCCACGCGTGAGTTCTTTCAGCTGCTCATACGGGTTTTCCACGCCGTAGCGGCGCATCACCGTCTGCACGGGTTCGGCCAGCACTTCCCAGTTGGCGTCGAGATCGTGTTCGATGCGGGCGGCATTGACTTCGAGCTTGTTCAGGCCGCGCAGGCAGCTGTCGTAGGCCAGCAGGGCGTAACCGAAAGCGACGCCGATATTGCGCAGCACCGTCGAGTCGGTCAGGTCGCGCTGCATGCGCGAGACGGGCAATTTTTCCGCCATGTGCTTGAGCACCGCGTTGGCCATGCCCAGGTTGCCTTCGGAGTTCTCGAAGTCGATCGGGTTGACTTTATGGGGCATGGTGGACGAGCCGATTTCGCCCGCTTTCAGGCGCTGCTTGAAGTAGCCCAGCGACACGTAGGTCCAGATGTCGCGGTTCAGGTCCAGCAGGATGGTGTTGGCGCGGGCGATGGCGTCGAACAGCTCGGCCATGTAATCGTGCGGCTCGATCTGGATGGTGTAGGGATTGAAGGTCAGGCCCAGGCGCTGCTCGATGACGTTTTTCGAAAACGCCGGCCAGTCGAAGTCGGGGTAGGCCGACAGGTGGGCATTGTAATTGCCGACGGCGCCGTTCATTTTTGCCAGCATCTCGACGGCCTTGATGCGCGTGAGCGCGCGGTCGAGGCGGGCGACGACGTTGGCGAACTCCTTGCCCAGCGTGGTGGGGCTGGCGGTCTGGCCGTGGGTGCGCGAGAGCATCGGCAAGGCCGCGTTGGTGTGGGCGATCTCGCGCAGTTTGTCGATCACCGCCTGCAGGGCGGGCACGATGACGCCGTCGCGGGCCGCCTTGAGCATCATGCCGTGCGAGGTGTTGTTGATGTCTTCGGAGGTGCAGGCAAAGTGGATGAACTCGGTGGCGGCGACCAGTTCCGGCACGTCCTTGACCTGTTCCTTGAGCCAGTATTCAACGGCCTTGACGTCGTGGTTGGTGACCGCTTCGATGGCCTTGATGCGGGCCGCGTGCTGTTCCGTAAAGTCGGCCGCCATCTTGTCGAGCAGGGCGCTGGCCTCTGCCGAAAATGGCTTGATTTCGGCAAAACCGGCCTGCGACAGGGCTTGCAGCCACGCGATCTCGACCTTGACGCGGTGGTGCATGAAGCCCGCTTCGGACAGGATCGGGCGCAGCTTGTCGGTCTTGGCGGCGTAGCGGCCGTCGAGGGGGGACAGGGCGGAAAGGGTGAACTGGGGGGCGGTAGAGGTCATGGCGGCAGGCGTGAGCAAAACGCCGATTTTACCACCGGCGGCAGGGCAGGTCCCATGTTGCAGCTGGACATCAGTAGCCCGTTTGGCAGGCCAGCGGCGCGGACGCCGATGCTATACTGGCTATTACTCTTTTACTCATAAGTACGTATGAAACTCATCGGTTCCGTTGCAAGTCCGTACGTGCGCAAGGTGCGCGTTGTGTTGGCCGAAAAAAAGCTCGACTGCGCGTTTGAGCTGGAAAACGTGTGGGCCGCCGACACCACGATCGCCCAGTCGAACCCGCTTGGCAAGGTGCCGTGCCTGGTGATGGAAGATGGCAGCGCCCTGTACGATTCGCGCGTCATCGCCGAGTACCTCGACACCCTCACCCCCGTGTGCAAACTGCTGCCCCCGAACGGGCGCGACCGCGCTGACGTCAAGGTGTGGGAAGCGCTGGCCGACGGCGTGCTCGACGCCGCCGTGCTGGTGCGCCTGGAAACCACCCTGCGCCCCACCGAGCAGCAAAGCAGCGCCTGGATCGAGCGCCAGATGGGCAAGGTCCACGGGGGCCTGGCCGTGATGTCGACCAAGCTGGGCGAGTCGCCGTTTTGCGGCGGCAATCACTACACGCTGGCCGACGTCGCCGTCGGCTGCTGCCTGGGCTGGCTGGCGTTCCGCTTTCCGCAGATCGACTGGCGCGCCGATTACCCCAACCTGGCGCGCCTGTTCGACAAATTGTCCGAGCGCGCCTCCTTCAAAGACAGCGTGCCGCAGTGAGCGAACTGAACATCGGCAAGGCGCCGCCAGCGGCCACCACCGTCATCTTCGGCGAGGCGCTGGTCGACGATTTCGTCACCGAGCAACTGGTGGGGGGCGCGCCCTTCAATGTGGCGCGTCACCTGGCCGCCTTCATGGCGCCGCACTTGATGATCACGCGCATCGGCAGCGACCGCAACGGCGCGGTGGTGCGGGGCGAGTTCGAGCGCTTCGCCATGAGCGAGCAGGGCTTGCAGATCGATGCCATGGAAGAGACGGGGCGGGTGCTGGTGGAGCGGCGTGGCAACGGCCACCGTTTCGTCATCCTGCCGCGCCAGGCCTACGATTTCATCGATCCGCAGCTGGCGCTGGCGGCGATGGGGGCGGTGACGCCCTCGACGCTGTACTTCGGCACCCTGGCCCAGCGCGCGCAGCGTTCGCGCGAGGCCTTGCGCACGCTGTTGGCGGCGACCGGGGCCAGCCGTTTCCTCGATCTGAACCTGCGCGAAAACCAGGTCGACCGCGCCTGCGTGAGCGCCTCGCTCGACGCCGCCGACATCGTCAAGCTCAACGAGGAAGAGCTCGAATCGCTGTTCCAATGGTATTTTCAGATCGCGCCCGGCACCCCGCTGGCCAGCGAAGAAGTGCGCGCCGCCTGCCGCGCCCTGCTCGACAAATTTCAGCTCGAAGGGCTCATCCTCACCCTCGGCCACCGGGGGTCCGTGTATTTCGGCGCCGACGGCCAACTGATCGTCCACCGCGACAATCCGGCGCCCCCCTTCGTCATCGACACGGTCGGCGCTGGCGACGCCTTCGCGGCCATGTTTCTGCTGGGCCGCGCGCGTGGCTGGGCGCTGGAAACGACGCTGTCGCGCGCCAACGAATTTGCCGGCGCCATCTGCGCCGTCAGCGGCGGCGTGCCGCGCGATATCGGCTTCTATGACAAATGGGTGAGCAGGTGGAAAGCCGGCTGACGCCAACGTAAAAAAAGCCAGCATCGCTGGCTTTTGTTTTTCATGCAGTACCTTTACGCGTGCTCGCCCATCTGGCTTTGCAGGTAGTTCTGGATGCCCACCTTGGCGATCAGGTCGATCTGGGTTTCCAGCCACTCGATGTGCTCTTCGGTATCGTCCAGGATCAGCAGGAACAGTTCGCGCGAGACGTAATCGCCCACTTTTTCGCACTCAAAAACGCCTTCCTTGACCGTCACGTGGGCGGCCCGTTCCAGCGCCAGGTCGGCCGCCAGCATTTCTTCCGTGTTCTCGCCGATCAGCAGCTTGTGCAGCGCCTGCAGGTTGGGCAGACCGTCGAGCATCAGGATGCGGTCGATCAGCTTGTCGGCGTGCTTCATTTCGCCGATCGATTCTTCGTACTCTTTCTTGCCCAGCTTGTCGAACCCCCAGTGGCGGTACATGCGCGCGTGCAGGAAATACTGGTTCACGGCCGTCAGTTCATTGGTCAGCTGCGCGTTGAGCAGGCGGAGGATGGTCGGGTCGCCCTTCATGGGATGCTTTCTTTGGATGAGAATAGAGGCAATCATAGCAAACCCGCGGCGCGCAGGGACACAATTTGCTTACCAGGACGCCGCGGCGATGCCCAGCATGGAACAGACGGCCACGGTGCCGATGGCGGTGCCGACCAGGCGCTTTTTGCTCATCAAGGCCCACAGCAGCACACCGGTGATCGACAGCAGGATGATGGAGCCGGCCAGGGTGTCGACCAGCAAGATCCAGCCCACCCCCATGCCCGAGCCCTTGTGCAGATTGGATATGACGCCGAAGGCATTGGTGTCGGTGCGCTTGACGCTGACGAAGTTGTTGCCGACCCAGTATTCGGCCTGCACATTGCTCGATGGCGTGATGAACGCGGCGCTCCAGCGCGCCGGTTGCACGACGGCGGCGTCGCCCCAGGCCACCGGTTTGGCCTTGTCGGCCTTGACCCGGGTGGCGGGCGCGGCGATGGCTAGCGATTGTTTCAGCCACAGCGCCATGGCGTCGGCGTCGCGCGGGGCGGGCGTGGGCAGCGGCACCTGAATGGTCGATTCCTGGCTCTGGACGGCGGGAATTTTCAGCAGGGCACGGTGGTTGAGCAAGATGCCCGAGGTGCCGAACAGCAGCCCCAGCGCGGCGCCCCACAGGCCAATCCAGCCGTGGGTCTTGCGCAGCCACTTGATCAGGCTGGCCTTGCGGCCATGCTGGGCCTTGTCGCGCTGGGGCGCGGCAGGCGCGCGCGCGGTGTCACGCTGGAGGGGGGTAATCGTTGCGCTCAAGCTCAGGCAGCCTGGCGCGTGCGGAAATGCAGTTCGGTGATGGCAACGGTGGTCACGACCTCGACCGCTTGGCCCAGGTGCGCCTGCAGGACCTGCTCGGCGTAGCTGGCACATTGACCGCAGCAGGTGGCCACGCCAAGATCGCGGCGCAGCTCGTCCATCGAAGTGATACCCAGCTCGATGGCCTGGCGGATTTCACGGTCGGAGATGTTATTGCAAACACAAACGATCATTCTGTAGCCTTTCGGGAAAAGTGGCCAGAGCGGCCCTTGCCGGCACCTTGTCTGATTACTAAAATGAGAATCATTATCATTTCGATGTAGATTCTCACCCATTTTTTCAGCCATTGCAAGCAGATTGTGCGTCTTGTGCACGGCGCAGACTGGCGCGCGGGGCGCCGGGCTTGCGATTTGTCGCGTCCGCCCCACCATGTCATGCCGGGGAAAGGAACGCAAATGGAAATTATTCGCATTTAGGTTTATGATGCTAGTATGTCGTGGCAACGCGGCACTGCGTACATTCTTTATATTTAGTTGGTTTCACCCACAAAGCCCACCATGACCCTCGTCTCGCAGTTGACCACGCTCGATACCCTCCCGGCAGGCCAGGGCGGCACCGTCATTCACCTCGCGCCCAGTGCGCAGGGTGGCGCCGACGTGGCGCGCCGGCTGATGGAACTCGGTTTCGTGCCCGGCGAGCGCATTCGCATGCTGCGCCGCGGCGTGCAGGGCGGGCCGCTGGCCATCAAGGTGGGTGAATCAACGTTCGCACTGCGCCGCTTCGAAGCGGCGCTGGTGTCGATCAAACCGGAACAACAGGCGGAATAAGCGGCTATGGGAGCAGTAGAACGGCGGGTCCAGGTCGACCCGCGCACGCCGCTGATCGCCCTGCTGGGCAATCCGAATTGTGGCAAGACGGCGCTGTTTAACCGCCTCACGGGCGCGCGCCAGAAAGTGGCCAACTACGCCGGTGTCACCATCGAGCGCAAGGAAGGCAGTTTTACCTCCTTGTCCGGGCGCGCCTACCGCGTGCTCGACCTGCCGGGCGCCTACAGCCTGTCGGCCCACACCCCCGATGAAGCGATCACGCGCGACGTGGTGGCCGGTCTGCGCGCCGGCGAGCAGGCGCCCGACGCCATCGTCTGCGTCGTCAACGCCACCACCTTGCGCCTGAACCTGCGCCTGGTGCTGGAAGTGCAGCGCCTGGGCCTGCCGATGGTGCTGGCGCTGAACATGGTCGATGTCGCCCACAAGCGGGGCATCAAGATCGATGCCGACCAGCTCGCGCTCGAACTGGGCATGCCGGTGGTGGAAACGGTGGCGGTGCAAAGCGGCGGCGAAAAGTCGCTGCTGCGCGCGCTCGACCTGATGCCCGCGGCCCAGGGCGGCGTCAAGCCCCTGTCGGCCATCGACGCCGTCTCGGTCGAAGACACCCAGCGCGAAGTGCGCCGCATTCTTGACGTCTGCGTCAGCCACGCCAACGACACGGGCAACCTGACGGAAAAAATCGACCAGGTCGTGCTCCATCCGGTGCTGGGCCCCATCCTGCTGGCGGCCCTGATGTTCCTGGTGTTCCAGGCCGTGTTCAGCTGGGCGGCGCCGCCGATGGAGGCGATCAAGGGCGGCGTCGACCAGCTCGGCCAGCTGCTCGCCACTCACATGGGCGAGGGCATGCTGCGCAGCCTGCTGGTGGAGGGCATCCTGGGCGGCGTCGGCAGCGTGCTGGTGTTCCTGCCGCAGATCCTGATCCTGTTCTTCTTTATCCTGGCGCTGGAAGACTGCGGCTACCTGCCGCGCGCGGCCTTCCTGCTCGACCGCCTGATGGGCGGCGTCGGCCTGTCGGGGCGCGCCTTCATTCCGCTGCTGTCGAGCTTTGCCTGCGCCATCCCCGGCATCATGGCCGCCCGCACCATCCAGAATCCGCGCGACCGCCTCGTCACCATCATGATCGCGCCCCTGATGACGTGCTCGGCGCGCCTGCCCGTGTACGCGCTGATCATCGCCGCCTTCATTCCCGCGCGCGAGGTCTGGGGCGGCTTCAGTTTGCAAGGGCTGGTGCTGTTCGCCCTGTACTTTGCCGGCATCGCCAGCGCCATGGCGGTGGCGTATTTCTTCAAGCGCAGCATGGGATCGTCGCACGAGCAGCCGCTCATGCTCGAGCTGCCCAGCTACCACTGGCCGCACCCGCAAAACCTGGCGCTGGGCCTGTGGGAGCGCGCCCGCATTTTTCTCTCGCGCGTGGGTACCATCATCCTCACCCTGATGGTGCTGGTGTGGTTCCTGTCGAGCTTTCCCGGCGCGCCGGACGGCGCCACCCAGCCGCCCATCTATTACAGCATCGCCGGCATGATCGGCCGTGGCATGGCCGTCATTTTCGAGCCGATCGGCTTTGGCTGGCAGATCTGCATCGCGCTGGTGCCCGGCATGGCCGCGCGCGAAGTGGCCGTCGGCGCCCTCGGCACCGTCTACGCCCTGTCGCAAAGCGGCGAAGCGCTGGCCAGTTCGCTCACCCCCATCATCGCCCAGTCGTGGACCCTGGCCACCGCCCTGTCTCTGCTGGCGTGGTATGTGTTCGCCCCGCAGTGCCTGTCGACCCTGTCGGTGGTGCGGCGTGAAACGGGCGGCATGCGCTGGCCCCTGATCATGGCGGCCTATATGTTCGCGCTGGCCTACATCGCCTCCTTCATCACCTACCGGGTGGCGCTGGCACTGTCATGATGCAAACCCTGATCGTCGCCCTGATCGTCGTCGCCGCCGCCCTCCACGTGGCGCGCAAATACCTGCCGGCCGGCTGGCGCGAAAAACTCGTGTATGCGCTGCGCGGGCGTGGCACCAGGCCGTCCCGGCTGGCCAACTGGGTCGACACCGCCTCCGGCTGCGGCAGCGGCTGTGACACCTGCAAGTCGTGCGCAACGCCGGCCGCCGGCGCCCCCACCGAACACGTCATCAAGATCGTGCGCCGCTGATCAAGGGCGGCCCGCCGCCAGCGCCGCCTCCAGCTCCTGGTCGCGCCCGGCCGCCTGCAGGGCGTAGCTGCGCCGCACCGGCAGGTCCGGGGTGACGCTGGCGTCAGGCGTGTCGGCGCGGTAGCTCGACGCCAGCAAGGGAATGTCGACCGCCACGCCCGAATGGGGCAGGTTCACCCATGCCAGCTGGCCCCCATTGAGGCCCCGTTGATTGCCGCCGGTGTTCTGGCCGACCAGTTTCGCCGCGCCCGTCTGCTGCGCCAGCTGGGCCAGCGCGAACGTCGCCGAGCTGTTTTCCGGCCCCACCAGCAACCAGGTCGCTCCCGTGAAGCGCGCGGCACGGGGCGTGATGGTGTGCGCCCGGTTGGCGTTCGGGCGAAACCGCCAGCGCCCGGCCTGCGGGCCATCGACGATTCGGTCGACTTGTCCCGTGCGGTCGAAAAAGCCGAAGTCCCAGGTGTCGAGGTAGCGCGCCAGCTGGTAAGGCACCCGCTCGACCATCGTCACCGACTGGTCCGACACGTACGTGACGGGCGTGTTGACCAGGTAGGACAGCAGTTCGAGGCCGATGGCGCCGTCGCCGCCCTCGTTGGCGCGGATGTCGATCACCAGGCGGGCGACGTGCTGCGCGCGCAGTGTGCCAAAACTGTCGGCGAAGAAGGCGCGCCAGTCGAATGTGTCGCGGTACAGGGCGAAGGTGGGCAAGGTCATCACGGCCACATCGCCGTCGATGCGCAGGCGCCAGGCCTGCGACGGCGGCGCCACCCCCTGCGCCTGCAGTGACTGCGCGCGCGCCGCCAGCGTGGTGGCGTCGGCGGTCACGCTGCGCACGGCGCCGTCGCCACCGCGCACCGTCAGCTGGTAGCGCCCCTCCCGTGGCGGCGCCAGCAGCGGCCAGACGGTGTCCATCATGCTCAGGTCGCCGCGGTCATGGTCCAGCTGGCGCAGGCGCTTGCCGTCGCTGGCGCCGTCGGCGCGCAGGTAGGGCAGCATGGCCGCCACCACCGCGGCGCTGGCGTGGCCGTCGATCGTCACCACTTCCTCGCCGGCGGCGATGGCGGGCGTGGCGCTGGCCAGCACGCGCCAGCGGCCCTCCACCAGCGTCATGGTCAGCGGCAGCTTGTCGGCTGTCTCCAGCAGTCGCTGCTTGATGGCGCCCTGCTGGTTGAGCACATTGGTCCAGGTGTGGCCGCAGCGGATCGAGGCGGCCAGTTCGGTCGCCGCCAGGTACATGGCGCTGCTGGTGCGGGCCTGGCCGGCGCGCTGGCGGAACTGTGCGAAGGCGGCGTCGACCTGGGCGTCGCTGCGGTACTTGTCGAGCGCCGGATGGAGCGTGCGCAGGGCGCTGACGAGGATGTCGGCGTCGCGCCTGGCCTGCTCGGCCGTCAAGCTGTCGGCGGCGGCCGGGAGGGACAGGAGCAGCGCGAGGGCGCCGGCAGTGGCGTGGAAAAAGCGGACGGGCATGGGCGGCTCTCAGGTGGTGGAATGGTGCCCCACTGTAGTGCCGGGGCCCGCGCCCGGCGTCGCAAAACCGTCGTGCGCCTCTGAAATACGGGATTTGCGACGCGTCCGACCTTCAGACGGGGGGCGCCAGGCCCTGCCGGTACGCGCTGGGCGTTTGTCCCGTGTACAGTTTGAAGGCGCGAATAAAACTCGCCTTTGAGTTGAACCCTTCCGCCAGCGCGATCTCGAGCAGGGGGCGGCGCTCGTCGTCCCCTTGCAGGGCGGCGAGCACGGCGTCGGTACGCAGGCGGTTGATCAGCTCATTGAAATTGACGCCCAGGCCGTCGTTGATGGCGCGCGACAGGGTACTGGTATTGGTCCCCAGCTGGCGCGCCAGGCTGGCCATGCTCAGGGTGGGATCGCGCCACCACTGGCGCGCCAGCGCTGGCCCAGCGCGGCAAGGTCTGGCACGGCCGGGGCGGCGGGCGCTGGCGCTGGCGCCATGGCCGGCGCGGGGATGGGAAACGGCACCACGCCGTGGCGGTAGCCGTCGGTGCCGAGATAGCCCACCACGATGGCCAGCCACATATAGAAAGGGAAGCGCTGGAAGTAATTCAGGCCCGAGCAGGCCAGTTCGGCGCCGGTCAGCAAAAACCAGAACAGGATGGTCAGGCCGGTGGCGACGAGCAGCTTGCGCGGCCATTCGCCATGGCCGCCGCCCTGGCGGTGGCGGCGCAGCGCCAGCAGCCAGTACAGCGCCAGCGACGCCAGCAGCGCCAGCGTCTCGAGCGGGTCCAGGTAGGGCCGGTGCACGCTGGCGTCCCAGTCGTTCTTGAATGCCAGCGGCTGGCCAAACAGCACGCTGTAGTACAGCACTTGCAGCAGCGCGGGCGCCAGGTGCAGGGCCCAGCGGGCCGGCAGGCGGGTGCCGCCGGCGTGCAGGCAGGCCAGGTACAGGTAGAGCAGGGGGCCGATCGCCAGCGTCGCCTTGTAGGGCGCGAACGACAGCCAGGGGTAGGCGTCGTAGTAACCGGCGTAACCGATGATGTAGGGCGCGCCGTACAGTGCCAGCACGCCGACCAGGCCGGCCAGCAGGCGGTTGGCGGGCCGGTTGACGGGAATGCAGCACAGCATGGCCGCGCACATGACGCTATACAGCGCGCCACACAGCAGCACAATGCTCATCGGACCGAAGCGTATCATCGGGGACCACGAAAAACGGAAAACCCGATTTTACCCTTGCCCGACGAGGTCAGCGGGGCAGCGCCCCCACCACCGGCAGGTCGATCACGCTGTGCATCCCCGCCGCATGGTAGATGCGCTGGGTGGCCTTCTGGTAATCGCCCGGCTTCGCATGGAAAATGTTCGGCACGAAGCGCTGCGGATTGCGGTCGTACAGGGGGAACCAGCTGGACTGGACCTGCACCATCACCCGGTGGCCGGGCAGGAACACGTGGTCGGCGTTGGGCAGGGCGAAGCGGTACGGTTCGACCTTGTTGGCGCTGATCGGCAGCGCCTTGTCCAGGCCCTGGCGATAGCGGCCGCGGAAGATGTCCATGGCGATGCCCAGCTGGTAGCCGCCCAACTCCGGCTGGGTCGACACTTCGTCCGGGTAGACGTCGATCAGCTTGACGACCCAGTCGGCGTCGGTGCCGCTGGTGGCGGCGAACAGCGTCACCTGCGGCTGGCCGGCGATGTGCAGCGGCGCGCTCAAGGGTGCGCTGACCCAGCTGACGACGTCGGGGCGGTCGGAGAACGCGCGCTGGTCGCTCACCAGCCACGGCTTCCAGACGTTGGCGTCGCCCATTCGCACGGGGCGCTGCACGAACGGCACCGGCTTGGCCGGATCGGACACATATTCGTCGAAGGCGGCGGCGCCGGCGGCGGGCGGCTCAAACCCCAGTTGGCCGCCCGCTTTCAGGTACAGGGGCGTGCTGGCGGCGGCCAGCGGCCAGCGCGCCAGGCGCCGCCACTGGTTGCTGCCGGTTTCGTACGACCACACGGGCGGGGTCGCCGCCACCGGTGCGCCATCCTTCAGGTACTGGTCGAAAAACGGCTGCATGACGTCGCGGCGAAATTGCGCGGCGGTGTCGCCGGAAAACTTCAGGGCGCCCAGGCTGCTGCCATCGTAATTGACGCCGCTGTGGCGCCACGGCCCCACCACCAGGTGGTTCATGGTGTTGGTGGTGTCGCGCTTTTCCATCGCCGCGTAACTGGCGTAGGCGCCGTAGATGTCTTCCTGGTCCCAGCGGCCCACGATCGTCATGGTCGGCACCGTCAACGGCCGCTCGGCCAGGATGCGGTCGAGCGCCTGGTGCTGCCAGAAGCTGTCGTAGGCGGGATGCTCGAAGAGTTTACGCACGAAGCTGAGCTGGTCGACCCCGGACTGGCGCGCGTAGTCGCCGACCGAGCCGGCCCGCAGTTGCGCCTCGTAGTCATCGTAGATGCCGGAGGCCAGGCGCGCCCCTTCACCGCGCGCGCCGGTCTGGCCGCTGGCGTAGTCGAGGTTATTGGTGCGGAAGGCGCCGTTATGAAACCAGTCGTCGCCGCGCCAGCCGTCGACCATGGGGCTCATCGGCGCGGCCGCCTTCAGTGCCGGGTGCGGGTCGGCCAGCGCCATCAGCACCGTGAACCCCTCGTAGGACGAGCCGACCATGCCGACCTTGCCGTTCGACCGGGGCAGGTTCTTGACCAGCCAGTCGATGGTGTCGAAGGCGTCGGTGGCGTGGTCGATGGCGGTCTCGTTGAGGGGGCCGCGCAGGGGCCGCGTCATCACGTAGTCGCCCTCCGAGCCGTGCTTGCCGCGTACGTCCTGGAACACGCGGATGTAGCCGGCGGCGACGAAATTGTCATCGCCCTCGGGCAGCACCGAGGCCATGCGGGGGCTGACGTTGCGGGCGGCGCGGCGGGCCGCGTTGTACGGGGTGCGGGTGAGCATGATGGGCGCGCGGGCGCTGGTCTGCGCGCTGTTGGGCGTGACGATCACGGTGTAGAGCTTGACGCCGTCGCGCATGGGAATCATGACGACCTGGCGCGTGTAGTCAGCGCCGGGCAGGGTCGCTTCGAATTTGGCGGCGCCGATGTCGGGCGCCATGGCGGCAAGCTGGGCGCGCGCGGGCGCCTGCAGCGCCATCGACAACAGCGACAATGCGGACAGGCAGAGCAGGGAACGACGGGGGCTGATTCGGCGCGACATTGAAACTCCGTTTCTGAAGGGGGGCGGGGCGGCTTCATCTTACCGCAAGAGGGGGCGTCTGCCGAGGCACAGGCGGGGCGTAAAATGTTAAGCTGGCCACCTTCCCACAGGCTGAAAGAGACCATGATCGTCGTCCACCATCTGAACAACTCGCGCTCGCAGCGCATCCTGTGGCTGCTCGAGGAACTGGGCCTGCCCTACGAGATCAAGAAATACCAGCGCGACGCCACCACCATGCTGGCGCCGCCCGCACTGCGCGCCATCCACCCGCTGGGCAAGTCGCCCGTCATCACCGATGGCGACGTCACCGTCGCCGAGTCGGGCGCCATCATCGAATACCTGCTCGAGACCTACGGCGACGGCCGCCTGGTGCCGCCGGCCCGCACCCCCGACAAGCGCCGCTACACCTACATGCTGCATTTCGCCGAGGGGTCGGCGATGTCGCCGCTGCTGATGAAGCTGGTGTTTGACCGCATCGAAACGAGCCCCATGCCGTTCTTCGTCAAGCCGGTCGCCCGCGGCATCGCGCAGAAGGTCAAGAGCGGCTACGTGCTGCCGAACCTGAAGGCGCACCTCGATTTTCTCGAGGCCGAGTTGCAGCAGTCGCCCTGGTTTGCCGGTGAAGCGTTCAGCGCCGCCGACATCCAGATCAGCTTCGTGCTGGAAGCGTCGGCGTCCCGTGGCGGACTCGACAAGAGTTACCCGAAGCTGAGCGACTTCCTGGCGCGCATCCACGCCCGCCCGGCCTACCAGCGCGCGCTCGAACGGGGCGGCGAGTACGCCTATGCCAAGTAAGTGTCCGTGCCTGCCATGACGGCCGCGATGGGCAAGCTGCTCGCCATCGACGGCCTCAATATCGTGCGCCGCGTGTACGAGGCCAGTCCCGAACCCGATTCGCACGAGAAGGCGGCGCTCGCCCTGCGCCATGCGCTGTCGTCGTTTCGGCGCCTGCTCGAAGCGCACGATCCCAGCCACGTGCTGGTCGCGTTCGACCATGGCGGGCCAACCTGGCGCCACGCGCTGTATCCCCGTTACCGCGAACAGCGTGCGCCCATGCCCGCATTTTTACGTGACGCCTTACCCGATTTTCATGCGAAACTGGCGGCCAGCGGTATCCGCGTGGTGTGCGTGCCCGAGGTCGAGGCGGACGATGTGATCGGCACCGGCGTGCTGCGCTGGCTGGCCGAGGGGCGCGGCGAGGCGATTGTCGCCAGCACCGACAAGGACCTGCACTGCCTGATCGCCAGCGGCGCCCTGGTGTGGGACCATTTCAAGGGCGAGTGGCACGACGACGCCTGGGTGCGCAAGCGCTTCGGGGTGGCGCCCGAACTGCTGCCCGACCTGCTGGCGCTGATGGGCGACGTCACCGACGGCGTGCCGGGGGTGTCGAAAGTGGGCATGAAGACGGCGGCCAAGCTGCTCAACGCTTACGGCGACGTCGACGCGGTGCTGGCGGGGGCCGGTATCCTGAAAACGCCGCTGGGCGAGCGCTTGCGTGCCGAGCGCACGATATTGATGTTGTCGCGCCAGCTGGTGCGGCTCAAGACGGACGTACAGTTGGGGGTGACATGGAACATGCTGGCCCTGGCGGCACACTGAATAAAGGGGGACCCGTATGCTCAAAGCGATGATCATCGATGGCAATTCAGTCTCGCGTGGCCTGCTCAACACCGTGCTCACCGAGGGCGGCTACGAGGTCGTGGCGCAGACCCATGTCTCTCACATCGGCTACGGCTTGATGCAAAAATATCGGCCGCAACTGCTGTGCATCGCCCGCGAGCAGATGGAGGACGGCGAAGACATCGTCGAACAGATTCGCCAGCAACTGCCGAAAACCATCATCTTCCTGGTCTCCGGCGCGATCGACGCGGCCACCCTGCAGGCGGCCCTCGCGCGCGGCGTGCAGGGCTTTATCGTCAAGCCGTTCAAGGCCGACGCGGTGCTCAAGACCATCCGCAATACCGTCATCACCACCATCAAGAAGCAGCAAAGCCAGGACGGCTGAGGCCAGCACCGCGCTTCGGCCCGGTTCGCCTCAGGCAGGCAAGGGCAGCGAGATGGAAAATTCGGCGCCGTGGCCCAGGCCCGCGCTAAACGCCTCCAGGGTGCCGCCATGCAGTTCGATCAGGCGACGTGTCAGCGCCAGCCCGATGCCCAGGCCATTGCCGCTGCCACGCTGCCCGGCCGGTGTCTCCTGGGCGAACATGGCGAACATGCCGGCCACCGATTCGGGCGCGATGCCGCGGCCGTTGTCGGTGATGGTGATCCGCGCGACGCCTTCCGCGACCTTGAGCGAGACGGCAATCGCGCCACCGGGCGGGGTGAATTTGGCGGCGTTATGGAGCAGGTTGGCGATGGCCTGGATGATGCGACTGCTGTCGAAACAGGCATCGACGGCATGCTCGGGCAGTTCAACGCTCAAGCGCTGGCCGCCCTGGCCGATCCAGTGCCCGCAGGTTTCCAGCGCCACCGTCACTGCCTGGCGCAGGTCGCCGGTGGTCCGTTGCAGATCGAGCTTTCCCGAGCCGATGCTGGCGACGTCGAGCAGATCGTCCACCAGCCGGGCCAACTGTGCGCTCTGGCGCTCGACGACGGCGGCGGCGCGCGCAGTTTGCGCGGGCTGGACCTGGGCCATTTGCATCAACTGCGCCGCCGAGCGGATCGCCGCGAGGGGGTTGCGCAATTCGTGCGCCAGCGTCGCCAGAAAGACGTCCTTGTTCTGACCGGCTTCGCGCAGCGACGCTTCGCTCGCGCGCAGGCGCGCGCTGGTGCTGCGCAGCTTGCTCAGTGCCTGTTTCATCAGGTGAATCAACCAGCAGTCGATCACCAGCACGCCGGCGAAAAAAACCATGGCAATCAGGTCGCTGCGCGAGAAATCGAGGGTGCCGGCGGGCCGATCGATAAAGAAGGTGGCGACGGCAAGGACGCTCAACAAGGCGGCCAGCAGGCCCGGCCCCAACCCGACCAGGAAGGCGCTGATCATCACGGCGGGGAAAAACGTCAGGAACGGAAACCCCGTGGCCGGCAGCACGCCGGCCAGCGCAAAGCGGCTCGCCAGCGCCAGCAGGAAAAACACGGTGGCGGCGCCGTAGCGGGCAGCCCCGGGCAGCCTGTCGAAGCCGGCCAGCAGCGCGGCGGTGACGTTGGCGGCGTGGGGCCACGGTGGCGCGCTGGACATGGCGACGGTGCGTTAAGTGCGGCTGTCGATGATGCCGCCGCCCAGGCAAACGTCGCCGTCGTACAGCACCGCCGACTGGCCAGGCGTGACCGCCCATTGTGGCTGCGTGAAACTGAGGTCGAACTGCGCGCCGTTGGCGTCGACGATCTGGCAGGCCACGTCGGCCTGGCGATAGCGCGTCTTGGCGAACAGCTCGCCCGCCGGCGGCGGCGTGCCCGCCACCCAGCTCGCCTGCGCGGCGGACAGGCCGCTCGACAACAGCCACGGGTGATCGTGCCCCTGCACGATGTACAGGGTGTTGTTGTCGATGTCCTTGCGGGCGACGAACCAAGGCTCGCTGGTACCGTCAGCGTTGCGGTGCGCTTTCAGGCCGCCGATGCCGATGCCCTTGCGCTGGCCCAGCGTGTAGAACGACAGGCCCACGTGTTCGCCCACGGTGGTGCCGTCGTCGAGCTTCATGGGGCCCGGCTTGTAGGCCAGGTAACGGTTCAGGAAGTCGCGGAACGGGCGCTCGCCGATAAAGCAGATGCCCGTCGAATCCTTCTTGGCCGCGTTGGGCAGCTTGAGTTTTTCGGCCAGCAGGCGCACTTCGGTCTTGGCGATTTCACCAAGCGGGAACAGGGTTTTCGACAACTGTGCCTGGTTCAAGCGGTGCAGGAAATAACTCTGGTCCTTGGTGGCGTCGACGGCCTTGAGTAATTCGAAGCTGCCGCCGTGGGGCTGCTGGCGCACGCGCGCGTAATGGCCGGTGGCGATCAGGTCGGCGCCCAGGCGCATGGCATGGTCGAGAAAGGCCTTGAACTTGATCTCGGCGTTACACAGCACGTCCGGATTGGGGGTGCGCCCGGCCTGGTACTCGCGCAGGAATTCGGCGAACACGCGGTCCTTGTATTCGGCGGCGAAATTGACCGCCTCGATGTCGACGCCGACCACGTCGGCCACGCTGGCCGCGTCGATCCAGTCCTGCCGCGTCGAGCAGTATTCGGAGTCGTCGTCGTCTTCCCAGTTCTTCATGAACAGGCCGACCACGTCGTAACCCTGCTCCTTGAGCATCCACGCGGCCACCGACGAATCGACCCCGCCGGACATGCCGATGACGACCTTCTTCTTGCGCGGCGCGCCGCTGTCCGTGCTCAGGTTCGTGCTCATTCCAGGCCCCCCTCGAACACCGAGGCGTGCGTGTGCAGCAGCGCGAGCGGCGCGAGCGTGCCGGCTGCGCGCGCGGCCAGGTAATCGTCGACGCAGCGCAGCACGATGGGGCTGCGGTGGCGCTCCTGGCAGGCGGCCAGTTCGTCGCGCGTCATCCACATGGTGCGCAGGATGCCCTCGTCGAGCGGCTGGTCGTGCTCCTGGCCGGCCACGCCGCAAAAGGTGAAGCGCAGATAGGTGACGTCGACGCCGCGCCGCTTCGACATGTAGCGCGACATGTACATGCCGACCAGGCCGGTGGCGGTGAAATCGTGCGCGGTTTCTTCCAGCACCTCGCGCACCACCGCCTGCTCGAGCGACTCGTGCGGGTCCAGATGGCCGGCTGGCTGGTTCAGCCGCACGCCCTCGCTGGTCTCTTCTTCGATGACCAGGAAGCGGCCGTCCCGTTCGATGACGGCGGCAACTGTGACGGAGGGTTTCCAGACATTCGGCATGAGGATGGGCTTTCGAAATGAGCCGGTATTCTACCTTGACGGCGCTGTCCGCGCCGGCCGCGCCGGCATTGTCAAGGGCCGTCAAGCGGAAATACGACAAACTATCATTGACCTGAGACAGCTTCTTTGCGATTTGCCGTGGTATGCAACGCCGATCGTTTCGATCGCTGCAATTAGCGTTCGTAGGGCTGACGTTGCGTACTCTTACGTGTTAGATTCTAGACAGTTTATCAATCCAGGAGACATTCCAATGAGAATAGGCATACCGGCCGAAACACGGTCGGGGGAAACCCGCGTCGCTGCCACGCCCGAGACCGTCAAGAAACTTGCCGCCAAACACCAGGTCATCGTGCAGTCCGGCGCCGGCTTGCAAGCGTCCGTCACCGACGAGGCTTACAGCGCCGCCGGCGCCACCATCGGCAGCGCCGCCGATGCGTTCGGCGCCGACATCGTGCTCACCGTGCGCGCCCCCGACGCCGAACAACGCGCGCTGATGCAGGCCGATGCAGTCCTGATCGGCATGCTCAATCCCTTCGACCGCGACAACCTGGCCGCCATGGCGGCGTCCCGGCTGCGCGCCTTTGCGCTCGAAGCGGTGCCGCGCATTACCCGCGCGCAGTCGATGGACGTGCTGTCCTCGCAAGCGAACATCGCCGGCTACAAGGCGGTGATGGTGGCGGCCAACACCTACCAGCGCTTCATGCCGATGCTGATGACGGCGGCCGGCACCGTCAAGGCGGCGCGCGTGCTGATCATGGGGGTCGGCGTGGCCGGCCTGCAGGCCATTGCCACGGCCAAGCGGCTCGGCGCCGTCATCGAGGCGTCCGACGTGCGCCCGCCCGTCAAGGAGCAGGTCGAGTCGCTGGGCGCCAAGTTCATCGACGTGCCCTACCTGACGGACGAAGAGCGCGAGATCGCCAAGGGCGCCGGCGGCTATGCGCGCGCCATGCCGGCCGACTGGATGCGCCGCCAGGCCGAACTGGTGCACGAACGGGCCAAGCTGGCCGACATCATCATCACCACCGCCTTGATTCCCGGCCGGCCCGCGCCCGTGCTCATTTCCGAGGACACCGTCAAGGCCATGAAACCCGGTTCCGTGATCGTCGATCTGGCCGTGTCCCAGGGCGGCAATTGCCCCCTGTCGGAACTGAACAAGACCGTCGTCCGCCACGGCGTGCACATCGTCGGCGAGCCCGACCTGGCCACCCTGGTGGCGGCCGACGCCTCGGCCCTGTACGCCCGCAACGTGCTCGATTTTCTGAAGCTGATCATCGACAAGGACGAGCAACTGGTGATCGACCGCGACGATGAAATCGTCAAGGCGTCGCTGGTGTGCGCCGACGGCGTCGTGCTGCGCAGCTGAGACCGCGCCGTCGCGTATCAACCATACTGAATCAGGAGAGACCCATGGAAATTAGCCATACCATCATCAACATCATCATCTTCGTGCTGGCCATTTATGTCGGCTACCACGTGGTCTGGACCGTCACCCCGGCGCTGCACACGCCGCTGATGGCTGTCACCAACGCCATCTCGGCCATCATCATCGTCGGCGCCATGCTGGCTGCCGGCCTGACCGAAGGGATCGTCGGCCAGGTCGCCGGTACCCTGGCGGTGGCGCTGGCCGCCGTCAACGTGTTCGGCGGCTTCCTGGTGACCCAGCGCATGCTGGAGATGTTCAAGAAGAAGGAACCGAAGGCCAAGGCCGCCGCCGCTGTCACCACGGGAGAGCACGCATGAACGACCTGCTTTCCCTTGTCAGCATGAACCTGGTGACCATGCTGTACCTGGTCGCCTCGGTGTGCTTCATCCAGGCCCTGAAAGGCTTGTCCTCGCCCGCCACGGCGCGGCTGGGCAATGCCTTCGGCATGGCCGGCATGGCGATCGCCGCGCTGACCACGGTGGCCCTGATTTTCAAACTGAAGGCGCAGGCGAGCAGCGGCGCGCTGGGTTTTCCGCTGGTGCTGTTCGGCGTGGTGGTGGGCGGGGCGATCGGCGCCTACGCGGCCAGGAAGGTGGAAATGACCAAGATGCCCGAACTGGTCGCCGCCATGCACTCGCTGATCGGCCTGGCGGCCGTGTGCATCGCCGTCGCCGCCGTCTCCGAGCCGTGGGCGTTCCAGATCGCCACCCGCGACACCGCGCTGCCCTTCGGTAACCGGCTCGAACTGTTCATCGGCACCTTTGTCGGCGCCGTCACCTTTTCCGGTTCCGTGATCGCCTTCGGCAAACTGGCCGGCAAATACAAGTTCCGCCTGTTCCAGGGCGCGCCCGTCAGCTTCCCCGGCCAGCACATCATCAACCTGGTCGTCGCCATTGCCATCGTCAGCCTGGGCCTGGTGTTCTGCTTCGCCCCCGGCGTGCAGCCGGCGTGGACGCCGTTCATCATCATGACGGCGCTGGCCTTCGTGCTGGGTGTGCTCATCATCATCCCCATCGGCGGCGCCGACATGCCGGTGGTGGTGTCGATGCTCAATTCCTATTCGGGCTGGGCGGCCGCCGGCATCGGCTTCTCGCTCAATAACTCGATGCTGATCATCGCCGGCTCGCTGGTGGGGTCGAGCGGTGCGATCCTGTCGTACATCATGTGCAAGGCGATGAACCGCTCGTTCTTCAACGTCATCCTGGGCGGCTTCGGCGGCGCCCCGGCCGAGGCGGCGGGCGGCGCGCAGGAACAGCGTCCCGTGAAAACCGGCTCGGCCGACGATGCTGCTTTCATCATGAGCAATGCCGAAACCGTCATCATCGTGCCCGGCTACGGCCTGGCCGTGGCGCGCGCCCAGCACGCGTTGAAGGAGCTGGTCGAAAAGCTGACCCACAAGGGCGTCATCGTCAAGTACGCGATCCACCCGGTGGCCGGGCGCATGCCGGGCCACATGAACGTGCTGCTGGCCGAAGCGGAGGTGCCGTACGACCAGGTGTTCGAGATGGAAGACATCAACGGCGAATTCGGCCAGACCGACGTGGTGCTGGTGTTGGGCGCCAACGACGTCGTCAACCCCGCCGCCAAGGACCCGAAATCGGCCATCGCCGGCATGCCGATCCTGGAAGCGTACAAGGCGAAAAGCATCATCGTCAACAAGCGCTCGATGGCGTCCGGCTACGCAGGCCTGGACAATGACCTGTTCTATCAAGCCAACACGATGATGGTGTTCGGCGACGCCAAGAAGGTCATCGAGGCGATGGTCAAGGCGGTCGACTAAGAACCTATCCCGGTAGTTCGGAGTCGCTGCTTGCGCGCCTGGCAACCGATGGCGGCGTTGCTCGTCTTCGCATGGCTCGCCATGCGTCATCCTCGCGCCTTGCCCTCGGCTGCCATGCATCGCAATCCGCTTCCTCCTACCTACCGGGATAGGTTCTAAGCGGCGTTTCGTCGCCATCCTGCGCGGGCGCGCCGGCAACGGCGTCGCCCGCTTTTTTTTGGTTTGCGCATCTTTGTTATGCTGCTCGCATCGCCATCAACGGACTCCCCATGAAAAAATCGCGCCTGGCCATCCTGGCCGCCCTGCTGTTCGCCGTCGGCGCCTTTGTCGTCGCCCATGACGGCGGCAGCGCCACCGTGGTGTCGCTGCCGGCCGGCGTGGCGCCATCGCCCGCGCTGGTCGACAGCGCGCGCCTGTTCGACGACGTGCGCACGCTGGCCTCGGTGCCCTTCGACGGCCGCCGCACGGGCACGTCCGGCAGTCACAAGGCGCGCGCCTACCTGCAGGAGCGCTTCACGCAACTGGGCCTGACACCGTTCGGCGCCGCCTATGCGCAGCCTTTCAGTTTTACCGTGACGAGCCTGAAGGGCCTGTTCACGCCGGGCCGGCCGTTTCGCACCAGTTACAACGATGCCGCCAACTACGTCGGCTTCATCAAGGGCAGCGGCGTGCCCGAACGCTTCATCGTCGTCTCGGCCCACTACGATCACCTGGGCAGCAAGGGCGGCCAGCTCTACCCGGGCGCCGACGACAATGCCTCGGGGGTGGCGGCGATGCTGGCGGTGGCGGCCTATTTCAAGGCCCATCCGCCCACCCACACCATCGTCTTTGCCGCCTTCGACGGCGAAGAAATCGGCCTGCAGGGCGCCAAGGCTTTCATGGGGGCGCTGCCGTTTGCGAAGGCGCAGCTGGCGCTCAACCTGAACTTCGACATGGTCAGCCACAACGAGCGCAACGAGATTTTCGCCGCCGGCACCAGCTACACGGCGGCGCTGGCGCCGCTGGTGGCCGAGGCGGCGCGCCGCCATACCGTCAACGTCAAGCTGGGTCACGATCATGGCCAGCTGCTGCCGGGCGCCGTGTCGGAAGACTGGACCGACAGTTCCGACCACGGCCCGTTCCACGATGCCGGCGTGCCGTTCCTGTATTTCGGGGTGGAGGACCACGGCGACTATCACCAGCCGGGCGACACCTTCGAGCACATCAACCAGCCGTTCTTCAACGCGGTGGCCAACCTGCTCGTCGATGTGGCGGCCACGGCCGACCGCACGCTTAAATAAGGGGCAGGCCGCTAGCGGCGGCCGTACATCATCAGTTCGGCCAGCAGGGAACGGGCCGGTGCGAACGCGTCGACGGCGCCCAGGCCCAGGCCCAGCAGCGCCTGCAGCGCGCCCTGGCCGGCGAACACCCTGGCCATGCTGTCGGTCAGGCCGATGGTGAGCTTGCGGTCGCGCTGGCGTGCCGCGCCGAAGGCTTGCAGCTGCGCCGGCGTGGGCGCCACCGCCAGCAGGCGCGCCAGCACGGCGGCGTCGCGCAGGCCCAGGTTCAGGCCCTGGCCGGCCACCGGGTGCAGGGTTTGCGCGGCATTGCCGATGGCGACCGTGCGCGCCGTGGCGGCGGCGTCGGCGTTCAGGCCCAGCGGGTAACTGGCGCGTTTCGACACGGCCGTAAAACGTCCCAGCCGGGCGCCGAACATGTCGCCCAGGCGCGCCAGGAAGGCGCCGTCGTCGAGCGCCAGCAAGTGCGCCGCCTGGTCCGGCCGGGCGCACCATACCAGCGCGTATTGCAGGCCGTCGGCGCCGTCCTGCGGCAGCAGCGCCAGCGGGCCTTCGTCGGTGAAGCGCTCAAAGGCGCGGTGGGCCAGCGGCGCGCTGGCCGCCACCCGGGCGATGACGGCGCTCTGTTGGTAGTCTCGCTGCACGGCGCGCGGGGCCTGCTGGCCGAACACGCCGCCCTCGGCCTGCACGGCGATGGCCGCGCGCAGCACGCGACCGTCTTCCAGGCGCAGGCTGACGGCGTCGCCGTGTTCGACCATGCCGGCCACGCGTGCCGGACGCAGCGGCGCGATGGCGGCGGCCGCACAGGCTGCCGCCAGCGCCGCCGCCAGCTCGCCGTAGCGGGTGACGTAGCCCAGCGCCGGCAGGCGGTGGTCGGCGCGGTCGATCAGGGTGCGGCCGAACTGGCCGCGGCGCGACACGTGGATCTGGTGGATCGGCGTGGCCGGCAAGGGCCAGGCGCCTGCCTGTTCGAGCAGCTGTTCGCTGCCGTAGGACAGGGCGATCGAGCGGGGATCGGCCACCGCGTCGGCCAGCGCCCTGGCGTCGAGCAGGGCGATGCGCGCTGGCGCCACCCCCCGCTTGACCAGCAGCAGCGCCAGCGCCATGCCGACCGGGCCGGCGCCGCAGATGGCGATGTCGACGTCGATGTCAGTGTCAGGGTGGGCCGGCGCGCTCATGCTGGCGCCATCGCCGCTTCGATCTCGGCCACCGTCTTCGGCGCGTCGATCGTCAGGATGCGGTGGCCGCCGGCGTCGATGATGACGTCGTCCTCGATGCGGATGCCGATGTGCCAGAACTGCTCGGGCACGCCGGCGGCGGGGCGCACGTAGATGCCCGGTTCGACCGTCAGTGCCATGCCCGCCAGCAGCGCGCGCGAGGGTTTGCCGTCCAGGTGGCTGTCGCGGTAGGCGCCCACGTCGTGCACGTCCATGCCCAGCCAGTGGCCGGTGCCGTGCATGTAAAACTGCTGGTGCAGGCGCTCGGCGATGACGTCGTCGACGCTGCCGACGACGGCCTTGTCGAGCAGGCCCAGGTCGAGCATGCCGCCGGCCAGCACCGCCACGGCGGCGTCGTGCATGCCGCTGTAGGGCAGGCCGGGACGGGCCGCGGCCAGCGCCGCGTTCTGCGCCGCCAGCACCAGTTCGTACAGGGCCCGTTGCGGCGCGCTGAAGCGGCCGTTGACGGGGAAGGTGCGGCTGATGTCGGCGGCGTAGCCATCGAGCTCGCAGCCGGCGTCGATCAGGATCAGGTCGCCGTCGCGGCTTTGCGCATTGTTGGCCACGTAGTGCAGCACGCAGGCGTTGGCGCCGGCGGCGACGATCGAGGTGTAGGCGGGCGACTGCGCGCCGCTGCGGCGAAATTCGTGCAGCAGCTCCGCTTCGAGTTCGTATTCGAACATGCCGGGCCGCGCCGCCTTCATGGCGCGTGTATGGGCGCGGGCGGAAATTTGCGACGCGCGCAGCATGGTGGCCTGCTCGCTGTCGTCCTTGATCAGGCGCATTTCATCGAGCAGCACGAACAGGTCGTGCGCCTCGGCGGGCGCACGCACGCCGCTGCGCGCCTGGCTGCGCACGGCGGCCAGCCAGGTCTTGATTTGCACATCGAGGGCGGCGCTGTGGCCCAGCGCGTACCACAGGGCGGGGGCGTCGGCCAGCAGGCGCGCCATCTCCGTGTCGAGTTCTTCGATGGGGAAGGCGGCGTCAAAGCCGAAGTGCGCGCGGGCGCCGTCGGGGCCATGGCGAAAGCCGTCCCAGATCTCGCGCTCGCTGTTTTTCGCCCGGCAGAACAGGATCGATTGGGCCGCCTGCGCGCCGCGCGCGGCCACCAGCACCAGCACGGCGTCGGGCTCGCAAAAGCCGCTCAGGTAATAAAAATAGCTGTCGTGCCGGTACGGGTACTCGGCGTCGCCATTGCGCAGCGCTTCCGCTGTGGTCGGCAGGATCGCCACCGCGCCCGGCTGCATGCGCGCCAGCACCGCTGCGCGCCGCGCGGCGCAGGCGCGCACCACGGCGGCCGTCATGAGGCGGCGCGCCGGTTCAGCGGCGCATTGAGCTCTTCGAGCTGCTCGATGGTGCCCACGTTGACCCACTGGCCATCGTAGATTTCGCCGCCCACCTGGCCCAGGTCGATGTACTGGCGCATCAATGGGCTGAATTTTGCGTGCTGTCCCGGCGTGATCTGCGCGAACATCTCGGGGCGGTACACGCCGATGCCGGCGAAATTCCACTTCGGCGTGCCCTCGTTCGACAGCGAGTACATATTGATGGCGAAGTCGCCCTGCGGGTTGTGCCACGGGTTCGGCGTCAGGTACAGCCAGGCGACGTCGCGTTTTTCAGGGGGATGGGGCTGGCCCCAGATGTCCTTGTCGTGCAACACGTCCTTGACCTGGCTGAAGTCGAAATACGGGCAGTAGATGTCTCCCGAGACGGCCACGAACGGTTCCTCGCCCAGCAGGTGCAGGGCATTGGCGACGCCGCCGGCCGTCTCCAGCGCGCTCGCTTCGGGCGAGTAGACGATGCTGGCACCGTAGGCGCTGCCGTCGCCCAGTTCGTCTTCGATCATCTGGCCCAGGTGGGCGTGGTTGATGACGATCTCGGTGATCCCGGCGCGCACCAGGTTGAGCACCTGCCAGGTGATCAGGGGGCGGCCCCGTACTTTGAGCAGGGGCTTGGGGCAGGCATCCGTGAGGGGACGCATGCGCTCGCCGCGGCCGGCGGCAAATATCATCGCTTTCATGCGCGCTCCGTCAGAAGGTGTAGCCGAACTGCGGCGTTTTTTCCTCGAACGCGTCGAGCAGGCGCACCAGGGGTTTCAAGGCGCCGTAGCGGTTGGCGGTCTTGCGCACGTAGTCGAGGACGGTGGGCAGGTCGCCCATGTAGATGCTCTTGCCGTCGCGGTAGTGCAGGCGGCAGAAGATGCCCAGGATTTTCAGGTGGCGTTGCAGGGCCATGAATTCGAAATCGCGGTAAAACGCGTCGATGTCGGGATTGACGGGCAAGCCCACCTGCTTGGCGCTTTGCCAGTAGCGAATCACCCAGTCGAGCACGACTTCTTCGTCCCACTGGATGTAGGCGTCGCGCAGCAGCGAAGCGAGGTCGTAGGTGACGGGGCCGTAGACGGCATCCTGGAAGTCGAGCACGCCGGGATTGTTTTGCTCCATCCACATCAGGTTGCGCGAGTGAAAATCGCGGTGCATGAACACTTGCTGCTGCGACAGCACATTGGCGGTGATGGCCTCGAACACGGCGTCGAGCTGCTTTTGCTGCTCGGGCGTCATGGTCACGCCCAGGTGCTTGCCAATAAACCATTCGGGGAACAGGTTCATTTCGCGCAGGACGAAGGCGCGGTCGAATTCGGGCAGCACGCCCGCTTCGCTGCTGAGCTGGAACTTGATCAGGGTCTCGACGGCGCTCGCATACATGACGGAGGCGTTGTCGACGTCGAGGCGGTCCAGGTAGGTGGTGCTGCCCAGATCGGACAACAGCAAGAAGCCGTTGGCCACATCGCGGGCGACGATCGCCGGCACGTTCGCGCCGGCCGCCTGCAGCAGGCCGGCCACGTGGATGAAGGCGGGCACATTTTCCCGCTCGGGCGGGGCATCCATGGCGATCAGGGTGGCGCCCACCTTGTCCTGCATGGCGGGTAAGACGTCGAACCGGAAATAACGGCGAAAACTGGCATCGGACGAGGCGGGGCGACGGCTGTCGACCTGGACCAGTCCGAGGGTGTCGAGCCAGCGCGTCAGTTGAACGAGGCGGGCATCGGCCGAGGTCGTCGGGGAAGAAGATGAAGACATTGACATGGAGCGACCTGTGGAATACGGAGAGGAGATGGTTATTCCCATATAATAAGGGATTAGCCCCAAAAAATCGCCCTCCAATAGTGTTCGCCTCCGTTTCATGAGCTCGATTTCAGCTCGCTTCCCCCTGACCCGCCTGGCCTGTGCCATCGGCGCCCTCGGCTTGCTCACCAGCGTCACCGCGCTGCCCGCGTTCGCCCAGGCGACGCTGCGCCCGGCGCGCGGGGTCGAGGACCCGAACGCGCCGACGGTGGCCGAAGCCGAACGCATCACGGGCCGGCCCGACCGCGAGATCACGCTCGAGCGCAATGCCGAAATCACGCGCGGCAAGACCCGCATGACGGCCGAGGTGGCGTGCTACAACGTCGTCGACGACGTCGTCGACGCCCGTGGCGACGTCAATATGTGGCGCTTCGGCGACCGCTACAAGGGCGACGCCCTGCAATTGCAGCTCGATTCGGGCAAGGGCTGGTTTCTGCACCCCGAATACCGCCTGGCGCAAAACAATGCCCAGGGCCGCGCCAGTCGCATCGATTTCATCAACACCGAAGTGGCGGTCGTCACCGACGGCACCTACAGCACCTGCGAGGGGCCCAATCCGGACTGGTACTTAAAATCGAGCACCATGCGCCTGGACCAGGGCCGCGACGTGGGCACGGCCGGCAAAACGATCGTGTATTTCAAGGATGTGCCCATTCTCGGCACGCCCGCCATGTCGTTTTCGCTGTCCGGTGCGCGCCGCTCGGGCTGGCTGCCGCCGTCGGTGGGCTTCGGCTCGAAGGGCTCGGGCGAAATCATGCTGCCGTATTATTTCAATATCGCCCCCAACCGCGACCTGACGATTTTTCCCCGCGAAATTTTCCGCCGGGGCTTGTTGATGGGCGCGACCGGTCGCTACATGGGCGAGACGGCGCTGGGCGCGTATGCCGGCCAGACCTCGGCCGAACTGATGATCCACGACCGCGTCACCAATACCGACCGCTGGCTGATCAATTCGCTCCATTCGCAGACCATCGGACCGGGCTGGTCGTACGGCTGGAACATCAAGGGCGCTTCCGACAACGAGTACCCGGCCGATTTTTCGCAGTCGGTGGCCAACAGCGCCGAGCGGCAGTTGCTGCGCGAAGTGCGCACCGATTACAACCAGCAGTTCTGGAGCCTGAGCGCGCGCGTGCAGAACTACCAGGTGCTGCAAGACCCGGCCGCCGCCGCCAACCCCATCTTCACGGTGGCGCGGCCGTACGACCGCCTGCCGCAAGTTAATTTCCACACGGGCCGCTACGACGTCGCCGGCTTCGACTGGACTTTCGACGCCGAAGCGACCCGGTTCTGGCACCCCGACCTGGTGCGCGGCAACCGCGCCGTGGCCCAAGGCCAGCTGTCGTACCCGATCGTGCGACCCAGTTATTTCATCACGCCCAAGCTGATGCTCAACGCGGCCAAGTACAAGCTCGACGACAACAGCATTCTCACCACCACCGTCGGCAACGGCACGGCCAGGCTGCCGCAGCCGGGGGCATCGCTCAGCCGCGCCGTGCCCACGTTCTCGCTCGACAGCGGCATGGTGTTCGAGCGCGACACCTCGCTGTTTGGCCGCGCCGTCACGCAAACGCTGGAGCCGCGCGTGTTTTATGTGCGCACGCCGTACAAGGACCAGAGCGCGTTCCCGAATTTCGACAGCGCCGAGGCCGGTTTTAGTTTTGCCCAGATGTTCACGGAAAACCGCTTTGTCGGCAACGACCGGATCGCCGACGCCAACCAGGCCACGGTGGCGCTGACGTCGCGCTTCATCGAGTCGAGCGGCGCCGAGCGATTGCGCCTGGCGCTGGGCCAGCGCTTTTATTTCGGCAAGCAGCGCGTCCAGCTCGACCCCAACGCGGTGCTCAACCAGAGCCACTCGGACGTGCTGCTCGCTGCCTCGGGCCGGGTATCGGAAACCTGGGCCTTCGACAGCGCATTACAATACAATGCGACGACCCACAGCGTATTCAGCTCGAATTTCGGCGCGCAGTGGCAGCCGGGCGAGAAAAAAGTCATCAACGCCGAGTACCGTTACGTGCGCGAGAGTTTCAAGAATGTCGATGTGTCGAGCCAGTGGCCATTGACGCAGCGCTGGTACGGCGTGGGCCGGGTCAGCTATTCGGTGCTGGACAAAAAAGTGGTGGAAAGTTTGATCGGCCTCGAGTACAAGGCCGATTGCTGGGTTTTCCGCATGGGCGCGCAGCGCTTCGTGACGGCGGCGCTGACCACCTCGACGCCGATTTTTTTCCAGCTTGAACTGAACGGCCTGTCGCGCCTGGGCTTGGGCAATCCGCTCGAGTCGTTCAACAAGAGCATTCCCGGTTATAGCCGGCTTAGCCCCGTGGCCACCCGCTAGCGGGGCGCCAGGCTGACGGTGCCGGCTGAATTTTTTCATGTGAATATGAATTATCTTATGACTGTTTCCCAGACTATGCGACCATTTCGACTGCACCCCCTGAAACTTGCGGCACTGCTGCTGTGTACCGCCGCCGCCGGCCAGTCGCTGGCCCAGGTGCGCGCCCCCGCGCCAGGCACCACGCCGGCACCCGCCGCGGCGGCGCCGGTGGTCCTGCCGACCCTGCCAAAGGCGGCCCCGGCCGCAGGCTTCGTGCCGCCGGCGTCGAGCGCCGCCAAAGTCATCGACTCGATTGCCGTCGTCGTCAACGACGAAGTCATCACCAGGAATGAAGTCGCCTCCCGCGTGCGCTCGGTGGAAGCGCGCATGAAGGCGAGCAATGCGCCGATTCCCGACAGCAGCGACCTGCAGCGCCAGGTCACGGAAGCGATGATCGTTGAGCGGGCCCAGCAGCAATTGGCCAAGGAAATGAACATCAAGACGGACGACCAGCAGCTCGACCGCGCCATCAGCCGGATCGCCGAAGGCCAGAAGCTGAGCGTGCAGGAACTGCGCAACCAGATGGAAAAAGAGGGCATGCCGTTTGCCGTCTTCCGCGAAGAAATTCGCAACGAAATCAGCATGCAGCGCCTGCGCGAGCACGAGGTCGATGCCAAGATCCAGATTTCCGACGCCGAAGTCGACACCTACCTGACGGCCGAGCAGGCCGCCGCCGCCGACAAGTTCGAAGTCAATATTTCGCAGATCCTCGTGCGGATTCCCGAAAACGCCACGCCCGAACAGGCCGCGGCCCGCAAGGCGCGCGCCGATGAAGTCGCGCGCCAGCTGCGCACGGGCGCCGATTTCGCCAAGATGGCGGCGACCTATTCGGACGCGCCGGACGCGCTCAAGGGCGGCGAAGTGGGCTGGCGTGACCCGAACCGCCTGCCGCCCCTGTTTGCCGAGCAACTGGTGAAAATGTCGCCCGGCCAGATCACCCCCGTGATCCGCAGCGCCACCGGCTTTCACCTGCTCAAACTGGTCGACAAGCGCGCCGCCGCCGCCGCCGCCCCCGACGCGGCAGCGCAGCAGCAGACCCACGCGCGCCACATCCTGCTCAAGGTCACCCCCACCATGACGGCGGCCGAAGCCAAGCACAAGCTGGCCGATTTCAAGGAACGCCTCGACAACAAGACCGCCAAGTTCGAAGACCTGGCGCGCACCATGTCGAACGATGGCACCGCGGCCAAGGGCGGCGACTTGGGCTGGCTGTATCCGGGCGACTCCGTACCCGAGTTCGAAACGGCGATGAACGCCTTGAAACCCGGCGAAATCAGCGGCCCGGTGGAAACGCCGTTCGGCTGGCACTTGATCGAAGTGCTCGAGCGCAAGAGCGATGACGCCACCAAGGAACGCCAGCGCAACACGGCCCGCAACGTCATTCGCGAGCGCAAGATGCAGGAAGCGGCCGAGGACTGGGCGCGCCAGGTGCGCGACCGCGCTTACGTCGAATTCCGCGAGGAAAAGTAAGCGCATGGCCGCCACCCGCCCCACCATCGCCATCACCACCGGCGAGCCGGCGGGGATCGGCCCGGAAATTTCCCTGCGCGCGGCGTGGGCCCTGCGCGCGCAGGTCAATGCCGTGCTGCTGGGCGACGCCGCCTACCTGGCCATGCTGGCGGCCGACATCGACCCCGCCATCCGCGTCGCCGCCCTGTCGATCCAGGCCCTGCGCAACGGCGGCCTGCCCCATTTCGGTCCCGAGCGCCTCACCGTCATCGATGTGCCGCTGGCCGCCCACGTGGTCGCCGGCCAGCTCGACCCCGCCAACGGCCGCGCCGTGCTGGCCACGCTCGACCTGGCGCTCGAGGGCATCGACGCCGGCTGGTTCGAGGCGATGGTCACCGCGCCCCTGCAAAAATCGACGATCAACGATGCCGGCGTGAAGTTTTCCGGCCACACCGAATACCTCGCTGAAAAAACCGGCACCGCCCAGGTGGTGATGATGCTGGCCGGCACCACCGGCACCACCGGCGCCAGCGGCGAGGCCGACTGGCTGCGGGTGGCGCTGGCCACCACCCATCTGCCCCTGCGCGCGGTGGCCGACGCCATCGGCGCCGACCTGCTGCTCGACGTGCTGACCATCATCGACCATGATCTCAAGCGCCATTTCGGCATCGCCGCACCGCGTATTGTCGTCACCGGCCTCAATCCCCACGCGGGCGAGCACGGCTACCTGGGCCGCGAGGAGATCGACATCATCGAGCCGGCGCTGGCCCGCGCGCGCGCGCGCGGCATCGACGCGCGCGGGCCGTATCCGGCCGACACCCTGTTCCAGCCCAAGTACCTGCAAGAGGCCGATTGCGTCCTGGCCATGTACCACGACCAGGGTTTGCCGGTCCTCAAGTACGCCACCTTCGGGCGCGGCATCAACATCACCCTCGGCCTGCCGCTGGTGCGCACCTCCGTCGATCACGGCACCGCGCTCGACCTGGCCGCGCGCGGCGTCGGCCTGGCCGACTGCGCCAGCATGATCGAAGCGATCGGCTGCGCCGTGCGGATGGCGGCGGCGCGCCGTGCTTTCACCCTATAAATTAAGACTTCAATGAAACATGTGGCCCGCAAGCGCTTCGGTCAGAATTTTCTGACCGACAAATTCGTCCTCGACAACATCACCGACGCCATCGACCCGCAACCGGGCCAGGCGCTGGTGGAAATCGGCCCCGGCCTGGCCGCCATGACGGCGCTGATCGCCAAGCGGCTCGACCACATGCACGTCGTCGAACTCGACCGTGACCTGGTGACCCGCCTTGAAAAGCAGTTTCCGCGCGAAAAGCTGACCATCCACTCGGGCGACGCCCTGAAGTTCGACTTCGCGCAAATTCCCGTGCCGCCGGGGCAAAAGCTGCGGGTCGTGGGCAATTTGCCCTACAACATCTCCAGCCCGCTGCTGTTTCACCTGGCCGAGTTTGCCCATCTGATCGAAGACCAGCATTTCATGCTGCAAAAGGAAGTGGTCGAGCGCATGGTCGCCGAACCGGGCAGCAAGGTCTACGGCCGCCTGTCCGTGATGCTGCAATGGCGCTATAAAATGTCGCTGCTGTTCATCGTGCCGCCCACGGCCTTCGATCCGCCGCCGCAGGTCGAATCGGCGATCGTGCGCATGATCCCCGTCGCGCAAAAACTGGCCTGCGACGGCGCCACGCTCGAAGCGGTGGTGTTGAAGGCGTTTTCCCAGCGCCGCAAGGTGATCCGCAACTGCCTGGCCGGCATGTTCACCGAGGCCCAACTGGTGGCGGCGGGCGTCGATCCCACCTTGCGGCCGGAGGCGATCGGCCTGGTCCAGTACGTGGCGCTGGCCAATCTGCTCAAGCCCCTGCCTACATCAGTTTGACACGCATCTAACCCATTGTGATTAGCCGTCGCTAGCGCGGACGGGTGCTAGCCAGGCACTGCAAATCTGGCTATTATAATTTCCTGAGTGTAATTATAGTTTCATGAGGGCAAAACTGTCGAAAGGCAGTGACGCAAAGCTACCGGCCTACCGCGCACCCGCGCCACGGCAGCGGGGCCGCCAACGTTGGCGCCGGCATCAGGCCGTGCGCTACTGCCACCGCACGCCGGAGGCAACGTTGTCGTGGCGTGGCCCTCGCCACCACGAGAGCCCCCGCCATGACCGACCGATCGATCGTTCCACCAGCGCTGCCAACCGGCCGTCTGCACTTCTTGCCGGCACTCGGTGTGGCCGCTGCGCTGAGCGCGTGCGGTGGCGCCGTCGACACGGCCCCCCAGGCCAGTGTGGCGATGGCGCCGGCCAGTGCCGTCACCACGTTGCAGCTGGACATGGCGCCGCTGCCGGAGGCCGCCGCCGCCTTTGTGGCGCGGCCCATGTTCAACCTGGCGCCGACCCTGCTGGCCGAACCGGACCAGCCCGACAGTGGTGAGGCCCACCGGGCGCCGCATACCCGGCGCCTGTCGACCGACCAGCAGCACCTGTCCACGCGCCGGCTGACGGTGCAAGCCATTCGCGAGGCCGACCGCCAGCGCGCCATCGACGAGGCGAACGGCGTTGACACCGGCGCCGCCGCGCAGGCTGACGGCGCCGGTGTCGCACCGATGGCCAGCGGCGCCGTCATCGCCACCTACACGCCGGCGCAGATCCGCGCCGCCTACGGCTTGCCGCCGCTGCCGGCCGCTGGCGCCGTGCTCAGTGCGTCGCAACGGGCGCAACTGGGCGCCGGCCAGACCATTTATATTGTCGACGCCATGCACGACCCCAACGCGGCCGCCGAGCTGGCCGCGTTCAACGTGAAATTCGGCTTGCCGGCCTGTACCGTCAAAGCGATCGCCGTCACCCAGGCGCTGCCGCTGGCGGCGGCCTCGTCCACCGCGTGCGAATTCTCGGTGGTCTATAACACCGCCGCCGGCGCCATGACCGCCGCCGCGCCCGCCTACAACTCGGGCTGGGCCACCGAGATTGCACTGGACGTCCAGTGGGCGCATGCCACCGCGCCGCTGGCGCGCATCGTGCTGATCGAGGCAGCCGACGCCTCCCTCAACAGCCTGATCGGCGCGGTCAAACTGGCCAACGCGATGGGCCCCGGGGTGGTGTCGATGAGTTTCGGTGCCAACGAGGGCACCTGGACCGCTTCGGTCGATGCTGCCTTCAGCGGCGCCAACATGAGTTACCTGGCCGCCACCGGCGACAACGGCGCCGCGGTGTCGTGGCCGGCCGTCTCGCCCAAGGTGGTGGCGGTGGGCGGCACCACCCTGACCTACAGCGGCACCGGCACGCGCAGTGAAGTGAGCTGGTCCGGCACGGGCGGCGGCACCAGTGCCTACACCCCCACCCCGACTTACCAGAACAGCACCATCCCCGGCGTCGGCACACCGCTGCGCCGCACGGTGGCCGACGTCGCCTTCAATGCCGATCCGTCGAGCGGCCAGTACGTGGCGGTGATGACACCTGGCAGCACCACCCCGAACTGGGTCAGCGCCGGCGGCACCAGCCTGTCGACCCCGCAGTGGGCCGGCCTGGTGGCCCTGGCCAACGCCATGCGCGCCCTGAGCGCCAAGGCGCCGCTGGGCATGGCCCACACGGCACTGTACGGCCAGATCGGCGCCGTGCCGATGAATTACTCCGGCGCGTTCGCCGACATCACCAAGGGCAGCAATGGCGCCTGCGCCACCTGCGTGGCCAAGGCCGGTTACGACTCGCTGGCCGGCCTGGGCACGCCCAATGTCACCAGCCTGCTGCAGTTGTTGTCCGGTGCCACCGTCACGCCTGTTGCGCCCGTGGTCACTGGCGCCGCCATCGCCGGCACGCTCGGCACGCCGCTGACGTTCACGGTCGCCGCCAGCGCCACCAATGCCGTGACGTACACGCTCAGCGGTGCGCCCTCGGGCATGACGATCAGTACTGCCGGGGTGGTGTCGTGGGCCGTGCCGCTGGTCGGCACCTATAACGTGACGGCGCTGGCGCGCGACAGCGTGAGCGGTTTGACGGGGCAGGGCAGCTACACCGTCACCATCGCGTTGCCACCGGCACCGGTGGTGACCGCCGGCGCCATCAGCGGCAAGGTCGGCACGGCCCTGTCGTTCAGCGTGAGCGCCAGTGGCAGCAATCTGAGCTGGTCGCTGACGGGCGCCCCGTCCGGCATGACGATCGCCAGCACCGGCGTGGTCAGCTGGCCGACCCCGGTCGCCGGCACCTATGCCGTTACCGCCATCGCCACCGACAGCAAGACCAAGCTGAGCGGCAAGGCCGTCTACACGGTGGCGATCGCCGCGCCGCTGCCGCCCGTCGTCAGCGCTGCCAGCCTGACGGGCCGGCCCGGTATCGCCCTGTCGTTTGGCGTGAGCGTGGTGGCGCCCAACGCCGTCACGTACAGTCTGACCGGTGCGCCTGCCGGCCTGACCATCAGCAGCGCCGGCCTGCTGGCCTGGGCCAGCCCGGTGCTGGGCAGCTACAGCGTGACCGTGGTGGCGCGCGACAGCAAGACGGGCTTGTCCGGTCAGGCCGTCATTGCCATCAAGATTGCCGCTGCCGGTCCCGTGATCACGGTCGTGCCCCTGACCGGCGTGGCGGGCAAGGCCTTCAGCGGCAGTTTCGGCGTGGCGGCCCCCGGCGCGAGCTGGTTGTCGGTGTCGATCGCCGGCGCCCCGGCCGGCATGAGCTTCGGCTTTAACGGCACCAGCATCCTGATGGCCTGGGCCAGTCCCGTGACGGGCAGCTACACGCTGACGGTGGTGGCGACCGATTCGGCCGGGCTCATCGCCAAGGCCAGCGTGCCCATTACCATCACGGCAAAATAAGTGGATCTAACCGGTAGCGGCGGCAACGCCGCTACCGCCTACCCCGCCGTCCTGGCACTGTTTTCCTCGATCATCGCCAGCGCCACGCTCCTCGCCTCGGCCTGCGCTTCTGCCTGACTCGCATACACGTGTTCCACCGCCACCCGCTGCGCGGGCACGATGCTGTTGCGGTGCATGGGATTGCTCGACGGACCGTAAATCGTCACCCATGCCGCCCAGCCGTCCACATCGTCCATGTGCACGCCGCTGTAGTCGATCTCGTACGCTCCCACCGTTTCTGTCGCCATCGTCGCTCTCCTTCAGGATGTCAGCGGCCATCATGCCAGTTTTGTGGCTCGCGCGAAGCGCGCCTTGACGGTGGGTACAGGCGAAAAAAAAGCCCGCTGTTGAGCGGGCTTGAAATCCAATTCTTTTTGAGGAGACTTGGAGGAGACAGATGCATTATGCTGCGTCACAGCATATAAAACCAATTGTCTTTTCCAATATCAGTTAATCAGATTTCGTATATCTCAGGTGCTGGCAGGCTTCGTTACGCAGGTAACATTGATATTGGTCACTGCCGCATCGCCCATCACGCCGGCAGGATTGCTGACGGTGCAGACTTGATTGGTGGGCTGGGTCAGCACGGTGATGCCGTAGCTGGTGTTGTAAGGCACGTTGTCGGTGAAGGCGTAGGCGGTGACGCCGGAGGCCACGGCGATGGTGCCGCTACTGCCGTTGGTGAGCACCAGGCCGTCGGCCGCGAGGCCGCTGACAGCGCCGCCGATGCTGTAGGTGTTGAGCAGGCAGGTGACGACGATGGCGATCGACGCCGTGCGCCCGGCCGTGCCGCTGGCCGTGTCGACGCCGGTCAGGGGACTGACCGTGGTGCAGCTCTGGTGCAGGGGCGGCGTCTTCTGGGTGACGTTGTAGACATCGCCGTACGACACGGTATTCGGGAAGGAAAAACTGGTGGCGCCGGCTGGCACGCTCAGATCCATGCCATTGGTGGTAAGCACCAGGCCGGGGTAGCTCAGGCTGGTCACCGTGCCGCCGATGGTGAAGGTGGCTTTGCCGCCGCAGGCCGCCAGGGTCAGGGCGATGGCCGCCAGGGCGACCGGGCGCAGGAAGGTTGTAAAAGTCATGAAGTTCTCCGGGAGGCGGTCAGATGCAGTTGACCTGGACATTGGTGACATTGGCCGGGCCCATCGTGTTGGTGCCGTTGGTCACCGTGCAGGTCTGGTTGGCCGGCTGGCTCAGGATGGTGACGCCGTACGGCGTACCGTCGCCCACCTTGGTCATCTTGAACGAGGTGGCATCGGCCGCCACGCTGACCTTGTCCGGACCGTTGACCAGCACCAGGCCGGTGTTTTTGAGGTTGCTCACGGTGCCGCCCAGATCGTAGGTATTGGTGACGCAGCTGATGACGACGGTGGTGATGTCGTAGGTCGACGTTTTGCCCGTGTTGCTGCTGGCCGTGCACACGGCGTTGCTGGGCGAACTTTTAACCGTGACGTTATAGTTGGTATCGTTGCCGACCAGGGTGGGGAAGACGAAGCTGGTGTTGGTCGCCGGAACGACCAACTCGTCGCCGCCGTTGTTGAGCAACACGAGGCCGGTGCGGTTGAGGTTGACCACGATGCCGCCGATGATCAGGGAGCCGCCGCTGCCACCGCACGAGGCCAGGGTCAGGGCGCACGCGAGCGCGACGCCCGAACGCAGGAACAGACTTTTCATGTTTTCTCCAAAAACGACAAGATGGCGCCAGCGCGCTGGCGACCGCAAAATAGACAAATTGGCCGCCATTTTAGTGCATTTGTTATGCTAAGGCCCCATTGGCCGTGTATCACGGTGTAACTGGCCCATGCGGCAGTTGAAATCGTCCTATTTACTTGTGAGCGCGTCATGACAGCACTGCCCCTTCCTGCCTGGCCCAAGGCCGTCCTGTTCGACCTCGACGACACCTTGTGGCCCATCGCTCCCGTCATCGAGCAGGCCGAGCGCCAGGTGTGGGCCTGGATCGAGCAGCATGCGCCGGGCATCGCCGGCGCCCACTCGATCGACAGCCTGCGCCAGGCGCGCCTGCAAAAGCTGGCGCGCGAGCCGCACTTCCACCTCGACCTGGCGGCCCTGCGCCGGGCCGGCCTGCTCGACGCCTTTGCCGCCAGCGGCGACGACGTCGGCCGCGTCGACGAGGCGATGGCGATCTTTTCCGCCGCGCGCAACCTGGTCGCGCCTTACGCGGACGTGCTCGACGGCCTCGAGCGGCTGGGCCGGCGCACGCTGATCGGCTCGATTTCGAACGGCAATGCCGACTTGCGCGCAATCGGCCTGGACCACCATTTCAAGGTGTCGGTGGCGGCCCACAGTTTCGGCCAGGCCAAGCCGGCCCCCGCGATCTTTCTGGCCGCCTGCGCCGAACTGGGGGTGGCGCCTGCCGAGGCCGTGTATGTGGGCGACGACGTCCTGCTCGACGTGCGCGGCGCCCAGCAGGCGGGCCTGCGCGCCGTCTGGCTCAACCGCACCGGCAGCGCGCGCCACCTCGAACACGGCGTCACGCCCGACGCCATCTGCGCCGATTTCGATCAATTGCTGGACTGGCTCGAGAACAACCATGCCTGAGCGCGCCCATGCGGCCGTCGTTACCCCGCACGGGCCGCGAGCGTGCATAATAAAGGCACCCAGTCCAAGGATCACGTCAGACCACCATGCATCTCGATAACCGTGCTCAAACCCTGCTCAAGGCCCTCGTCGAGCGCTACATCGCCGACGGCCAGCCGGTCGGCTCGCGCGCCCTGTCGAAAATATCGGGCCTGGACCTGTCGCCGGCGACGATCCGCAACATCATGTCCGACCTCGAGGAAATGGGCTACGTCGCCAGCCCGCACACCTCGGCCGGGCGCATTCCCACCCCGCGCGGCTACCGCATCTTCGTCGACACCCTGCTGACGGTGCAGTCGATCGACGAGCACTCGGTCGATTCGCAGTCGCGCATGCGCCTGCAGGCGCCGCAGCAGCAAAAAACCATCGCCAACGCGGCGCAGATGCTGTCGTCGCTGTCGCAGTTCGCCGGCGTCGTCATGAGCCCGCGCCGCGAGTCGGTGTTCCAGCAGATCGAATTTCTGCGCCTGTCGGAAAAGCGCATCCTGCTGGTGATCGTCGATCCCCGCGGCGACGTGCAAAACCGCCTGCTGCTCACCGATGTCGACTACACCCCGTCGCAGTTGATCCAGTCGGCCAATTTCATCAACCAGAATTACGGCGGCCTGTCGTTCGACCAGGTGCGCGCCCGCGTGACGGGCGAATTGCGGAAATTGCGCGACGACATGAGCCGGCTGATGCAGGCGGCGGTGGAAGCGGGCAGCGAGGCCATGGCCGACCACAGCGACGACATGGTCATCTCGGGCGAACGCAATCTGCTCAGCGTGGCCGACCTGTCGTCGAACATGAGTTCGCTGCGGCAGATGTTCGACATGTTCGAGCAGAAAACGGGCTTGATGCAATTACTTGATGTGTCAAGTAAAGCCACGGGCGTGCAGATTTTTATCGGCGGCGAGTCCAGCCTGGTGCCGATGGACGAGATGAGCGTGGTGACGGCGCCTTACGAGGTCAACGGGCGCATCGTGGGAACGCTGGGGGTGATCGGCCCCACCCGCATGGCGTACGAGCGGGTCATTCCCATTGTCGATATCACGGCCAAGTTGTTGTCGAACGCCTTGAGTCATTAAGAACCTACCGGGATAGGTTCGAAGGACTGGCAAGCGGCCAGCCCGTGCGCAGCTTAGCGGTGCGGGCAGGCCGGCTTGATGCAATTGCCATAAATGGCCAGCGCATGCTCGGCGATGCTGAAGCCGCGCTCGCTGGCGATGGTGTTTTGCCGGGTTTCGATCGCTTCGTCGAAAAATTCTTCGACGCGCCCGCAATCGAGGCACACGAGGTGGTCGTGGTGGGAACCCGCATTGAGTTCGAAAATGGCCTTGCCCGTTTCAAAATGGTTGCGGTTGAGCAAGCCAGCCTGTTCAAACTGGGTCAGCACGCGGTACACGGTGGCCAGGCCAACGTCGAGATTTTCTGTCAATAACTGCTTATAGACGTCTTCGGCAGTCAGATGGCGCACCTCGCTGTTCTGAAAGATCTCCAGAATTTTCAGGCGCGGCAGGGTCGCTTTGAGGCCGCTGGCCTTGAGGTCGGTGGGATTGTTACTCATGTTTGTTGCTCGAAGTTGGGCGTAGTGCTTTATGATATAGCGTTTTGGAGCTATGGCTCAAACGTTTTGAGGTTCCCTATGCGCGTCACGATTGCCGATTTTTCCCGCAGCTTGTCCCTGAAGCCCGTCCTGGTCGCCGCTGCCGCCTGTGCCGTGCTGAGCCTGGCCGGCTGTGCCAACTGGCGCCAGACCCAGCCTGCCGCCGCGGTCTCGACGGCGCCGGGGGCGATCGCGGCCGACGCCAACGCCTCGGCGGCCAGCGCCAACGCGGGCGCCCAGACCAGCAGCGCCACCAGGCTGCAGCGCTTCTTCTGGATCTTCTCGCCGTACCGGCCAGACATTCAGCAGGGTAACTTCGTGTCCCAAGAAATGCTGGCCCAGCTCAAAGTGGGCCAGACCCGCGACCAGGTCAAGTTCATCCTCGGCACGCCCCTGCTGACGGACGTGTTCCATGCCGAGCGCTGGGACTACCCGTTTTATCTGGCACGGGGCAATGGCGAGCTGACCAAGGCGCGCGTCACCGTCTATTTCAAGGACGACAAGGTCGAGCGTTTTGACGGCGGCAACCTGCCCACCGAAAAAGAGTACATTGCCCGCATCGCCGGTCCGTCGAAGGTGGCGGCCAAGGCGGCGCCCAAGAAGGAAGAGGCCGCTTCGGCCAGCATCCAGGTCAAGAAATAATCGTATGGCCGCTCTGAATATTGCCGTTGCCGGCGCCAGTGGGCGCATGGGCAAGATGCTGGTCGAAGCGATCGACCAGGCTGCCGACACCCGCCTGTCCGGCGCGCTCGACGTCGCCGGCGCGCCCGGCCTGGGCCAGGACGCCGCCGCCCTCCTGGGCCGCCCGTCCGGTGTGGCCATCGGCGCCGACCTCGCCAGCGCGCTGGCCGGCGCCCGCGTGCTGATCGATTTCACCCGGCCGGAAGGCACCCTGGCCCACCTGGCCTATTGCGCCGCGCACGGCATCGCCATGGTGATCGGCACCACCGGATTCGATGAGGCAGGCAAGGCGGCCATCCGCGCCGCCGCCGAAAAAACCGCCATCGTGTTCGCCCCCAATATGAGCGTGGGCGTCAATGTCACGCTCAAACTGCTGGAAATGGCGGCGAAAAGTTTTAGCGAAGGCTACGACATCGAAATTATCGAAGCGCACCACCGCCACAAGGTCGACGCGCCGTCCGGCACCGCCCTCAAGATGGGCGAAGTGATCGCCGACGCGCTCGGGCGCGACCTCGCCAGCTGCGCCGTCTACGGCCGCGAAGGCGTCACCGGCGCGCGCGACCCGTCCACCATCGGCTTCGCCACCATCCGCGGCGGCGACATCGTGGGCGACCACACGGTGCTGTTTGCCGGCGACGGCGAGCGCATCGAGATCAGCCACAAGTCGAGCAGCCGCGTCACCTACGCCCACGGCGCCCTGCGCGCGGCGCGTTTTCTGGCCGACAAGCAAAGCGGCCTGTACGACATGCAAGACGTACTCAATTTGAAGGACTGACATGGCCACCGTCGAACTCAAGGGCGCCGCCATCGACAGCGCGGCCGCCTTTCACCTTGCCTCGCAGGCCGCTTTTGGCTTTCCCGACAGTTATAGCCACACCATCGACGGCTGGGTCGATTGCCTCAGCTACCTGCGCGATGCCGATGGCATGAGTAAATTTCGCCTTTTCCCCAAAGAAATGCTGGAAATCGTCATCACCGACAGTGCGGCCCTCCAGGCCAGGCTGCCCGAGCTGGTCGAAGAAATCAGCTATTGCGTGGCCGGCATCAACGAGCGCTACGCCGATTACGGCGAATTGCCGGCACTTAAGCTGGTGCTGCGCTAGCCTGATCGGGTCAATTACGGCCGGCGTCCGCCGCCAGCCAGTATAATGTTCGGTTCAAACCAACATTCCTGGCCCTTTAATCATCATGCAAGATAAATATAGTCCCGCCGACGTCGAACAAGCCGCCCAATCCCACTGGAAAGCGATCGACGCTTACCGGGCCGTCGAACACGACCCGCGTTTCCCCAAGGGCAAGTACTATGCTTGCTCGATGCTGCCTTATCCGTCCGGCAAGCTGCACATGGGGCACGTGCGCAACTATACGATCAACGACGTGATGTACCGCTACCTGCGCATGAACGGCTACAACGTGCTCATGCCGATGGGCTGGGATGCGTTCGGCATGCCGGCGGAAAACGCGGCGATGCAGAACAAGGTGCCGCCGGCCCAGTGGACCTATTCGAACATCGCCCACATGCGCCAGCAGATGGAATCGATGGGCCTGGCCATCGACTGGTCGCGCGAAATGACCGCCTGCACGCCCGAGTACTACAAGTGGAACCAGTGGATGTTCCTCAAGATGCTGGAAAAAGGCGTCATCTACAAGAAGACGGGCACCGTCAACTGGGACCCCATCGACCAGACCGTGCTGGCCAACGAGCAGGTGGTCGACGGCCGCGGCTGGCGCTCGGGCGCGCCCATCGAAAAGCGCGAAATCCCCATGTACTACGCGCGCATCACCGACTACGCCGAAGAGCTGCTCGACTATGTCGACAATAAACTGCCCGGCTGGCCCGAGCGCGTGCGCGTCATGCAGGCCAACTGGATCGGCAAATCGGTGGGCGTGCGCTTTGCCTTCCCGCACACCATCACCGGCGCCGACGGCCAGCTGATCGACGACGGCAAGCTGTTCGTATTTACCACCCGCGCCGACACCATCATGGGCGTCACCTTCTGCGCCGTCGCCCCCGAGCACGCGCTGGCCGCGCACGCGGCGGCCAGCAACCCGGCCCTGGCCGCCTTCATCGCCGAGTGCAAACTCGGTTCCGTCATCGAAGCGGACATGGCGACGATGGAAAAGAAGGGCATGCCCACCGGCCTGTTCGTCAGCCACCCGATTACGGGCGAGGCCATCGAAGTCTGGGTCGGCAATTACGTATTGATCACCTACGGCGACGGCGCCGTGATGGGCGTGCCCGCGCACGACGAGCGCGATTTTCTGTTCGCCACCAAGTACGCGCTGCCGATCAAGCAGGTCGTCGCCATTGACGGCGAACAGTTTTCGCTGGCCGGCTGGCAGGAGTGGTACGGCGACAAGGAGCGCGGCGTGCTGGTCAACTCTGGCACCTACGATGGCCTCGACTACACGGCGGCCATCAACGCCATCGCCGGCGACCTGGTCGAACGGGGCCTGGGCGCGAAAAAAGTCACCTTCCGCCTGCGTGACTGGGGCATCTCGCGCCAGCGCTACTGGGGCACGCCGATCCCGATGATCAACTGCGCCGAGTGCGGCGCCGTGCCGGTGCCGGAAGCGGACCTGCCCGTCGTGCTGCCCGAGGACTGCGTCCCCGATGGCAGCGGCAACCCGCTCAACAAGTATGAAGCGTTCCTGCAGTGCGACTGCCCCCAGTGCGGCAAGCCGGCGCGCCGCGAGACCGACACCATGGACACCTTCGTCGACTCGTCCTGGTACTACATGCGCTACACCTCGCCCGGCTCGACCGAGGCCATGGTCGACGCCCGCAACGATTACTGGATGCCGATGGACCAGTACATCGGCGGCATCGAGCACGCCGTCATGCACCTGCTGTACGCGCGCTTCTGGACCAAGATCATGCGCGACATGGGCCTGGTCAAGTTCGACGAGCCGTTCACCAATCTGCTCACGCAGGGCATGGTGCTCAACGAGACCTATTACCGCGACGACGCCGGCAAAAAAACCTGGTTCAACCCGGCCGACGTCGACCTGGTGCTGGACGACAAGGGCCGGCCGCAGTCGGCCGTGCTGCTCAGCGATGGCCAGCCGGTGGAAATCGGCGGCACCGAAAAAATGTCGAAGTCGAAGAACAACGGCATCGACCCGCAGGCGCAGATCAGTCAATATGGCGCCGACACCGCGCGCCTGTTTACCATGTTCGCCTCGCCGCCGGAGCAGACGCTCGAATGGTCCGACAGCGGCGTCGAAGGCGCCAGCCGCTTCCTGCGCCGGGTGTGGGCATTCGCCCATGCGCAGGCGCCGAAGGTGGCCTCGGAGCTGGCCGCGCCATCGGCCGACGGCTTGAACGACGCGCAAAAAACGCTGCGCCGCGAGCTGCATAAAATCCTCCAGCAGGCCGACTACGATCTCAAGCGCATCCAGTACAACACCGTGGTGTCGGCCTGCATGAAGATGCTCAACCTGCTCGAATCGGCCAAGCTCGACGAGGGCAACGCCAGCAATGCGGTGATCGCCGAAGGCCTGTCGATCTTCCTGCGCGTATTAAATCCCGTGGCGCCGCACATCACCCACGTGCTGTGGCAGGAACTGGGCTTTGGCGCGCGCGATGGCGACATCCTCGACGCCAGCTGGCCGCAGGTTGACCCGCTGGCGCTGGAGCAGTCGGAAATCGAAATGATGGTGCAGGTGAACGGCAAGCTGCGCGGTGCGGTGCTGGTGCCGAAGGGCGCCGACAAGGCGGCCATCGAGGCGCTGGCGCTGGCCAGCGAAGCGGCCGTGCGCTTCATGGACGGAGCGACGCCGAAAAAGGTGATCGTCGTGCCCAACAAACTCATTAACATTGTGGTGTAAGCGATGACCGTGCTCCGTTCGACCTTCCTGCGCCATGGCGCCGTGCTGCTGCTGGCGCTCGTGGTGGCCGCCTGCGGCTTCAAGCCGCGCGGCGCGAACGGGCAGTACCGGATTCCCTTCCACACGATTTACCTGGGCTTTGCGGAAACCTCGCCGCTGGGCGTGGAACTGCGCCGCAACCTGCGCGGCCTGGAAGGCGTGCAGGTGGTCGACGATGCCGGCAAGGCCGAGGCCAAGGTCGATGTCGTCTCCGAGTCGCGCGGCAAGGTGATCCTGTCGCTCAACAGCCAGGGCCGGGTGCGCGAATACCTGCTCACCTACACGCTGGTGTTCAAGGTGCGCGACAACAAGGACGCCGAGCTGCTGGGCCCCACCGAAATCAGCCTGAAGCGCTCGATCGCCTTCAACGAGAACCAGACGCTGGCCAAGGAGTCCGAGGAAGTGCTGCTGTACCGCGACATGCAGTCCGACCTGGTGCAGCAGATCCTGCGCCGGCTCACGGCCATCAAGCCCCAGTAAGGCCGGGCCAACTTATGCAGCTTCGGGTCGACGCCCTCGACGCCCACCTCGCCAGGTCGGTCGCGCCGCTGTACGTCATCAGCAGCGACGAGCACCTGCTGGCGCTCGAGGCGGGCGACCGTATCCGCCGCGCCGCGCGCGCCAACGGCTACACCGAGCGCGACGTCCTCACCGTCGAGCGCACCTTCAAGTGGGGCGAGCTGCTGGCGGCCAACCAGGCGCTGTCGCTGTTCGGCGACAAAAAGCTCATCGAACTGCGCATCCCCACCGGCAAGCCGGGCAAGGAGGGCGGCGCCGCCCTGCAGGCCTACGCGAAAGATCTCAGTCCCGACAACCTGACCCTGATCACCCTGCCCAAGCTGGACTGGCAGACCGCCAAGGCGGCCTGGGTGGGCGCCCTGCAGCAGGCCGCCGTCTACATCGAGATTCCCGTCGTCGAGCGCAGCGCGCTGCCGGCCTGGATCGGCATGCGCCTGTCCAGCCAGGGCCAGTCGGCCGATCGCCAGGGCATCGACTTCATCGCCGAGCGCGTCGAGGGCAATCTGCTGGCGGCGCACCAGGAAATCCTCAAGCTGGGCCTTCTGCACGAGCCGGGAAAACTCAGTTTCGAGCAGATCCACGACGCCGTCCTCAACGTGGCCCGCTACGACGTTTTCAAATTGTCCGAGGCGATGCTGGCGGGTGACTGCGCGCGCCTGGTGCGCATGCTCGAAGGCTTGAAGGGAGAAGGCGAGGCGTTGCCGCTGGTGTTGTGGGCGGTCGCCGAAGAAATCCGTACGCTGCTAAAATTGAAGGCGGCGATGGCGCAGGGCCGGCCGCTGGGCATGCTCCTCAAAGAGCTGCGCATCTGGGGGCCGCGCGAGCGGCTGATGGAGCCGGCGCTGCGGCGCCTGTCGCTGGCCACGCTCGAACAGGCCTTGCAGGACGCCGCCCAGGTCGACAAGCTCGTCAAAGGCTTGCGCGCCAGGGGCCTGGCCGGCGACGCCTGGGATGCGATGCTGCAGCTGGCCCTGAAGGTGGCCCGTTGAACGCGCCCATGCCAACTGTCTCTGTTATCAAGATAAAGTGAACCGCCCGATGAATATTGCCCACTACATGGAACAGGTCGGCCGCCAGGCGCGCAGCGCCGCGCGCGCCATGGCCAAGGCCGATACCGCCACCCGCAACCGCGCCCTGCTGCTCATCGCCGCCGCCGTCGAACGCGACGCCGCCCTGCTGCGCGCGGCCAACCAGCGCGACCTCGACGGCGCCACCGCCGCCGGCCTGGCGCCGGCCCTGGTCGAACGGCTGGCCTTGTCCGACAAGGCGATCGCCACCATGGTCGAAGGCTTGCGCCAGATGGTGGCGCTGGCGGACCCGATCGGTGAAATCAGCAACATGAAATTTCGCCCCAGCGGCATCCAGGTGGGCCAGATGCGCGTGCCGCTGGGCGTGATCGGCATCATCTATGAAGCGCGCCCCAACGTCACCGTCGACGCGGCCGGCCTGTGCATCAAGAGCGGCAACGCCACCATCCTGCGCGGCGGCTCGGAAGCGATTCACTGCAACCGCGCGCTGGCCGCGATCGTCGCCGAGGGCCTCGAAGGGGCGGGCCTGCCCGCGCACGGCGTGCAGATCATCGACACCATCGACCGCGCCGCCGTCGGCGCCCTGATCACCATGCCGCAGTACGTCGACGTCATCGTGCCACGGGGAGGCAAGGGCCTGATCGAGCGCCTGATGCGCGAAGCGACGGTACCGATGATCAAGCACCTCGACGGCATCTGCCACGTCTACATCGACGCCAAGGCCGACCTGGACAAGGCGGTGCCGATCGCCGTCAACGCCAAGTGCCACCGCTACGGCACCTGCAACACCATGGAAACGCTGCTGATCGACCGCGCCATTGCCGCCTCCGTGCTGCCGCTGCTGGCGCCGCTGTACCTGGAGCAGGCGGTGCAATTGCGCGCCGATCCCACCGCGCTGGCGATCCTGCACGCAGCCGGCTACCCGCTGCTGGCCGCCGCCACCGAAGACGACTGGGCCACCGAATACCTGGCGCCGATCCTGGCCATCAAGACCGTCGATGGCCTTGACGAAGCGATCGACCATATCAACACCTGGTCCTCGCATCACACCGACGCCATCGTCACCGAAGACTATACCGACGCCCTGCGCTTTCTGCGTGAAGTCGATTCGGCGTCCGTCATGGTCAATGCCTCGACCCGCTTTGCCGACGGATTCGAATACGGCCTGGGCGCCGAGATCGGCATCTCCAACGACAAGCTGCACGCGCGCGGTCCCGTCGGTCTCGAAGGCCTGACGTCCCTGAAGTACATCGTATTCGGCCACGGCCAGGTACGCGTTTGAGCTGCACCTGACCCTACTGGACCCCCATGCTCTGGATTAAAGCGTTTCACATCGTCTTCGTCGCCTCCTGGTTCGCCGGGCTGTTTTATTTGCCCCGTATCTTCGTCAACCTGGCGCTCGAAAGCGAGCCGGCGGCCACTGCGCGCCTGCTGCTGATGGCGCGCAAGCTGTACCGCTTCGCCTCGATCCTGATGGTGCCGGCGCTGGTGCTGGGGATCTGGCTGTGGCTGGGCTACGGCTTCAAGGGTGGCTGGCTGCATGCCAAGCTGGCGCTGGTGCTGCTGGCGGTCGGTTACCATCACGCCTGCGGCTCGCTGCTCAAAAAATTCGAACGTGGCGTCAACCTGCGCACCCACGGCTGGTACCGCTGGTTCAATGAAGTGCCGGTTATTTTGCTGATCGCGATCACCATTCTCGTGGTCGTCAAACCATTCTAAGGAAGCGGCGATGTCCAAGACCACCATTTATTATCTGGCGCCCCATTCGCCGTGGACCTACCTGGGCCACGCGCGCTACGTCGCCATGGCGCGCGCCGCCGGCGCCCGCATCGACATCAAGCCGTGCGACATGGGACGGGTGTTCGCCGCCTCGGGCGGTCTGCCGCTGGGCAAGCGCTCGCCCCAGCGCCAGGCCTATCGCCTGGCCGAACTGGCGCGCTGGGCGGCGCACCTGGGGCTGCCGCTGAACGTGCAGCCGACCTGGTTTCCCGTGCCGCCCGACGCCGCCGCCAAACTGATCATCGCCGCCCGCACCAGCCTGGGCGGCGAGGCGGCGCTCGAACTGGCCGGCGCCATCATGCACGCCTTGTGGGCGGACGACAAAAACATCGCCGACGACGCCACCCTGGCCCACATCGCCAGTGCCTGCGGCTTCGACGGCGCCAACCTGGTGAAGTCCTCGCAAACGGCCGGCGTGCAGGCCGAGTACGAAAAAAACACCGACGACGCGCTCGCCGCCAATGTGTTCGGCGCGCCCTGGTACATCGTCGACGGCGAAGGCTTCTGGGGCCAGGACCGGCTCGACTTCGTCGAACGGGCACTGGCGAAACAAGCCTCTCCACAGTCTTAGCGCAGTTGTTGTAACGCGGGGAGGGCGCAGGCGCCTTCCCGTCATTTCATTGTAATTAACGGATAAAGGGAACCCCTGATGGCCTCATTTTTTTGTCCTTGCCCACGCGGCATGGAAGCGGCGCTGGCCGAAGAGCTGGGCGAAATCGCCCAGTTGTCCACCACCATGAAGGTGCACAACCAGGTGCCGGGCGGCGTGCACGCCTCCGGCCACCTGCTCGATAGCTACCTCATGAACCTGCACTCGCGCATCGCTTCGCGCGTGCTGATGCGCATGGCGCAGTCGAGCTACGCCAACGAAAACGATATCTACGACCTGGTGCTGGCCCAACCGTGGGAAGATTTTTTCACGGTGGACCACACCATCCGCGTCGACGTCACCGCCGTCAAGTCGCCCCTGCGCAGCCTCGAATTTACCACCCTGAAAATCAAGGACGCCGTCTGCGACCGCTTCCGCGACCAGTTCGACAAGCGTCCCTCGGTCGACACGCGCGCGCCCGACATCCGCATCGTCGGCTTCCTCGACGCGCGCAACTTCACCATCTATATCGACACCTCGGGCGAAGCGCTGTTCAAGCGGGGCTGGCGCGAAGAGACGGGCGACGCGCCGCTGCGCGAAAACCTGGCCGCCGGCATGCTGCGGGTGGCTGGCTGGAAGCCGGGCACGGTGCTGTTCGACCCCATGTGCGGCTCCGGCACCATCCTGATCGAAGCGGCGCAGATGGTGCAAGGCATCGCCCCCGGCGCGCGCCGCAGCTTCGCCTTCGAAAAATTCAACGACTTCAAGGCTGCCCCGTGGCAAGCCATGAAGGACGCCGTCAAGACCAATCCGCTGCCGTCGGAAGCGACCATTTTCGGCAGCGACATCTCCGGCGACATGGTCGCCATGACGCGCCACAATCTGAAAGTGGCGGGGATCGAATTCGACATCCCCCTGAAACAGATCGAGGCGCAGGAAGTCAAGCCGCCCACCGACCATCCGGGCATCTTGCTGACCAACCCGCCGTACGGCGAGCGTATCGGCGTGCGCGGCGACAGCACCATGGCGCCCGACGAGATGGCGCAGGCGTTCTATAGTTCGCTCGGCACCACCCTCAAGCAGCGCTTTGCCGGCTGGACCGTGTTCCTGTTCACCGCCGACCTGTCGCTGCCCAAGCTGCTGCGCCTGAAAGAAGCGCGCAAGACGCCGTTCTTCAACGGCGCCCTCGAATGCCGCCTGTTCCGCTTCGACATGGTGGCCGGCTACAACCGCCGCGAAGAGGCCAAGCCGAAGCAGGTCTGAATGTTCCCCGAGCCGCCGGCCAGTCTGCCGAAAGACCCCGTCATCCCGGTGCCGCTGCCGCCGGTGCACCGTATCGCCATGCTGGGCGGCGTCGCGCTGGCGATGCTGCTGGCCGGGCTGTCGATGCTGGGACCGTTTTCGATCGACGCCTACCTGCCCGCCTTTCCGAACATCGAAGCGGACCTGCACGCCAGCGCCATCGAGGTCCAGCAGACCCTGTCGGCCTACATGCTGGCGTTTGCCGGCATGGTGCTCTGGCACGGCGCGCTGGCCGACGCCTTCGGCCGCCGCAAGGTGATCCTGGCGGCGCTGATCGTGTTCGCCGTCGCCACCTTCGGCTGCGCCGCCTCCCATTCGGTCCATTACCTGTGGGTGTTCCGGATCATGCAGGGGGTCTCGGCGGGGGCCGGCGTGGTGATCGGCCGCGCCATCATCCGCGACCTGTACACGGACGCACCGGCGGCGCGCCTGCTGTCGCTGGTGACGATGATCTTTTCGATCGCCCCGGCGGTGGCGCCCGTGCTGGGCGGCCTGATCGTCAAGTACACCGACTGGCGCATGATTTTCCATTTTTTGCTGGTCTACACGCTGCTGCTGTTCTGGGTCTGCTGGCGCTATCTGCCGGAAACGCTGCCCGTGGCGCAGCGCCAGGCCTTCAATCCCGGCTACCTGGCCCGCAATTACTCGAGCATCTTCAAGTCGCCCCTGTTTCACCTCAAGTCCGGCGTCATCGCCTGCAATTTCGCCGGCCTGTTCCTGTTCATCACGGCCGCACCCGTGATGCTGCCCGTGCACCTGGGGCTTGGCCCCGACCAGTTCGCCTGGCTGTTCGTGCCCTCCGTGTCGGGGATTTTTCTGGGCGCGCTGGCTGCCAACCGCTGCGCCGGCCGGATGGGCTTTGCGCGCCAGATCGGCATCGGCTTCGGCTTCCTGCTCGCCGCCGCCAGCGCCAACGTGCTCTATCACCTGTGCTTGCCACCGGCGCTGCCGTGGAGCGTGCTGCCAATGTTCTTTTATACCTTCGGCATGTCGCTCGTCGCCCCCGGCGCCACCCTGCTCACGCTCGACCTGTTTCCGCACATTCGCGGCACCGTCGCGTCCTGCCAGTCGTTCGAAGTGACCTTGCTGGGCGCGCTGGTGGCGGGCGTGATCGCGCCCTTCCTGTCCCATTCGGTGCTGTGGCTGGCGCTGGGCCAGCTGGCTTTTTGCAGTGTGGCGCTGGCACTATGGATAGCGGCGAGGCAATATCGGCGCCGTTTGTCGAGGCAATCCCCGGGCTAAACCGCCCTCGCTGCGCCAAACACCACAGTTTGCCTGAAATGATTATTCCCATATAGAAAGCTTGTGTATATATGCTAAGATCGTTGTGTTATTAACTCGACCAAGGCCAAAAAGCTGCTTTGTCCGAGGCGTAAATACACATGTCGTGGCCGTTTTATCCAGGCGGCCCCCCGGATACATTCCCTTCGATTATTGGCGGCGTGCCTGAGATAATGCAGCAAACAGACCACGATATTCGCAATCGCCTGTTGATTGCCCGTCTGCCGGCGATGCCGCAGATCCTCATCAAGTTGCTCGAGCACCTGCAGGCCGACGATCTTGGCATGGCGGAGCTGGCCGCGCTGATCTCCAACGATGCGGGGATGACGGCGAAAATCCTCGCCGTTGCCAATAGTTCGGCCTACCACCGCGTGCACCGCCAGGTGGGCCTGGAGCCGGCCCTGATGGCCCTTGGCACCGACATGATCAAGACGCTGGTGATCAGCGAGTCGGTGTTCCAGACCTTTAATAACTTCCCCCATTCGGGCAGCACCGATCTGCGCGGTTTCTGGAAAACCTCGCTCACCGCCGCCGTCGTCGCCCGCGATGTCGCCAAGCGCATGGACTACCCGCACGTCGAGGAAGCCTACCTGGCCGGCCTGCTGCACAATGTGGGCCGCTTGGCCCTGCTGGCGACGGCGCCGAAGGAATACGCCTTCAATTTCACCGCGCGCGACGACGACGACCTGTGCGCCGTCGAACAGCGCACGCTGCAAATTACCCACTCGGAAGCGGGTGCCTGGCTGATCGAACGCTGGCACCTGGACTCCTTCCTGGCCGACTCGGTGCTGTACCACCATGAGCCGATCGAACGGCTCGAGGCGGCCCATCCGCTCATCCGCATCGTGCGCCTGGCCCATTTGCTCAGCCACCCGGCCGACCACCAGGACGACGACACGGCCATCGCCGCCGGCGCCGGCCTGTGCGCGCTGGGCCTGGACGACGTGATGGCGATTGCCGTCGCCGCCGCCCGCCAGGTGGAAAAATCGGCGGCGCATCTGGGCATCGACCTCGCCGGCGCCGACGACATCCCCACCCCGCCGGCCTATGCGCCGCCGCCTGACCCGGTGCGTCAGCGCCTGTCCGAGGAAGTGCGCAACCTGGTGCTGGTGTCGGAAGTGGGGCAGACCTTCGCCCGCCAGCAGGGCGAGGCAGGACTGCTCGAAGCGATGACGCGCTCGGCGCGCATCCTGTTCGACTTCGACAACGCCGTCATCCTGCTGGAAAATCCCACCGGCCAGGCGCTCGTCGGCATGCCGTCCGGCGCCCAGCAGCGCATCGCCGAATTTTCGATCCCCCTCAACCGCGGCGGCGTTGTCGCCGCCGCCGCGCTGGCCAGGAAGCCAGCCTTCGTCAAGCGCGACGCCCAGTCGCTGGGGCTGGCCGAGGAGCAGCTGTTTCGCTTGCTGGGTACCGACAGCCTGGTGTGCGTGCCGCTGGCGACCGGCGCCCGTTCGCTGGGCGTCATGATCGGCGGCCTGGCCGCCTGGCAGGTGCCGGCATGCCAGAAGCGCGAACGCTTCATGCTCGCCTTCGGCGCCCAGGCGGCGACGGCGCTGGACGCTGCACTGGCCGAGCGGGGCCAGGCCCACCGCCAGCTGGCCCACGCCGCCGAGGAATACCGCGAAGCGTCGCGCCGCGTGGTCCACGAAGTGAACAATCCCCTGTCGATCATCAAAAATTACCTGAGCGTGCTCGATAACAAGCTGGCCCGGCGCGAGCCGGTGGTGGGCGAAATGTCGATCCTGAACGAAGAAATCGACCGCGTCGGCCAGCTCATCAACGGCCTCGCGGACCTGCAGCCCAGCGCCAGCGAGGGCGCCGCCAACGTGGCGCGGGTGGCCGACGACGTGCTGCGCCTGTTCCGCGCCACCGAATTCGTGCCCGCCGGGGTGACGATGACGGCGTCGATGTCCGACACCAGCGCCGAGATCGACGGTGACGCCGATGTGCTCAAGCAGATCCTCGTCAACCTGGTCAAGAACGCCGTGGAAGCGCTGGACGGGCACGGCAAGATCGACATCGCCAACCGCGGCCACGTGGTGCGCGACCGCACCCTGTACGTCGACCTGGTGGTGGCCGACAACGGCCCCGGCATGTCGCAGGAGGTGCTCACGAACCTGTTTTCGCCCGTGCGCAGCGCCAAGGAAGGCAAGCACCACGGCCTGGGCCTGTCGATCGTGCACGGCCTGGTGAAAAAAATCGGCGGCACCATCAGCTGCCGCAGCGGCGCCGCCGGCACCAGCTTTGAAATTTTGCTGCCGGCCCGCGGTCCGGCCGGCGCCGTGGCCGCACGCTCGCGGGCGATGGACTCGATCTAGGCGATGATCAACTTGAACGCACAGGCAAGCGCCCCCATGGTCCCCGATACCGAGCACGGCGAGCAAGCTGCGGCGGGCGCGCTGGCGTCCTACGCCGAACGCGCCGACAGCCGCAAGCAGCTGCCGCGCATCCTGCTGGTGGATGACGAGCCGCGCCTGCTGTCGTCGCTGTACGAGCTGCTGCGCGACCGCGACTACCACCTGTTTACCGCCGCCTGCGGCGCCGAAGCGCTGGCGCACCTGGAAAAAACCAGTTTCGACCTGGTGCTGCTGGACCTGCGCCTGCCCGACATGAGCGGCCATGACATCATGGACTTCATCAACCAGAAGGGCTTCGACGCCGACGTCATCGTCATGAGCGGCGAAGTGGGCATCGACGCCGCCATCGGCGCCCTCAAGCGAGGTGCCTACGACTACCTGCGCAAGCCCTACAGCCGCGAAGAGCTGCTCAAGACAGTGGCCAATGCGCTGCAGCAGCGCCGCCTGGCGGCCGCCAACCTGCAGATCGCCTCGCAGCTGGAAAACTCGGAAAAGCTGTACCGCTACCTGGTCGACAGTTCGCCCGACATCATCTATACGCTCAACCACGAAGGCCGCTTCACCTTCGTCAACGACCGCGCCTACCAGTTGCTGGGCTTTTCGCGCGAGGACCTGATCGGCAAGCATTACTCGATCCTGGTCCATGAAGAAGATCTCGAGCGCGCCCGCTACGCCTTCAACGAGCGCCGCGTCGACGAGCGCGCCTCGCGCAACGTCGAACTGCGCCTGAAGTGCCACGCCGGCGGCAGCGCCGACCGCACCTTCAACAACACCCTGATGACGATCTCGCTCAATTCGATCGGCATGCACATCCCCGACAACGAGGTGACGCGGCTGGAGTTTTTCGGCACCTATGGCGTGGCGCGCGATATCACCGACCGCAAGCGCGCCGAAGAGCTGATCTCGTACCAGGCCTACCACGACATCCTCACCGACCTGCCCAACCGCATGCTGTTCAAGGACCGCCTGGGCCTGGCCGTGATCCAGGCCAAGCGCAAGATGACGGAACTGGCGGTGATGTTCATCGACCTGGACCGTTTCAAGCTGGTCAACGACACCCTCGGCCACGTCAAGGGCGATGAACTGCTGCAGCAGGCTTCGGTGCGCCTGAAAGAGTGCCTGCGCCGGGGCGACACGCTGGCGCGCCAGGGCGGCGACGAATTTACCATCGTGCTGCCGGAGCTGCGCGACCGCGACGACGCCAAGCTGATCGCCGACAAATTCCTCGAATGCCTGCAAAAGCCGTTCGACCTCGACGGCCACGAAGTGCATATCTCCGCCTCGATCGGCATCGCCATCTACCCCACCGACGGCGAATCGATCGACGAACTGCTGCGCCACGCCGACATCGCCATGTACCAGGTCAAGGCGCTGGGCAAGAACGGCCACAGTTTTTATCACAACTCGATGCTCGACATCTCGCACCAGAAGATCGCGCTCGAGCAAAGCCTGCGCAAGGCGCTCGAGCAGAACGAGCTGGAGATGCATTACCAGCCGCAGATCGACGTCATCACGGGCCGCATCATCGGCGCCGAAGGCCTGATGCGCTGGAACCACCCCGTGCGCGGTTTGCTGACGGCGGGCGAATTCCTGCCGTTCGCCGAGGAAAACGGCCTGATGCTGCCGATCTCGGACTGGATGATCGGCGCGCTGTGCCGTGACATGTTGCAGTGGAACGCCAGCGGCAACGAGGCGATCCGCCTGTCGCTGAACCTGTCGCCCCAGTACCTCGACCGCGGCGACTTTTTCGAGAAGATGCGCGGCGCGCTGGTGCGCTACGGGATTTCGCCGGCCCAGATCGAGGTGGAAATCACCGAAAACATCTGCATCCGCAATCCCCAGTACGCCATCGAGCAGTTGAACAAGCTGTGCCAGCTGGGCGTGTCGGTGGCCATCGACGATTTCGGCACCGGCTATTCCTCGCTGTCCTACCTGCACCGCTTCCCCATCCACACCATCAAGATCGACCAGTCCTTCGTCAAGGAGATCCACGACGAACACGGCCACTATCCGGTGATCCTGGCGATCATTTCGATCGCCCGCGGCCTTGGCCTGCACCTGATCGCCGAAGGCGTCGAGACGGACGTGCAGGCGCGCTACCTGAAGTCGAACGGCTGCCTGACCATGCAGGGCTATCTGTACCACCGGCCGATTCCGCTGTCGCAGTTCATCGGCTTGCTGGGCGAGCAGGGCAGCGCCAGGACGGCGCCGCCGCAGGTGGTGGCGCCGGCGTCGCACCGCCTCGTGATGCCGAGCTGAGCGGCGATGTCCCATCCCGGCGCACCGGCGCGTCCCGACGGCCGCCACACGTCCGAATTCCTGCGCATCAAGGCGCTGGCTGAAAAGGGCGTGGCCAGCGCCCAGCATTCGCTGGGCTTCATGTACGTCAACGGCCAGGGCGTGCCGCAAAACTTCGAGCTGGCGGTGGCCTGGTACCGCATGGCCGCCACTTCCGGCCTGGAGCAGGCGCAGTACAACCTGGGCGTGATGTACCAGAAGGGCCAGGGCGTGGGCCAGGATTACCCGCAGGCGCTGGCCTGGTACCAGCGCGCCGCCGAACAGGGGTATGCGGCCGCCCAGTACAACCTGGGCTGGCTGTATGCGAAAGGCCAGGGCGTGCCGGTCGACGTCCACCGCGCCATGCACTGGTTCAGCCAGGCCGCCAGCCAGGGCGATCCGGGCGCGCAGAACAACCTGGGCATGATGTACGAAAGCGGCAAGGGCGTGCCGCAGGATTTCAGGCTGGCCATCAGCTGGTACCGCAAGGCGGCGGAACAGGGCTACGCGCGCGCCCAGTTCAACCTGGCCCTGCGCTACGACAACGGCCAGGGCGTCCAGCAGGATCGCCCGCAGGCGCTGGCCTGGTTCCGCAAGGCCGCCGAGCAGGGCTACGCCCCCGCCCAGTTCAATCTCGCCTTGCGCCATGAACGGGGCGAGGATGTCGCCCTCGACATGGTCAAGGCCGTCAACTGGTACCGCAAGGCGGCCGCCCAGGGCCATGCCAGTTCGCAGTTCAACCTGGGCCTGATTTACGACGGCGGCCAGGGCGTCGAACGGGATGAAAGCGTCGCCCTCGGCTGGTTCCGCCAGGCCGCCGACCAGGGTCACGCGGGGGCCCAGGACAACCTGGGCCTGCGCCACGAATACGGCCAGGGCGTCGAACGCAACGCCGCCCGCGCCGCCCACTGGTACCGCAAGGCCGCCGTACAGGGTTTCGCCAGCGCCCAGTATCACCTGGGCCAGCTTATCGACAGCGGCCTTGGCGCCGACGGTGTCGACGCCGACCGCGCGCAAGCGGCCGCCTGGTATCGCAAGGCGGCCGAGCAGGGCCATTTGCGCGCCCAGTTCGACCTCGGCCTGTGCTACGAGAGCGGCGCCGGGGTCGACGCCGACATGCAGGCGGCGCTGCACTGGTATCTGCGCGCGGCCGAACAGGATTACGCCGCCGCCCAGTACAAGGTGGGCGCGCTGTTCGACCGCGACGACAGCGGCGGCGCCGACCAGCATGCCTGCGACTGGTACACCAAGGCGGCCCGGCAGGGCCACGCGCTGGCGCAGTTCGCCCTCGGCCTGCGCCACGACAGCGGCCAGGGCGTGCCACGCGACTACGCCGTCGCGCACGCCTGGTACCTCGCTGCCGCGCGCCAGGGCCACGCCAGGGCCCAGTTCAACCTGGGCCTGATGTACCTGAGCGGGCAGGGCGTCGCCAGCGATGCCCTGTACGCCACCTTGTGGCTGCAGCGCGCCGCCCACGCCGGCCTGGCCGGCGCCGAGCGCTACGCCAGCCAGGCCAGCGCCCGCATGAACGATCTGCAGCGCGAGCGCTGCCAGCGCGAGCTGCTGCAGGCGCAACCGTCTTTCACCGCGCCTCCCGCGCCAACCCACGCTTGACCGCCGCTCGCGCGGCCGGCGTCTCGACTGCCCCTTCCATGAATCTTCGTCCGCTCTGCCTCTGTCTCGTCCTCGCCTTCGGCGCCCAGGCCGCCCACGGCGCCACCGCGCCCCTTGCCGCACCGGTGACATTCGACCGCGCCGCCTACGCCATCGCGCACCAGCGCTTCGTGCTGCCCAACGGCCTGACCCTGATCGTCCACGAAGACCACGCGGTGCCCATCGTCGGCGTCAACCTGTGGTACCACGTCGGCTCGCGCAATGAAAAACGGGGCAAGACGGGCTTCGCCCACCTGTTCGAACACTTCTTCTTCAACGGTTCCGAAAACTACCCGCACGGCTTTCGCGAGGCGATGGATGACCTGGGCGCCAACAACCGCAACGGCACCACCAACACCGACCGCACCAATTTTTTCGAGGACGTGCCCACCTCGGCGCTCGAGCGCACCCTGTTCCTCGAATCGGACCGCATGGGCTTCCTGGCCAACTACATTTCGAAGGAGATGCTCGAGCGCGAACGGGGCGTGGTGCAAAACGAAAAGCGCCAGGGCGAAAACCAGCCCTACGGGCGCGTGCGCAGTGAAATCAGCGCAAAGATGTACCCGTATTCGCACCCGTATTCGTGGTCGACCATCGGCAGCATGGACGACCTCAATGCCGCTTCGCTCGACGACATCAAGGAGTGGTACCGCACTTATTATGGACCGAACAATGCGGTCATTTCGCTGGCCGGCGACATCACCCCGGCACGCGCGCTCGAGCTGGTGACGAAGTATTTCGGCGAGATTCCCCCGGGGCCGCCGCTGCCCCGCCTGGAAACCTGGATCCCCGCGCTGGAACACAATATCCGTGACGAGATGGCCGACCAGGTGCCGCAGGTGCGCATCACCCGCAGCTATCACGCGCCGGCCTGGAAGGACCCGCAGGTGGCGCACCTGGAACTGTTCGCCGGCGTGCTGGCCGGCTCGAAGAGCGCGCGGCTGGACCGCCGCCTGGTCTACGACAAGGCCATGGCCACCGGCGTCAGTGCATCCGTCAACGACGGCGAACTGGCCAGCACCCTGAATATTTCGGTGATGGTCAAGCCGGGCGTGGAGCCGCTGGCGGTCGAACGCGAACTCGACGCGGTGCTGGCCGAGCTGATCGAGAAGGGGCCGACGGCGGCCGAACTGGCGCGCGTCAAGACGGTGAACCTGGCCGATTTTTCGCGCTCGATCGAACGCCTGGGCGGCTTTGGCGGACGCTCGGACGTGCTGGCCGAAAGCATGACCTACGGCGGCGCGCCGGACGCCTACCTGGACCGCCTCGAGCGGCAGGCCAACACCACCTCCGCGCAAGTAAAGGCGGTCGCCCGCGACTGGCTGCGCGCGCCCTTTTACACGATGACGGTGCGGCCCTTCCCCAAGCTGGCGGCGACCAGGCCGGTGATCGACCGCAAGGTGCTGCCGGCGCTGGGCGAGACGCCTGACGCGACGTTTCCGCCGATCGCCCGCGCCACCTTGGGCAACGGCGTCAAGGTGATGCTCATCGAGCGCCATGGCGCGCCCATCGTCCACGTCGCGCTGGCGCTCGACGCCGGCGCCGTCACCGACAGCGCCGGCAAACCGGGCACCGCCTCGCTGGCGCTCGACCTGATCGACAAGGGCAGCACCACGCGCAGCGCGTTTGAACTGGCCGAGGGTTTCGAGTCGCTGGGCGCGCGCCTCACGGCCGGCGCCGGCCTGGAAACGGCGCTGGTGCGCCTGCAGACCACCAGCGCCAAGCTGGCGCCGTCGCTGGCGCTGATGGCCGATGCCGCACTGCGTCCGGCCTTCGCCCAGGACCAGTTCGCCTTGGCCCAGCAGCGCCGCCTGGCCACGCTGGGGCAGGAGCGCGCCCAGCCCGCGGCGCTGGCCGCGCGCCTGATGCCCGGCCTGCTGTACGGCGCCGGCAACGGCTACGGCCGCCCGGTGCTGGGCAACGAGGCGGGCATCAAGAGCGTGACGCGCGCCGACCTGGCGGCCTGGCACGCGGCCTGGTTCACCCCGGCCAACGCCACCATCGTCGTCACCGGCGACACCACGCTGGCGAAGGCCTTGCCGGCGCTCGAAGCGAGCTTCGGCGGCTGGCGCGGCGGCGCCGTGCCCGCCCGCGCGGCGATTGCCGATGGCCGCGCCGCACCGGCGCGCATCTACCTGGTCGACAAGCCCGACGCGCCGCAGTCGATCATCGCCGCCAGTGAGCTGTCGCAGCGCCACGGCCAGCCGGAAGACCTGGCCATGGAGATCGTGATGAGCAATTTCGGCGGCATGGCCACCTCGCGCCTGAACCGCAATCTGCGCCTGGACAAGCACTGGAGCTACGGTACCTCGGGGCGCCTGACGGACGTGCGCGGCGAACGCGCCTTCAATATCGTCGCGCCCGTGCAGACCGACAAGACGCGCGAAGCGATGCTGGAAGTGGCCAAGGAAATCCGCGGCGTCGCCGGCGAGCGCCCACTGGTGGGGGCCGAATACGACAGCATCATGCGCAGCATGCGCGCGCGCCTGGCGGGCCGCTTCGAAACCGTGGCGGCGCTGGAGTCGGCCGCCCTGAGCAGCCTGAACCTGGGCCTGGCGGACGACTACTGGCAGGGCTACGCGGGCAAGCTACGCGCGCTGACGGCGCCCCAGCTGGCGACGGCGGCGAGCAAATTCGTCAAGCCCGACAACATCACCTGGCTGATCATTGGCGACCTGCGCAAGATCGAAGCGGGCGTGCGCTCGCTCAACTGGGGCGAGGTGGTGGTGCTCGACAGCGAAGGCAAGCCGCTGCGCTGACAGCAGCGCTAGCGCGTGCCGGGGCGGCTTGTGCTGTTCCAGGTTTGACCCGGCAATCGTGCGCCGCACCGTGCGCCCTGGTGTAAAATACTGTACATACATACAGTAAATTTTACATCATGGAACTCACGGATAAACTGGAAATCCTCGCCGACGCGGCCAAGTACGACGCCTCCTGCGCCAGCAGCGGCGCGCCCAGGCGCAGCTCCATCGGCAAGGACGGCATCGGCGCCACCACGGGCATGGGCATTTGCCACAGTTACACGCCGGACGGTCGCTGCGTGTCGCTGCTCAAAATCCTGCTGACCAATTTCTGCATCTACGACTGCCAGTACTGCGTCAACCGCCGCACGTCCAATGTGCCGCGCGCCCGCTTTGCCGTCGATGAAGTGGTCAAGCTCACCATCGATTTTTATCTGCGCAATTATATCGACGGCCTGTTCCTCAGTTCCGGCATCATCCGCTCGGCCGACTACACCATGGAGCAACTCGTCGAGATCGCCCGCCAGTTGCGCGAGGTGCACCAGTTCCGCGGTTACATCCACCTCAAAACCATCCCCGACGCCGACCCCGCCCTGATCGCCCTGGCCGGCAAGTATGCGGACCGTCTCAGCGTCAACATCGAGTTGCCCACCCAGGACAGCGTGCAAAAGCTGGCGCCCGAAAAAAGCGTGCACACCATCAAACTGGCCATGGGCGCCATCCGCCAGCGCCTCGACGAAAAAGCGCAGGAGCCGAAATCGCCCCGTTTCGCGCCGGCCGGCCAGAGCACGCAAATGATCGTCGGCGCCGATGCCAGCGACGATCAAACCATCTTGTCGACGGCCGAAACGCTCTACAACAGCTACAAGCTCAAGCGCGTGTACTACTCGGCGTTCAGCCCCATTCCCGACAGTCCGAAAAGCGTGCCGCTGGCGCCGCCGCCCATGCTGCGCGAGCACCGCCTGTACCAGGCCGATTTTCTGTTGCGCAGTTACGGCTTTGTCGCCAGCGAGTTGCTGCCCGCTTCCGGCGGCAACCTGGCGCTCGACATCGACCCGAAACTGGCGTGGGCGCTGGCGCACCGCGAACACTTTCCCCTGGACCTCAATCTGGCCGACGCCAGCATGATTGCGCGCGTGCCGGGCATTGGCCTGCGCAACGCCCGGCGGCTGGTGGAATTGCGCTGCCTGCGGCGCATCCGCTATGTCGATCTGGCGCGCCTGCGCTGCAGCATGAAAAAAATCGCGCCGTTCATCGTCACCGCCGACTACGCACCCGTCAATGGCGCCGCCACCTCCGAACTGCTGCGGCGCTCGCTCACCGAGCAGCCCACGCAACTGAGTTTATGGACGCAATTGCAAGCGGCCTGAGGGCCCTGGACGAGCTCGCCGGCAGGGTTGCCGCCGGCGAAGCCGTGCCCGTGCCCGTGCACGACTTCGCCAGCTGGCGCGAGGCGGCCCGCGCTTTGCTGGCCGCCGCGGTGCCGCCGCATGCCATTGACTGGCGCACCGCCGGTCAGGCGGGCGACCTGTTGACGGGGGCGGGCGGCGGCGCTGATGCCGGCGCCGCCACCGCCGATTTGTTTGCCCAACCCGTGCTCACGCCGCCCACACCGGCCACGCCACCGACTCCGGCCACAGCGGCCACGCCACCGACTCCGCCCACACCGGCCACGCCACCGACTCCGCCCGCGCCGCCCGCCCCGAAGCCGCCCGCGGCGGGCGCGCCCGTGCGCATCCCGCGCCAGCTGATGGACATGCTGCAGCAAGCCGCCTGCTGCCGCGTGCCCGACCGCTGGGCCTTCCTGTACCGCGTGCTCTGGCGCTGGCAGCATGGCGAGGCGGTGGTGCTGTCGGCCGCCGACGAGGACGGCAGCCGCCTGCACGGCATGGTCAAGGCGGTCAAGCGCGAACAGCACGACATGCACGCCTACATCCGCTTCCGCGAGCGGGGCGAGGGCGCCGGGCCGCCCCGTTTCGTCGCCTGGTTCGAGCCCGCGCACGACGTGCTGCCCCAGGTGGCCCAGCACTTCGCCGGTCGCATGGGCAAGGTCAGCTGGCTGATCGCCACGCCCGAGGCGAGCGTCATGTGGGACGGCGTCGCGCTCCACTTTGCCGGGCCCGTGCTGCGCAGCCAGGCCGCCTTCGACGATGCGGGCGAAGCGCTGTGGCTGACCTATTACCGCAGTATTTTCAATCCGGCGCGCCTGAACGAGAAACTCCTGAAAAGCCATATCCCGTCCCGCTTCTGGAAAAACCTGCCGGAAGGCCAGGTGGTGCCGGACATGGTGACGCAGGCGGCGACCGGGATGCGCCGCACGGGGCAGACGGCGTCGGTGGGCCAGCGCCACGGCACCACCATTGCCATCGCACCGGAGCAGGCGCAGCCGCAGCGTGATGTCCCCACCTCGCTCGACCAGTGCCGCCGCTGCGAACTGTGGCAGCATGCCACCCAGGCGGTGGGCGGCGTCGGCCCCGGCCACGCGCGCATCATGCTGGTGGGCGAGCAGCCGGGCGACCAGGAAGACCTGGCCGGCACCCCCTTTGTGGGGCCGGCCGGGCAGCTGCTCGATCGCGTCATGGACGAGGCGGGCGTGGAGCGGCGCGCCGTTTATCTGACCAACGCCGTCAAACATTTTAAATGGATGCCCCGCGGCAAGCGGCGCCTGCACAAGACCCCCGCGCAGCGCGAAATCGATGCCTGCGGCGTCTGGCTCGAGCGGGAGCTGGCCCAGGTCCGGCCCGTCGTCGTCGTCGCGCTGGGCAGCACGGCCTTGAAAGCCGTGCTGGGCAACAGCCACGCCACCCTCAAGGACAGCCTCGGGCAAGCCATTGCGCACCAGGGCCGCTGGGTGGTGCCGGTGTATCACCCGTCCTACGTGCTGCGCGTGCCAGACGAGGCCAGCAAGCGCGAGGCGACGCAACTGATGATCGCGGGCTTGCGGCTGGCGCAGCGGCTGGTGGACGACGGCGCCGCGCCCCCATAGGAAAGACGCAGGCGCAGGCAAAAAAAAGCCGCCCCGGCGGGCCGGGGCGGCTTTAGACGAACATGGTGCGCGACCGACGATCGATCAGGCGGCGGCAAGCACCTCTTCGGCCACTTCGGCAGGCACATCGACGGGCTGGCGGATCAGGTAATCGAAGGCGCTCAGGGCCGCCTTCGAACCTTCACCGGCGGCAATGACGATCTGTTTATATGGCACCGTCGTCACATCGCCCGCGGCAAACACGCCGGGCAGGCTGGTGTGGCACTTGGCATCGATGACGATCTCGCCGAACTTGCTCAATTCCAGCGTCCCCTTGAGGAACTCCGTGTTGGGCACCAGGCCGATCTGCACGAACACGCCTTCGAGCGCCACGTGGTGGATCTCGTTGCTGACCCGGTCCTTGTAGCTGATGCCGTTGACCTTGCTGCCGTCGCCCGTGATCTCGGTGGTCTGGGCGTTGACGTGGATGGTCACGTTGTGCAGGCTGCGCAGCTTGTTGACCAGCACGGCGTCGGCCTTGAGGGCGTCGGCAAATTCGATCACGGTCACGTGCTGCACCAGGCCGGCCAGGTCGATGGCCGCTTCGATGCCGGAGTTGCCGCCACCGATGACCGCCACTTTTTTCCCCTTGAACAGGGGGCCGTCGCAGTGGGGGCAATACGCCACGCCCTTGTTCTTGTACTCGGCTTCGCCGGGCACGTTGACGTTTCTCCAGCGCGCGCCCGTCGAGACGATCACGCTGCGCGCATGGAGCACGCCACCGTTGGCCATGTGCACGGACACCAGGCCGCCCGGCTTGGTCGCCGGCACGATCTTGTCGGCCCGCTGCAGGTTCATGATGTCGACATCGTAGTGGCGCACTTGCGCTTCCAGCGCCAGGGCGAATTTCGGGCCGTCCGTCTCGAGCACCGAAATGTAATTTTCGATCGCCATGGTGTCGTTGGTCTGGCCGCCGAAACGCTCGGCGGCGACGCCGACCCGGATGCCTTTGCGGGCGGCATACACGGCCGCTGCCGCGCCGGCCGGGCCGCCGCCCACGATCAGGACGTCGAACGGGGTTTTTTCGTTCAGCTTCGTCGCTTCGCGGTCGGCCGAATGGACGTCGAGCTTGCCGACGATTTCTTCCAGCGTCATGCGGCCCGAACCGAACAGGGCGTCATCCTTGAACACCATCGGCACCGCCATCACCTGGCGTGCTTCGACTTCGGCCTGGTACATGCCACCATCGATCACGACGGTATTGATCTGCGGGTTATAAATCGCCATCAGGGCGGCGGCCTGCACCACGTCCGGGCAGTTATGGCAGGAGAGGGACATGTACACCTCGAAGTTGCCGCCGGCGAGCGTCTTGATTTGTTCGATGACTTCAGGGGCCACCTTGGGCGGGTGGCCGCCCGTCCACAGCAGGGCCAGCACCAGCGAGGTGAATTCATGGCCCAGGGGAATGGCGGCAAAGCGCACGCCACGGCTTTCGCCTTGCCTGGCGATCAGGAATGAGGGCGAGCGGGCATCGCTGCCCGATTCGTCGACCGTCACCTTGTCGGACAGGCTGGCGATGTCGAGCAGCAGCGCGCGCAATTCGGCGCTCTTGGCGCTGTCATCGAGCGTGGCAATGAGGGTAATCGGGGTACGCAGGTTCTGTAAATAAGCCTGCAATTGGGTTTTGAGCGTAGCGTCAAGCATGTCGATATCCGTAAAGTTGTTTTGAAGTCAGCCTTGCAGTTCAACCGCGCGCGTCTCTACTACGATGTTGTGACACGGGAGGGTGGCAAGGCAGCGCACCCTCCCGTCAAACTGCATTAAATCTTGCCGACCAGGTCCAGCGATGGGGTCAGGGTAGCAGCGCCTTCATTCCACTTGGCAGGGCACACTTCGCCTGGGTGAGCGGCGACGAACTGGGCAGCCTTGAGCTTGCGCAGGGTTTCCTTGACGTCGCGGGCGATGGCGTTGTCATGGATTTCCAGGGTCTTGATGACGCCATCCGGATTGACGACGAAGGTGCCGCGCAGTGCCAGGCCTTCTTCTTCGATGTGCACGCCAAAGCCACGCGTCAAGGTGTGGGTTGGATCGCCCACCAGTGGGAACTGGGCCTTGCCGACCGCTGGCGAGGTCTCGTGCCAGACTTTGTGCGAGAAATGGGTGTCGGTGGTGACGATGTACACCTCGGCGCCCACCTTCTGGAATTCGGCGTAGTTGTCAGCCGCATCTTCCACTTCGGTTGGGCAGTTGAAGGTGAACGCGGCAGGCATGAAAATGATGACCGACCACTTGCCCTTGAGGCTTTCGTTGGTGACTTCGATGAATTTGCCGTTGTGGAAAGCTTGGGCTTTGAAGGCGGGTACTTGGGTATTGATCAGAGACATGTGAAATCCTCGTGTGCAGTGGGTCGGTTGATAAAAACTATCGAATGAGAAGAACTCATTGAAAACATGATACATCAGATTCGCGGCGCGCCTGATTGGTAGTTTCAATCGCTGCGATTGGAAATGCTATCGGCGCCGGGGCCGTTTCCGTTTTCTGTAACGATGCCCCGGAGCGGCTTACCTGGTATTGCCGCCGCTACCGACCGACCACGATGGCCGTATCTGCCGTGCCCACCTTGAACACGCTCACCACCTGCGTCAGCGTGCTCGCCTGCGCCTGCAGCGAAGCGGCGGCGGCGGCGGCCTGTTCGACCAGGGCCGCATTTTGCTGGGTAACGGCGTCCATTTGCATGATCGCCTGGTTGATCTGGTCAATCCCCACGCTCTGTTCCTGGCTGGCCGCCGTGATATGCCCCATCACCTCGGTCACCCGATTGACGCTGTCGACGATCTCGCGCATGGCTGCGCCGGCGCTGTCGACCAACTCGGTGCCCGCCTGAACCGCGCCGACCGACTCGCCGATCAGGTGTTTGATGTCCTTCGCCGCGCTCGCCGAGCGATGCGCGAGGTTGCGTACCTCGGCTGCGACAACGGCAAAGCCGCGCCCCTGCTCGCCGGCGCGCGCCGCCTCGACCGCCGCGTTGAGGGCCAGGATGTTGGTCTGGAAAGCAATGCTATCGATGACGCCGATAATTTCCCCCATCTTCTTGCCGGAAGCGCCAATGGCGACCATGGTGTCGACCACCTGCCCCACCACTACGCCACCATTGACGGCGATGTCGCGGGCCCTGACGGCCAGTTGATTGGCCTGGCGCGCGCTGTCGGCACTTTGCCTGACGGTCCCCGTCAGTTCTTCCATCGCCGCGGCCGTTTGTTCGAGCGAACTGGCTTGCTGTTCCGTGCGCGCCGACAGGTCCAGGTTGCCGATGGCGATCTGGCTCGATGCCGTCGCGATGGTATCGGTGCCCTTGCGCACCTCGCCGACGATGGTATGCAAACTGCCGCGCATGGCCATCAAGGCCTGCAGCAAGCGGGCCGTCTCGTCCGTGCCAGTCACCACCAGCGACCTCGTCAAATCACCGGCCGCCACGGTTTGCGCGATATGTATTGCGCGGCGCAAGGGCTCAGTGATCGAGCGCCCGATGCGCCACGCCACCAGTGCCCCCACCACCATGCTCAAGGCGCTCAGCGTGCTGACCATGGTAACGCTGTCCGCATAGGCCGTGGCGACCTGCGCGCCCGCCTGCTTCATGAGCGTCGCTTGAAACGTCGCCGATTGGTCCAGGGCAGCGAAATAGCGTAGTTGCTGAGGGCGTAGCGTCGTCATGAGCAACTCCTTCGCCACCTCGAATTGTTCGTCCCTGATTGCGCGCATAAATAGTTCCTGAGCAGGAAAATAGAGCTTGCGTTCTCGCATGACCGCGCTCAATAGCACGCGCCCGTCGGCATTGTGGATGTGTTGATCCAGGTAATCGAGCTGGCGGTCGATGTTGCGATTATCCGCATCGATCTGGTTCAACTCCGCTGCAATGTGCCGTGCCTCGCTCATCAGCAGCGTGTTGCGCATGGAACGGGCAATTTGATTGAGGTTGTTCTTGATGTCGGTGATGGCGACGATTTTCGGGTATCGGTCGTCCAGCGTCAACGCGCTTTCCGTGTGCATCATGTGCAAACGGCCCAGGCTGAACAGGGCGACGCCAAGGAGCAAGGCGAGAAGGGCGGCGAAGCCCATGGCGAGGCGTACGCTAACGTTCAGCTTGGAGATTTTCATGGTGTGGGCGATTGCGGTGGCAGTGGCAGTGGCAGGGGGCCGGAAGCGGCTGCGCGCAGCCGCCGATGCGGCGTTGGACGGGACGTCGTCGTCAACCGGCAAGGATAAGGGACAGCTGGCGGTCTTCGGGCAAGCGAATTTCCCATTGGAAACAAGGAATTTCCCCGCCTGGGCAATTTCCCTGGTGCCGTGACAAATCGCCCGCGATGGCGTGCCGGTACGCCCGCAAAAATGATGCACAATGCTTGCATGTTAAGAAATCTTCCCCCCTCCTGTTGGCCGCTGGCGTGGCGCCGTTAGCGGCGCTGGGCGGCGCCTGCGCCCATCTATTGTTGATCGGCGCGCCAGTGCGGCCGCTGCAGGCGCTCTTGCATGCCGATGGCTACGCGATGACAGGCGTGGCCGACCTGGCGGCGGCGTCGGCGGCCATCGCCGTGCGCATGCCATCCCTGATCGTCCTCGCACTGGCGCCATCGGGCGGCGATGGCGATGCCTGGATGCGGGCGCTCAAGGCGGCGGTGGCAACGGCGCGCGTGCCCGTCCTGGTCGTCAGCGCGGACCTGCGCGATGCGGCCTGTTTGAAGTCGCTCGAGGCCGGCGCCGACGGCTGGCTGACGCAGCCGCCCGACGCGGCGCAATTGCGCCTGCGGGTGCGCAATCTGTTGCGCTTGAGCGGCGCGGCAGAAGGGCACGCCCCGGCGCTGGTGCACATCGATCCCGGTCAGGCGCTCCAGTTCACCGTCCTCGATGCGCTGCCTGCCACCATTGCCTTGCTCGATCGCGCCGGCGTCGTGGTGGCGGTCAATCAGGCATGGCGCAATTTCTCCACGCTCAACGGCCTGGACCTTGCACACAACTTTGGCATCGGTAGCAATTACCTCTCGGTATGCGAGCGCGCCTGTCTGTACCCGGACGGCGACGGCGGCGCGGTGGCCGCTGGCATCCGCGCGGTATTGCGGGGTCATGCCGGCCATTTTTCCATCGAGTATCCCTGCCACACCGATACTGCGCTGCGCTGGTTTTTGATGACCGTCTCGCCCCTTGGCGACGGCCCCGACGGCGCCGTCGTCATGCACCTCGAGGTGACGCAAAAATACATGGCCGAACAGTCGTTGCGCGACAGCGAAGCCCAGTTCCGGCAAATGGCCGACAACATCCGCGAGATTTTTTTCCTCGTCGATGCCGCCGACTGGCGCGTGTTGTACGTCAGCCCCGCCTACGAAGAGATCATCGGCCGCAGCTGCGCCAGCCTGTACGCCGATCCCGACGCCTGGACTGCCGCCATGTTGCCCGCCGAGCGCGAGCGTGTCTCGGCCGCCTATGCCCGGCATTGCACGAGCACGAGCGCGCGCTTCGATTGCGTTTTTCAAATCATGCGTCCGGATGGAAAAGTGCGGTGGATTTCCATGAAGATATTTGCCATCGCTGGGGCAGACGGACCGGTGGCGCGTTATGCCGGCGTCGCCCAGGACATTACGGAGAGCAAAAATGCGGTGCGCGATTTGCGTGAAAGCGAACGCCGCTTCCTGGAGCTGCTAAATAACACCAGCCTGCTGTCGGTCATGCTCGACCTCGACGGGCATGTCACGTTTTGCAATGATGCCTTGCTGCGCCTGACGGGCCTGCGGCGCGAAGCGGTCATCGGCGGCGACTGGTTTGGCGTCTTCATGGCAGCCGATAGTCGTGAAGCCAGGGCGCATTTCCTCGACCTGCTGTCGGATCATCCGCAACAGCTGCGCTATGAAGATGAAATCGTCAAAGCGAATGGCGAGCGGCGCCTGATTTGCTGGAACAGCTCGATCTTGCACGACCCTAGTGGCAAGGTCATCGGGACCGCAAGCATTGGCGAGGACATCACCGAGCAAAAAAAATCGGCGATCAAAATTCTCAAACTCAACGCCAACCTGGAAAAAATTTCTAGCCAGCTTTTGCATGCACAAGAACAGGAACGGATCAGCCTGGCGCGTGAGTTGCACGACGAACTTGGACAGCAACTGGCAGTGCTGAAAATTGACCTGCACCATTTGCGGCGCTTCCTGGCAGAACCGGCCGCCCACGCGGCATGGACGGCCATCGACAAGGCCGTGCATACCCTGATCGCGCAGATCCGGGTCATTTCAGTGTCCTTGCGCCCGCCTTCGCTGGACTACCTCGGTCTCGAATCGGCCCTGCGCCAGTTATTGGAGCGCCAGTTCGCCACCGGCGATTGCCGCTGGATCTTCGAATATGCGGGGCTGCCGGCGAAGCTGGCGCCACCGATCGAAATCGCCGTCTATCGCATCGTCCAGGAAAGCATCACCAACATCGTTCGCCACGCCGCGGCGACGTCCGTGGTGGTGGAAGTGAACGGCGGCGAATCCGGCCGCGAGCTCGAGCTGATCATCCGCGACAATGGCACCGGCTTCGCCGATGGCGCCGTGGCGGGCGCCACCCGCGCCGATGGCAGTCGGGGCGGCGTACTGGGCATGCGAGAGCGCGCCGAGCTGCTGGGCGGCACCTTCAATATTGCATCATCGGGCAAGGACGGCACCCGCATTCTCGTTGCATTCACCCTGGAACCCACATGAAGCGCAAGACCACCATCCTGCTGGTCGACGATCACGTGCTGGTGCGCGCCGGCATTCGCAGCCTGATCGATCAGCTCGACGATTTCTTCGTCATCGCCGAAGCGTCCGATCCGGATGCGGCCTTGCACGAGGTGGCCCGGCACGTGCCCGATATCGTGGTGACCGACATTACGATGGGAGCCCACAGCGGGCTCGACCTGGTGCGCGTGCTCAAGGCGCAGTATCCCCAGGTGGCCACCATTATCCTCAGCATGCATGCCTCTGAGGAGATGGTGACGGAAGCGCTGCAACTGGGCGCATCGGCCTACCTGTTGAAGGAATCCGCACCGGCCGAACTGGAGATCGCACTGAACGCGATCGTCCGCCGCGAGACCTATCTGAGTCCGCAGGTTTCGACCAAAGTGATCGAACGCTTCGTGCGCGGACCATCGGCGGAGCAGAAGCAATTTCAATCGCTGACGGCGCGCCAATTGCAGATCCTCACCATGATCGTCAATCGCAAAGGCACCAAGGAAATTGCCTTCGAACTCGACCTGAGCGAGAAAACGGTGGCAGCGCACCGCGCCCAACTGATGGAGCGGCTCGGCGTGCGCGACGTCGTCAGCCTGGTGTTGCTGGCGGTGAAGCACGGCCTGGTCGGTGCCGGCTAAGCACGCGCCGGCGGGGCAGCGTGCGCAGCCGGACGGGAGTTTATCTTGTTGCTCCCAAGCGTATCTCTCGAATCCTTGCGGCAACTTTCACCCATACTGGCAATCACATCCTGGCTGACCGATATCGGTGATGTGGCTCCCCCAAGCAACGCGGGCCTGCAGCCGACTTACCAATGGCATTCACTCGTGGCGTCCTGCCTCCACAGATTGCGCATCGGCCCCCACCGATTCATCCCAATAAAGCCCCGTGGACATGCTCAGCCAATTTTTCTCATCGAATAACTTCATGCCGCACGGTCATTGCTACCTGTGGCAGCCCGCCGTGCTGTGGCTGCATGTGGTGTCCGACGCGCTCATCGCCATGGCGTACTTCACCATTCCGCCCACCTTGCTGTTCTTTGTCTGGCGCCGCAAGGACTTGCAGTTCAACTTCATGTTCCTGTGTTTCGCCGTTTTCATCCTGGCCTGTGGCGCCAGCCACCTGATGGAAATCTGGACCGTCTGGCATCCCACGTACTGGCTGGCCGGCGCAATCAAGGCGATCACGGCGCTGGCGTCGATCCCCACCGCCATCTTGCTGATGAAGCTGGTGCCGTTCGCGCTGGCCTTGCCCAGCCCGGCGGCGCTGGCCGCCAGCAATGCGCAACTACGTCGTGAAATCGATGACCGCATCCGCATCGAGCGCCTGCTCAGCGAGAAAAATCTCGAGCTCAGTGCGCTCAACGAAGAGCTCAAGGCATTTAGCTACTCGGTGTCGCACGACTTGCGCGCGCCCTTGCGTAGCATGGATGGTTTTTCACTGGTCCTGCTCGAGGATTACGAGCACGTGCTCGACGAAGACGGCAAGCTTGTGCTCAAGCGTATCCGGCTTGCCAGCCAGCGCATGGGCCACCTGATCGATGACTTGCTGCGATTGTCCGAGGTGGGACGGGCAGCGCTCAGGTGCGAGCTGCTCGACCTGAGCGCGTTGGGCGGCGCCATTGCCGCGCAGCTGGCGGCAGACCATCCGCAGCGCGAGCTCGCCTGGGACATTGAACCGGGCATGCAGATCGACGGCGACAAGGCCTTGTTGCAGATCGTGCTGCAAAACCTGCTTGAAAATGCCTGGAAATTTACCAGCAAGACGAGCAAGCCGGTGATCCGGATCGGCAGCCTCGAGCAGGCAGGCGGCACCGTGTATTTCGTCGCCGACAATGGCGCCGGTTTTGACATGCAGCACATGGGGAACATGTTCGGCGCGTTCCAGCGCCTGCACAAGGCGGCCGACTTTGCCGGCACCGGCATCGGTCTGGCGCTGGTCAAGCGGATTATCTTGCGCCACGGCGGCCGTATCTGGGCCGAGGCCGAGGTCGGCAAGGGCGCCACGTTCTACTTCCACGCGAGCCGGGTGAACCATGCCGAGCCGGTCTGATCTGCTGCTGCTGGTCGAGGACAATCCCGACGACGAGGCCTTGATCTTGCGCGCGTTCGAGCTCGCCAAGGTCGCTCACCCGCTGGTCGCGCACGATGGCGTCGAAGCGCTCGAGTGCCTGTCCGGCTGCGCGCCGGAGGCGCTGCCAAGACTGGTGGTGCTGGACCTGAAGCTGCCCCGCCTCGATGGCATGGGCGTGCTCAAGGCGATCCGCGCCGATCCCCGTACCCGCCTGATCCCCGTGCTGATGTTGACCTCGTCGATGCTCGACGACGACCTGGCCGCGTGTTACGCGCTGGGCGCCAACAGTTACCTGGTCAAGCCCATCGATTTCTCGCAATTTGTGGCGATGGTCGCGCAGCTGACGCACTATTGGCTGACCTTGAATCAGACCGCGGCGGCGCAGGGGCTGGCATGAGACAGCCCCTGAAAGTGCTGCTGGTGGAAGACTGCGAGGACGACGCCGCGCTGGTCGAGCGCGCGCTGCGCAAGGGCGGCTTCGACCTGACATCGACCCGCGTGCACGACGCGGTGATGCTGGCGGCGGCCCTGGCGCAGCCGTGGGACGTGGTGCTGTCCGATTTTTCCATGCCCGGATTTAGCGGCATGGACGCCCTCATGCTGTGCCGGTCGCTGCAGGGCGATGTCCCGTTCATCCTGGTGTCCGGGACGGTGGGCGAGGAAACTGCGGTGGCCATGATGAAGGCGGGCGCCAACGACTATGTCATGAAGCACAACCTGGCGCGCTTGGCCCCGGCCTTGCAGCGCGAACTGCACGATGCCCGCGCACGGGCCAGCTTGCGCCGCACCGAGCTCGAACTGATCGACAGCGAAAAGCGCTTCCACGCCTTCATGGATGCCAGCCCCTTCGTCGCCTCGATCAAGGATCATGCGGGCTGCTACTTGTACATGAACAAGGGATGGAGCACGGCCTTCGGTGTGCAGGGGGAACAGTGGATCGGCAAGACGGACGGACCGGCACGGCGCAACCTGCGCATCGTCCCCAGCGCCAGCGATCTCGAGGTGCTCGACAGCGGCACCATCACCGAGACGATCGACGAATTTCACCTGCCCAATGCCGACGTCGCCTATTGGCAGAACACCCGTTTTCCCTTCATCGGCGCCTCCGGGCAACGCTTGCTGGGCGAATTTTCCACCGACGTGACGGCGCTGAAGGCGTCCGAAGAAACCATCCGCAAGCTGGCCTTCCTCGATCCGCTCACAGGGCTGCCAAACCGGCGCCTGATGCAGGACCGGCTTCTGCATGCGCTGGCGGTGGCGGCGCGCAGCAAGCGTTACGGGGCGCTGTTGTTTCTTGACCTGGACAATTTTAAAACGCTCAACGACACCCATGGCCACGATGCGGGCGATGAGATCCTCAAGCAGACGGGCCAGCGCCTGAGCGCCGGCATGCGCGCCCAGGACACGGTGGCGCGCACCGGCGGCGACGAGTTCGTCATCATCATCGAGCAGCTCGATTGCGTGACGGAGGCCGCCGCCGATGCCGGGGCGGCAATTGCCAGGAAAATCATCGGCCTGCTGGACGCTCCCTATATGCTCAATGGCAATTTGCACAGGATGTCGGCGAGCATCGGCATTGCCCTGTTTTGCGACAACCAGCCCGGTCCGGATGAGTTAATGAAGCGCGCCGACATCGCCCTGTACAGCGCCAAGGCGGGCGGGCGCAACACCCAGATGATGTTCGATCCGGCCATGCAGGCACGCATTGCCATGCGCAACACGATGGAAGCGGACCTGCGGCTGGGACTCGAGCATCGGCACTTCGTGCTCTATTTCCAGGCGCAAGTCGATCACGCCGGGACACTGATCGGCGTCGAAGCCCTGTTGCGCCTGCAGCATCCCGACAAGGGCCTGATCATGCCGGCGGCGTTTATCGGTCTGGCCGAAGACACCGGCCTGATTCACGACCTGGGCTGCTGGGCGATCGAGACGGCCTGTGCCCAGTTGTGCACCTGGTCGACCGACCCCGCGTGCGCGCAACTGACCATTGCCGTCAATGTCAGCGCGCGCCAGATGGGTGACGCCGGCTTCGTCGCCCGCGTACTGGGCATCGTCGAGGGCAGCGGGGCCAATCCCCACTGCCTGATCCTGGAGTTGACCGAAAGCTTGCTGCTCGACGAGGTCGATTGTACGATCAGCAAGATCATCGCCCTGCGCCGCCGGGGCATTCGCTTTTCGCTCGACGATTTCGGTACCGGCTTTTCGTCCTTGTCTTACCTGAAGCGCTTGCCGCTCTACGAAATCAAGATCGACCGGTCGTTTGTCCAGGATGTGATCAACGACACCAGCGATGCCGTGATCGTGCGGGCCATCATTGCCCTGGCCCACAGTTTCGGATTGTCCGTGATCGCCGAGGGGGTGGAAACGCTGGCGCAACGGGATTTCCTCACCAGCCTGGGCTGTAGCCGCTTCCAGGGCTACCTGTTTGGTCGCCCTGTGCCGGTGGACATGCTGGACGTGCCCGCTTAAGCCCCCTGGCGTGCGCGCCGACCGCGCCCCTTGCCCGATTGTCTGCGCCGCCCCGTCGAGGGTGAGGATGGTGCCGGCCGCCATGAACAGCAAAGGCAGGAGGTCGGTGTTTTTCATACAGCCAATGTGGCGGTACGGCAATTAACTAGCAAGCAATGGAGTTATCGAGTGTATTGATAATGAACACTATTCCTCTGCAACAGCGGTAGCGCCGTCCATGGCCGCGGTGATCGATGTCGGCAGACTCCCCGCAGGCACCTATTGCGCCCGACGCCCGTTTCGGCGTAAGGTGGGCGGCGCGCCCCGCGCAAGGCCTGCATTTTCAGGATACGTCCATGCACATTCATAGCGCCCGTTCGACCCGGGCGATGGCGGTCGCGCCGCACCACCTGGCGTCGCAAACGGCGCTGGCCGTCATGCGCAGCGGCGGCAATGCGATCGAGGCGATGATCGCCGCCGCCGCCACCATCGCCGCCGTCTATCCCCACATGAACGGCATCGGCGGCGATGGCTTCTGGCTGATTGTGCCGCCGGGCGGGGCGCCGATCGCCATCGATGCCTGCGGCCCGGCGGCGCGCGCGGCCACCATCGGCGCCTACCAGCAGCGCGGCCTGGCCGCCATTCCCGTGCGCGGGCCGCTGGCCGCCAACACCGTCGCCGGCACCATCGGCGGCTGGCAGTGCGCGCTCGAACTGGCCGGCGAGATGGGCGGGCGCCTGCCGCTGGCGCGCCTGCTCGAAGACGCCATCGGCTACGCCCGCGATGGCGTGGCCGTCACCCAGAGCCAGCACGACGCCACCGCCAGTCAACTGGCGCAATTGCGCGACCAGGACGGCTTTTGCGAGCAGTTCCTGGTCGACGGCGCCGTGCCGCGGGCGGGCGCGCGCTTTGTCCAGCCGCGCCTGGCCGCCACGCTGGCGATGCTGGCCGCCGATGGCCTCGACAGTTTTTACCGGGGCCCGCTGGCCGCACGCATCGCCGCCGACCTGGCGGCGGTGGGCGCGCCCGTCGATGGCGCCGACCTGGCCGCCTACCGCGCCGCGCGCGTCACCCCGCTGCAGCTGTCCCATTCGGCCGGCACGCTGTTTAATATGACGGCGCCCACCCAGGGCGTCGTCTCGCTGGCCATCCTGGGCCTGCTCGACCGGGTCGGCCTGGCCGCGGTGGCCGCCGACAGCGCCGATCATGTCCACCTGGTGGTGGAGGCGACCAAGCGCGCGTTCAGCTTGCGCGACACGTTTCTCACCGATCCCCGCCACATGGCCATCGACGCCCAGGACCTGCTGACCGACGCGCGCCTCGATGCGCTGGCGGCCGGCATTGGCCGCGATCGCGCCGCCCCGTGGGGCGAGGGCAAGGGGCCGGGCGACACCGTCTGGATGGGGGTGATCGACCAGGACGGCCTGGCGGTGTCCTTCATCCAGAGCATCTATCATGAATTCGGCAGCGGCGTTGTACTGCCGCAGACGGGCATCAACTGGCAAAACCGGGGCGCCTCGTTCAGCCTCGATGCGCAGCACCTGCTGGCCCTGGCGCCGGGCAAAAAGCCGTTTCATACGCTCAATCCTGCCGGCGCCCGTCTCAAGGACGGCCGCGTGATGGTCTACGGCAGCATGGGCGGCGACGGCCAGCCGCAGACCCAGGCCGCCGTGTTCACCCGCCACGTGGTGTTCGGCCAGCCCCTGCAAGCGGCGCTGAGCGCGCCGCGCTGGCTGCTGGGCCGCACCTGGGGCCAGCAGTCCGACACGCTCAAGCTCGAACAGCGCTTTCCCCAGGCGGTTCTCGACGACCTGGCGGCGCGCGGCCACGATGTCGAAGTGCTGCTGCCGTTCGACGAAACCATGGGCCACGCTGGCGCCATCGTGCGCCACGCCGATGGCATCCTCGAAGGCGCGTCGGACCCCCGCTCCGACGGCGCCGTCGCCGCCTGGTAAGCGCGCATGGACCCCAGTCACCCCGCGCACCCCGCGCACCCCGACGCCATCCACGTCCCTGCCACGGCGGCGCCGTCGCTGGACGGGGCCAGCGCGCCCCTGTGGCAGCATCAACTGAGCTTATTGATGGAGTCGACGGGCGAGGGCATCTTCGGCGTCGATCTGGCCGGCCACTGCATCTTCATCAATCGCTCGGGGGCGCGCATGCTCGGCTTCGAGCCGCACGAGGTCCACGGCCGCAACATGCATGCGCTGACCCACCACAGCCATGCCGACGGCGCGCCGTATGCCGACACCGACTGCCCCATCTTCAACGCCTTTCGCCAGGGCCTGCCGTGCCGCATCGACAGCGAAGTGTTCTGGCGCCGCGACGGCAGCGCCTTCGCGGTGGAATACTCGAGCTATCCGATCATCGATGGCCAGCAGGTGTGCGGCGCCGTCGTCACCTTCACCGACATCACCAAGCGCAAGCGCGAGGCCGCCGCCCTCCAGCGCGCCAACGACGAACTCGAACTGCGCGTGGCCGGGCGCACGGGCGAGCTGACGGCGGCGCTGGGCCAGCTGCGCGAGCTGTCGGCCTATCTCGACAAGGTGCGCGAAGACGAGCGCACCCGCATCGCCCGCGAAGTGCACGATGAACTGGGCAGCCTGCTGGTGGCCCTCAAAATGGATGTGAACTGGCTCGACAAGCGCCTCTCCGAGCAGGCGGCCCGTTCGCCGCAGGAGGCCGACACCGTGCGCTCTGGCCTGCGCAGCAAGTGCCAGGGCATGAGCCGCATGATCGAGACGGCGGTGCAGAACGTGGGCCGCATCATCACCGATTTGCGGCCCAGTATTCTCGACCACCAGGGCCTGTGGGCCGCCCTCGAATGGCAGGCGCAGGAGTTCGTGCAATCGGCCGAGCTGGCGCTGGACTGGCAGATGGAGCTCGACAGCGCGGTCGAACTGCCCGAGGCGGCGGCCATCGCCGTGTTTCGCATTTTTCAGGAAATGCTCAGCAATGTGGGCCGCCACGCCTGCGCCAGTCGCATCGCCATCCATATCGGCGTGAGCGGGGCGCACGGCGCGCAGCTGCTGCGCCTGAGCGTGGCCGACAATGGCGTCGGCGCCGCCGCCGCTGCCTTCGAGGCGGCCACCGCCTACGGCGTGATGGGCATGCGCGAACGGGCGCGCCACTTTGGCGGCGAAATCGCCATTCACAGCGCGCCGGGCCACGGTGCGCAATTTTCCCTGACCTTGCCGGTGCCCCCATGACGACCTCCATCCACATCCTGATCGGCGACGACCACCGCATCGTGCGCGAAGGCGTCAAGCAGGTGCTGGCCGACGCCACCGACATGCGCGTGGTCGCTGAAGCGCAGAGCGGTCCCGAGGTCGTCGCCACGGTGGCGCAGCGCTTCGAGGCGGGCCTGCCGCTGGACGTGGTGCTGCTCGATATCGCCCTGCCCGAACGCGATGGCCTCGACGTGCTGCAGCACTTGCGCAAGCACTGGCCCGCGCTGGCCGTGCTGATGCTGAGCACCTACCCGGAAAAGCAGTACGCGGTGCGCTGCCTGAAGCTGGGCGCGGCCGGCTACCTGAACAAGAGCGCCGACCCGGACGACATGATCGCCGCCGTGCGCAAGGTGGCCGCCGGCGGCCGCTACGTCAGCGCCGCCACCGCCGAGGCGCTGGCCAATGCGATCGGCGCCGCATCCGTCAAAGGGCACGCCACGCCGGACGCCCTGTCGCACCGCGAGCACCAGGTATTCCGGCTGCTCGTTTGTGGCCATTCGGTGAGCGAAATTGGTGCGCAGCTGGGCTTGGCGGCAAATACCGTGAGTACCTACCGCGCCCGCATCCTGGAAAAAACCGGCGCCAGGAACGATGTGGCGCTCGCCCTGTATGCCGAACGGCTGGCCAACGGGGGCGCGCCGACCTGATCGTCGACACGCCGTGTAGGGCGGCCCCTACACGGCGTCCCCCGGCCACCCGCGATCTGCTGCGCCAGGCCACCCAGGCGCCGTGCGAGGCCGTTTCAGGCACGCCGTTTGCATTCACCTGCTGCATCTTCCACTCGAGGTGCATGCCATGGCTAAATTTCCTGAAACGACGTCGCAGTCCCCGTATTCTCCCTACGATGCCGAGCGCACCTTGCTGCGTTGTGGCTGCGGCCAGGACCATGCGCCACAAGAGCACGCGCTGGCGGCGACCGACCCCGACGCCCTCTCGCGCGACTTCATCGAGGCCAGCCTGGTCAAGGCCATGTTCCCCGTCGAGAGCGTGCGCCGCAATTTCCTGCGCGCGGTGGGCGCCGGCACCGTGCGCGCGGCGATCGCCTCCGTGCTGCCACTGGGCTCGCTGCAAGCGATGGCGCAGGACAAGGGAACGCTGGAAAAGAAGGACCTGAAGATCGGTTTTATTGCCATCACCTGTGCCGCACCCCTGATCATGGCCGACCCGCTGGGCTTTTATAAGCGCGAAGGGCTCAATGTGCAGCTCAATAAAACGGCGGGCTGGGCGCTCATTCGCGACAAGATGGTCAACAAGGAGCACGACGCTTCGCACTTCCTCTCGCCGATGCCGCTGGCGATGACGATGGGGCTGGGCTCGAGCCAGGTCAACATGAACGTGGCCAGCATCCAGAATACCAATGGCCAGGCGATCACCTTGCACCTCAAGCACAAGGACAAGCGCGACCCGAAATCGTGGAAGGGTTTCAAGTTTGCCGTGCCCTTCGAGTACAGCATGCACAACTTCCTGCTGCGCTATTACCTGGCCGAGCATGGCCTCAATCCGGACACGGACGTGCAGATCCGCGTGACGCCGCCGCCGGAAATGGTGGCCAATCTGCGCGCCGGCAACATCGACGGCTTCCTGGGACCGGACCCGTTCAACCAGCGCGCCGTGTACGACGAGATCGGCTTCATTCATATCCTGTCGAAGGAGATCTGGGATGGCCACCCGTGCTGCGCCTTCGGCGTGAGCGACAGCTTCATCGCGCAAAACCCGAACACCTTCGCCGCCCTGTACCGCGCCGTGCTGTCGGCGTCCTACATGGCCAGCCAGCCGAAGGACCGCGCCCTGATCGCCAAGGTGATCGCGCCGGCGCAGTATTTGAATCAGCCGGAAGCGGTGATCAACCAGGTCCTGACGGGCAAGTTCGCCGATGGCCTGGGCAATATCCGCAACGTCCCCGACCGCGCCAATTTCGACCCCATGCCGTGGCAAAGCATGGCCGTGTGGATGCTCACGCAGATGAAGCGCTGGGGCTATATCAAGGGCGAGGTCAATTACCGCCAGATTGCCGAAAAAGTGTTCCTGCTCACGGACGCCAAGCGCCAGATGAAGCTGGCCGGGTTCACGCCGGAGGCGGGCGCTTACAGGAAATTCAAGGTGATGGGCAAGGAGTTCGATCCGGCCCAGCCCGAGAACTACGTCAAGAGCTTCGCCATCAGCAAGCTCGCGAGCTGATATGGCCAGCACGCTCAAATGGAAGGCGGCGGCGCTGTCGGCGCTGATGTTTGCGCTGTTCATCGGCGCCTGGACCGCTGCCACCCTGCCCACCGGCCCGGCCGCCGGTTCGCCGCAGGCGGCGGCCCTGAACGCCGAGCAGCTCGAGTACGCGAAGATGATGGGCAAGGACCCCGGCACCGTGAAACCGAACGGCTTTCCCACGCCGGGCCAGATGGGCCAGACCATCGTGCAGCAGCTGTCGCACCCCCTGTACGACAACGGCCCGAACGACAAGGGCATCCTGATCCAGCTGGCCCATTCGCTGGCGCGGGTGGGCCTGGGCTTCGCGCTGGCCTGCGTGGTCGCCATTCCGCTGGGCTTCGTGATCGGCATGTCGCCCCTGCTGCGGCGCGCCTTCGACCCCTTCATCCAGGTGCTCAAGCCGATCTCTCCGCTGGCCTGGATGCCGCTGGCGCTGTACACGATCAAGGACGCGGCCATCAGCGGCATCTTCGTCATTTTTATCTGCTCCGTGTGGCCCATGCTGATCAACACCGCCTTCGGCGTGGCCGCCGTCAAGCGCGAGTGGCTCAACGTGGCCGCCACGCTGGAAGTGAGCCCCTTGCGCAAGGCCCTGCTGGTCATCCTGCCCGCCGCCGCCCCTACCATCCTCACCGGCATGCGCATCAGCATGGGCATCGCCTGGCTGGTGATCGTCGCCGCCGAAATGCTCGTCGGCGGCACCGGCATCGGCTATTTCGTCTGGAACGAGTGGAACAATCTGTCGCTCACCAATGTGATCTTCGCCATCGGCGTCATCGGCATCGTGGGCATGCTGCTCGACCTGCTGTTCGCCCAGGCCCAAAGGATGCTGACGTATGAAGAATGACCTCAATCTCGATCCAGATATGTCCGCCGCCACGGACGCCGGCGCCGCGCGCAAGCGCGAGGTGCTGCTGAAAATCGAAGGCCTGGCCAAATCGTTCATTGCCGGTAAACCCGTGTTTGCCGATGTGTCGTTCACGCTCGAGCGGGGCGAATTCGTCTGCATCATCGGCCATTCCGGCTGCGGCAAGACGACGATTCTCAACGTGCTGGCGGGCCTGGACCAGGCCAGCGCCGGCCACGTGTTCATGGACGGGCGCGAGGTGGCCGGTCCCGGCCTGGAGCGGGGCGTGGTGTTCCAGAGCCACGCGCTGATGCCGTGGCTGACCGTGCGCCGCAATATCGCCTTTGCGGTGGCCTCGCGCTGGCCCGCCTGGTCGCGCGCGCAGATTGCCGCGCAGGTGGAAAAGTACGTGGCCATGGTGGGCCTGTCAGCGGCCATCGACAAGAAGCCCTCGCAGCTCTCGGGGGGCATGAAGCAGCGCGTGGGGATTGCCCGCGCGTTTGCCATCGAGCCCAAGATGCTGCTGCTCGACGAACCGTTCGGCGCCCTCGACGCGCTCACGCGCGGCACCATCCAGGACGAGTTGATGGGGATTGTGCGGGCCACCGGCCAGACCGTCTTCATGATCACCCACGATGTCGACGAAGCGATCCTGCTGGCCGACCGCATTGTCCTGATGCGCAATGGCGCCGAGACGGGCCACGGCTATGTGGCTGGCGGCATCGGCGAAACCGTCATCAACCCCCTGCCAAAAACGCGCACGCGCGCCGGCCTGCACCACCAGGACGGCTATTACGCCTTGCGCAACCACATCGTCGATTTCCTGATGCAGCGCGCCAATCCCGGCGCAATCGACTAAACCGTTTACTTTTAATTTCTTACTGGAGCCGCCATGAACCGCAATGACATCACGGAAAAAATCATCACCGCCAAGGTATCGAAGGGTATCAAGTGGGAGGAGGTGGCCGAGCGCGTCGGCCAGAGCAAGGAGTGGACCACGGCCGCCTGCCTGGGCCAGATGAGTTTTACAGCAGCGCAGGCGGTCGTCATCGGCGCCATCTTCGGCCTCGATCAAGAGGAGCAGAAATGGCTGCAGGTGGTGCCCTACAAAGGCTCCTTGCCCAGCGCCGTGCCGACCGACCCGCTGATCTACCGCTGGTACGAGATCGTCAGCATCTACGGCACCACGATCAAGGAATTGATCCACGAAGAATTCGGCGACGGCATCATGAGCGCCATCGATTTCAGCATGGATATCCAGCGCCAGGCCGATCCCAAGGGCGATCGCGTGCAAGTGGTCTTGTCGGGTAAGTTCTTGCCGTACAAGATGTATTGATGGGCTTTTAGGGGCGGGGGCGGCACGTTACTGGCGGTCCTGGCGCCTGAAATTTGTCAGGCACGCCAGAACCGGCGTAGAATGCGGGTCACGCGGGTGTAGCTCAATGGTAGAGCAGAAGCTTCCCAAGCTTACGACGAGGGTTCGATTCCCTTCACCCGCTCCATCGTGTTCTCCCTGTTCTCCCCGCACGCACGCCGTGCTACGCTCGGCAATTTGCTGCCAGAGTCTCCAGTGAAATCCCTCGCCCTCGCCGCCATCGGCCTGTACCAGCGCTTCCTGTCGCCCCACAAGGGCTTTTGCTGCGCGTATGCCGCCCACACGGGCCACGCCAGCTGCTCGGTGCTGGGCTACCGTGCCATCCGCCGGTTTGGCCTGTGGCGGGGAATCGCCGTGCTCGACCAGCGGCTCGATCGCTGCGGCCTGGCCGCCCGGCGCGCCCGTCGCGTCGCGCCGGCGGGGCCCTTGCGCCAGCAAGCCGGCTCCATCAGTTGCGATCTGCCGTGCGACGCTTGCGATGTGCTCGACTGCGCCGCCGAGTGCGACTGGCGCCGCCGCAAACGGCGCGATGACGGCACCGTGGTGATCCCGCCACGGCGCCAGCGTGGCAACCGGCCCGCGCCGTAATGTCCGCGCGCAAAGCCAGGCACGCACACGTCGATGCACACGGCTGGCGCCGGCTCCGGCACTGGCGTGCTGCGCCTGGAACAGGGTGACAAGGCCGGTCCGTGCGCTGTCGTGGCGGCCGCCACCGGCGCTGGACCGCGCATCACGTTCTGTTTTACTATGTCCGCGAGCCAGACCTGCCGCCGGCGATGCGGCGGGCGCTTCAACGATAAGGAACCGATGAGTAAAAATTTAATCGAGCAGAATGTTTTCGATCTGATCCAGAGCTCATACACTGCCAATACCTTATTTGTCCTGACCAAGGCCGGCGTCTTCGATCGGCTGTTGCGGCAAGCGGCGAGCGCCGCGCAACTTGCAAGCGAGCTTGGACTCGATGCATCCATGCTGCACGATATGCTGTTGTTCGCGCACGCTGTGCGGTTCGTGAAACGCGATGGTGCGACATTTTCGATCGCGCGCAAGGCCTTGCCGCTGACCGGGAAAAGCGGATCGTGGCTGCGCGCTTACCTGTTGGTGTGGGGCGAACAACTGAACCCGGCCTTTTCAAAACTTGGCGAGCAGCTGGCAACGGGCGATAACGCCTTCGCTTTGGCGAACGGAAAGCGGATCTGGGATCTGTATGCCAGCGACCCGGAACAAAACGCCTTGTTTGTCGAATTCATGGGCGGCGTGACGAAGCAGTTGCACTTCGGCGTAGTCGTTGAGGGACTCGATATCGGCGGCGCGCAACGCCTGCTCGACGTCGGCGGTGGAACGGGAAGTTTCGCCTGCGGATTGGCGCAGTCGCACCCGGGCCTGCTTGCAGACGTCTGTGACCAGCCATCGAATATGCACAATGCGAATGCAAAAATCGCGGCGCTAGCGCTGCAGGAGCGCTGCCACTTCATCGGCACCAATATTTTCGCCAGCATTCCGTCCGACTACGATCTCTACACGATCAAGCATGTCCTCCACGATTGGGATGACGCCAATGCCGCCGCCATCCTGCGGCAAATCGCTGAAGCAATGCACGACAGCGCGCGCCTGGTGATCATCGAAGGTGTGCTCGACCGTAGCGTCGACGAAGCCTTGCCGGAGCAGGCTTACCTCCATGCACGCAACATCGAGCAACGTGTCTGGACACCGGGGCGCGTGCGCACACGCGCCGCGTTCGACGCGCTGTGTGCCGTCGCGGGGCTGCGCATCGATCACGTCAGCCACTCGACGATTTTCGATATTTCCTACCTGACTTGCTCGCGTGTGCCTCGACCTGACTGAGCACGCCAGCAGCGCCGCAATCGGCTTGCCAACGCAGGCGCGGCCCGGGTATCCCGTTTGAACGGGACACCCGGGCCGCGCTGGCGTCAAAAAAAGCTGGGGGCGTGAATTACGCTTTGCTTAATTTGATCTGGCTCACTTCCGCCGTCAGGTAGCCCACCGCAGCACCGAACTTGTCCTTGTAGTTGGCGCGGATCAGGGGATCGAGGGTGGTCTTGACGTTGCCATGGATGCCGCCCCAGTCGCCCGCGTGCTGGAAGTTGCTCATGATGTAGGTCCAGCCATTGATCTCATCGACCGCGTGCAGGCCGGTCGACTCGCCGCCGGCGGGAATCGACATGATGCGCGAGAGGACCTTGGTGTCGACGTGGTAGGCCCACAGGAAGTTGTTGACGTGCTGGCTGCTGTCTTCGCCGATGAACAGGGTGCGCATCTTCTCCGAAAATTTCAGATTGTCGGGGTTGGCGATCCTGGCCGGGTTGGCCGTGTTGCCCAGCGCGTCGGCGGTGATGTCTTCGCCCGTGATCAGGGCCTTGGTGTCGGCCGGCATCCATTCGCTGTCGATGGTGGCGCCCAGCGTGTCCTTCTGGCCACCCTTCAAGTTGAGCATCATGACGGCGCCCGCATTGAGTGCCTTCGGAATTGAAATGCCGTTGCCGACGACGTTCAGGGCGTTGCCGGCCACCATCGACGTCTGGCAGTTCTGCAGGGCTGAGTAGGCGATCTTGTCGTGGATGTTGACGGTGGTGCCTTCCATTTTCGTGAACCCCATCGAGGCGCCCACCAGCGAAGCGTAACGGTGGGTTTCCAGGAACGCCGCGGCCTTCTGCATGTTCGGCTTGACCTTGATCCACTCGATGCGGCCATTGGCGGCCACTTTCGTGAACGTGGCGTCGAGCGGATCGGTGCTGCGCACGTCCATGATGTCGGTGGCCTTGAGGGTATTGGCCAGCTGGCGGATTTCGGCGCTCGAGGCCGAACCGAGCTTGATCCAGGTCAGCGGCGCGGCCGTGGTCGCGGCCGGGTCCAGCGAGAAGCCGGCGCCCACTTTGGCCACGTACAGGCTACCGGCCGACAGGTCCTTGGCGACGTCGGCAATGAACGCGAAATAACCGCTGTTGGTGGCGTCGTCGCCCATGATGACGGTGCGGTTGTCCGGCATCACTTGCACCAGTTCGTGCGAGATGCGGCCCATGCAGTAGTGCTTCTTGATCGACGCGGTGCCGTCGGCATTGACCGTCACTTCCGGCAGGTGGCCGTAGTTGTACGGGTTGGCGGCCGTTTCGCTGCCGTACAGGTTCTTGCTGTAGGTTTTGAACTGGGTCTCGGTGGCGGCCGTGAAGGCGTTCGGCTCGTACTCTTCGCTCGACAGGTGGGTGCCCCATGGCGACAGGCTGGCGCCGCAGGTAATCCACAGGCCGTTGACGGACGAAGTGTCGACGTTGTGGTATTTGACCAGGGTCAGTTTGCCCGTGGTGACGTCCTGGTCGAGCGTGAGCACGGCGATGGGGGACGGCAGATTGCCGTACATGCCCGTCACGCCATCCTGCGCCCAGGTGGCGTATTCGAACTGCACCACGGCGAACACGGTGTTGCCCTTGACCCCGGCCACCTTGGCGTTCGGCACCGTCAGCAGCGAGGTGCCGTCGGGCGAATCGGAAAAATACTGGCGGTTCTTGCCCGGCACGGTGGTGTCGATGATGGGCTGGTTGTTGATGTCGAAATAACCGCCGGCCAGGATGGTGCCGCCGCTGCCGTTGGCCACCAGGTCGCCCGAAATGAAGAAGGGCTGATAGGCCAGCTTGTAGTCGATCTTCGACATGTCGAAGAAGGTGGCGGTCATGGTCGAGCCCACCGAGGTGGTGGCCATGGCGGCCGGATTGGCCAGGGTGGGCGCGGCCATGCCGCTGAAGCTGACGCTGGCAAACGCTGGCGGCGTTGCCACCGGTGGTACTGCCGGGACAACGGCGGCGACGCCGTCGCTGCTGCCACCGCAACCGGCCAGCAGCGCGGCCGAGGACAGGCCTGCCAGCGGCAGCAGGGGGGCGGCGCCAAACAGTTGCAACAGGCGGCGGCGCGAGAGATCGGTAACGGGGTTCATGGTTCACACTCCAGGGTTGACGGGGATGGGGTCGGGAGCGCCAGGCGTTCCAGGTGGCCGCAGTGTAGCCAAGGTTTGTGTCAGGACGATGACGAAGCTGCCGCGGCCGGCGAGGCCGATTTGCCCGCTCGCGCGTGCGATATAATGGCGGCCGAATTCGACTCTCTCCTTGCCATCCCCATGTCCTCAGAAATCCCTCCCAACGGCAACGGCCGCGCCATGCTGTACGATCCCGCCGAACACCGCATCCGCAGCTTCGTCACCCGCGCCGGCCGCCTGTCGGTCGCCCAGGCGCGCGCGCTCGAAGAACTGGGGCCGCAGTTCCTGATCGAATACCGCAAGGCGCCGCTCGAATTTGCCGCTGCCTTCGGCCGCAGCGCCCCCGTGGTGCTCGAGATCGGCTTCGGCATGGGCGCCACCACTTCGCACATCGCCAAGGCCATGCCGGAGACGGATTTTATTGGCGTCGAAGTCCATACCCCGGGTGTGGGCAGCCTGCTCAAGCAGATCGGCGAAGAGGGACTGCGCAATCTGCGCCTGATCCAGCACGATGCCGTCGAAGTGCTCAATCAGATGATCCCGGACGATTCCCTGGCGGGCGTGCACGTGTTCTTTCCGGACCCGTGGCACAAGGCGCGCCACAACAAGCGCCGCCTGCTGCAAACGCCGTTCGTCAAGCTGCTGGCCGAGAAGCTCGCGCCGGGCGGCTACCTGCACTGCGCCACCGACTGGGAAGACTACGCCGTGCAAATGCTCGAGGTGCTGGGCAGCGAGCCGCTGCTGCAAAACAGCGCCGAGGGCTACGCCCCGCAACCGGCCTACCGGCCCCTGACCAAGTTCGAAAACCGTGGCATCAAGCTGGGGCACGGGGTGTGGGATCTGGTGTTTGTCAAAGCGGCCAAGCCGATCGAATAAACGCACCGGCCCGCGTTTGCCGGGCCTGTCACGAGCGCAAAACGGCCTTGACATAGTTCGATGATTAGCTAATAATCGAATTTATGAACACTGTCTTCAAAGCCCTGTCCGACCCCACCCGCCGCACCGTGCTGCAGTTGTTGCAGGCCGGTCCGCTGGGCGCGGGTGAGCTCGCGGCCCACTTCGAGGTCTCGAAGCCGACCATGTCGGCCCACTTTGCCGTGCTGGCCGAGGCGGGGCTGATCGAGGCGGACAAGCAGGGCCGCGCGATTGTCTATCGCCTGAAAATGTCGGTGCTCGAAGAAGCCTTGCTGGGCTTTGCCGCCGTATTCGGCCTGCAGGTGCAGCGCGCAGCCGTTCCAGTACGATCCCCCGCATCACCCCCGCCACCGCCTACCCTCACCCCCTGGGAGAAGCCATGACCACCATCCACGAACGCGCGCACCTGCTGCGCGGCCTGTTGATCGCCGCTGCCCTGCTGCTGGCGACATACGCCCTCAACAGCGCGTCGCCGGCGTATGTCAGCGTCGATTGCGCCACGCGGGTGCTCGGTATCATGATGGGCGCGCTGGTGGTCATGTACGCCAACAGCGCGCCAAAAATCCTCGCGCCCTTGACCTCCGCTTGCAGCGCGGCGACGGCGCAGCGCCTGCGCCGGTTCACCGGTTGGGCGCTGGTACTCGGTGGCCTCGGCTACATGGGTGCCTGGCTGTTCGCCCCCATCACCCACGCCGCCATCATCGGCTTGGTGCTGCTGGGCGTGCCGTTCAGCATGGTGGTGCTGCGCTACCTGCGCGCGCTGCTGCCGCGCTGATCGTACCTGCGCTCCCGCCTTGCGCGCGCGCCCCACGCCAGCACCGCCCCCGTTGCGAACCATGATCCGCATCGGGTTTGCGTATACTGAAAAAGCCCCCCGGCTCTGCCGGGGGGCTTTTTTATCTGACTACATCAAACAAAAGTAGGGTTGTACTTTTGTTTGATGGTCTACGCCATCTCGTTAATGATGGCAACAATCTCGTCGCCATACGACACCAGTTTCTTCTCGCCGACGCCCGTCACGCCGCGCAAGTCGTCGATCGACGAGGGCTTGACCTTGGCGATTTCGCGCAGGGTGGCGTCGACGAAGATGACGTAGGCCGGCACCCCGTGCGCGCGCGCCGTTTCCACGCGCCACCAGCGCAGCTTCTCGAAAATGGCCTGCTCCGATTTCGACAGTTCCATTTCCAGGTGCGGCTTGGCGGCCGTGCCCGCCGCCCGTTTTTGCTTGACGGGCTTCTGGTACTGGCGCAACTGCACTTGCTGGCCCCCTTTGAGCACGGGCCGGGCCGCGTCGGTCAGTTTGAGCGAGCTGTAGACTTCATGGTCGACCGTGACCAGGCCCAGGGCGATGGTCTGGCGCAAGATGGCGCGCCACTCCTGCTCGGTGCGCTCGGCGCCGATGCCGTACACGGACAGCGCATCGTGGTGCCACTGGCTGATGCGCTCGGACGACGCGCCGCGCAGCACGTCGATCACGTGGCCGGCGGCAAAGCGCTGGTCGACCCGGTAAATGGTCGACAACAGTTTTTGCACGGGCACGGTGCCGTCGAAGGACACGGGCGGGATCAGGCAGGTATCGCAATTGCCGCACGGGGTGGCCCGCTCGCCGAAATACTCGAGCAGGCGCACGCGCCGGCAGGTGAGGGTTTCGCACAGGCCCAGCATGGCGTCGAGCTTCATCGACAGCACCCGCTTGAAGCTGTCGTCAGCGTCGGATTCGTCGATCATGCGCCGCTGCAGCACCACGTCCTGCAAGCCGTAGGCCATCCAGGCCGAGGCGGGCATGCCGTCGCGGCCGCCCCGTCCGGTTTCCTGGTAATAGCCTTCGATGCTCTTGGGCAGGTCGAGGTGGCAGACGAAGCGCACGTCGGGCTTGTCGATGCCCATGCCGAAGGCGATGGTGGCGACCATCACGATGTGTTCTTCGCGCAGAAACTTTGCCTGGTTGGCGCTGCGCTTGGCGTATTCCATGCCGGCGTGATAGGGCAGGGCGCGGATGCCGTTTTCGTTGAGGAATTCGGCGGTCTCTTCGACTTTTTTGCGCGACAGGCAGTACACGATGCCGGCGTCGCCCGCGTGCTCGGTGCTGATAAAGTCGAGCAATTGCTTGCGGCCATTCGCCTTTTCCACGATCTGGTAGCGGATGTTCGGGCGATCGAACGAGGAGACGAACTGGCGGGCCTCGCCCAGTTGCAGGCGCAGGGCGATTTCGGCGCGGGTCTGGTGGTCGGCGGTGGCGGTCAGGGCGATGCGCGGCACGTTGGGGAAACGCTCGTGCAGGATCGACAGCTTGATGTATTCGGGGCGGAAATCGTGCCCCCATTGCGAGACGCAGTGGGCCTCGTCGATGGCGAACAGGGCGATGTTGGACGCTTCGAACAGCTCCAGGCAGCGCGGCGTCATCAGGCGTTCGGGCGCCACGTAGACCAGGTCGATGCCGCCCGTGCGCACCAGGCGCTCGATGCGCATCGACTCTTCGTAGGTCTGGGTCGAGTTCAGGAAGGCGGCGCGCACGCCCACCTCGGCGAGGGCGTCGACCTGGTCCTGCATGAGCGCGATCAGGGGCGAGACGACCACGCCGACGCCGTCGCGCAGCAGCGCGGGAATCTGGTAGCACAGCGACTTGCCGCCGCCCGTCGGCATCAGCACCAGGGCGTCGCCGCCGCTGGCGACGTGTTCGACGATGTCGGCCTGCTGTCCCCGGAACGCCGGGTAGCCGAACACGGTGTCGAGGATCTCGAGGGCGCGCGCGCCCAGTTCGGTCACGGTGCCGCTTGCTGTGTCGTTCACTGCGCCCCTGCTCATAGTGTTGTTCAAACCCTTACTCGACCCATTGGACCCACCCGTAATGCGCACTGGCGATGATAACAATGCCGAAGGCGATACGGTACCAGGCGAAGACGGTGAAGTCATGCGAACTGATATACCGCAGCAGCCAGCGCACGCACAGGAAAGCGGACACGAATGCGGCAAAGCCGCCCAGGCCGAACAGGGGCAGATCGGCCATCGACAGCAGGGCGCGTTCCTTGTAGACCGAGTACACGGTCGCCGCCAGCAGGGTGGGAATGGCGAGGAAGAACGAGAATTCCGTGGCTGCCTTGCGCGACAGGCCCAGCATCATGCCGCCGATGATGGTGGCGCCGGAGCGGCTGGTGCCGGGAATGAGGGCAAACGCCTGGGCGCAGCCGACCTTGAGGGCGTCCAGCACCGTCATGTCGTCGACCGAATCGATGCGGGCGACATTGCCGCGCTGCTTGTTGCGCTTTTCCACCCACAGGATGATCAGGCCGCCAACGATGAAGGCCAGCGCCACCGGCACGGGCGCGAACAGGTGCGCCTTGATCATCTTGCTGAAAAACAGGCCCAGCACGGCGGCCGGCAGGAAGGCGACGATCAGGTTAAGCACAAATTTCTGCTGCTTGCGCTCGCCCAGGCCCGTCAGGACGGCGCCGATACGCGCGCGAAACTCCCACATCACGGCAAGAATGGCGCCGGCCTGGATGGCGATATCGAACACCTTGGCGCGTTCGTCGACGAAATTGAGCAGGCTACCGGCAAGAATCAGGTGGCCAGTGGACGAAATCGGCAGGAATTCGGTGAAACCTTCGACCAGGCCCATAACGATGGCTTTGAGCGCGAGAATGAGATCCATGTATGTATTCGTAGGGAGTGAATGAGGATGGGGCAGGAGACGCTACGGTGTAGTGTGTCTTGCAGGCAGCGGGAACCGGGCCGAAGCTTACCACGAGCGGGGCCCCCGTGAGCGCATGGCCGCCCCGTCATGGCCGGGGTTTGCGCACCTGCGGCGACGCGGTATCATCAATGGCGCCATCAGAAACCGTCACGCAGGCAGGGCGCGCCGCACACGGAGACGACGACCATGATCGATGGGGCACACGCCTGGCTGGTGGGGCTGCTGGGCAATAATGTGGATTGGAAGCAGGTGTTACTGGTTGGCATGACGCCCCTGTTCCTGCTCGCCTTCGTGGTCGAGTATGCCGGCGCGCGGCGCCGTGGCCAGCAGGATTGTTTCCGCTGGAAAGAAATTATCGCCAACGTCGCGCTCGGCAGCGCCTATCAGTTGGCTGAAGCGCTGGCCTGGCTGCTGGCCACGGGGGCGATTTTTTCATGGGTGTACCAGCATCGCCTGTTCGACATCCCCGTCAATGGCTGGACCGTGCTGCCCATTTTCGTGATGGTGGAATTTTGCTATTACTGGTTCCACCGCAGTTCGCACCGGGTGCGCTGGTGGTGGGCCGCCCATGTGCCCCACCACAGCGGCGAAACCATGAATTTCACCACCGCCGCCCGCCAGAGCGTCCTGAACGTGCTGGTCGGCACGTTTGTGTTTTATGTGCCGCCGGTGCTGCTGGGGGTGCCGCCGGCGGTGGTGATGTTCATGCTCGCGGTCGACCTGGTGTACCAGTATTTCGTCCACACGGACGCCATCGGCAAGTTGCCCGCCTGGTATGAAGCGTGGTTCGACACGCCATCGAACCACCGCGTGCACCACGGCCGCAACCCCCGCTACATCGACAAGAACTACGGCGGCGTGCTGATCATTTTCGACCGCCTGTTCGGCACCTACGCGGCGGAAGTGGAAAAAGTCGAGTACGGCATCACCGAGCAGATCCGCTCCACCAATTTCCTGATTCTCAATGTGCACGAACTGGTCGACATGCTGCGCGACGTCGCCGCGCCGGGGCCCGTCTGGCAGCGCCTGCAGCACCTGTGGAAGCCACCGGGCTGGCGCCGGCCCGGCCACCAGCCGATCCACACGTGGACGGTGGAACGCATCGATGCGTCCGCGCCGGCCGGCGCCCAGGACGCCCCGCGCGTCCTGTAACGCCGCGCCGGCACGGTTCAGGGGGCGGTAGCGCGTTCCAGGTCCGCCAGCCAGTGCATCGCATACACGCGACTGGTGCCGCACATCTCCGTCGACGGCTGCAAGCCACCGCAAAAGGCGGGCCGCTCCGGTCTGCCAAAAATGCGGCACAGATTGTCGTCCCCTAACTGGATGCAGCGCACGCCAGCCGGCTTACCCTGCGGCATGCCGGGAATCGGGCTGGTGATCGACGGCGCCGTGCAGCAGGCGCCGCAGTCGGGACGGCAGGCGGGTGGGGAGGGGAGCGACATGCGGCACGCTGCGGAGAAAGAGGCGCCAGTATAGCCGTCAGGACGGCTGGCGCGTGCGGCGCGCGCGCACATCGTCATACATGGGCACGCTCGCCAGCGCCAGCAACAGCAAGGCCAGCGGCACCGTCATGGCGTAGCCGGCGAAGCGGAAGCCGTAAGCGCCCGTAAAGGCGCCGCCGACGAAGCAGCCTGCCAGACCCAGCAACAGGAGCAGGTGGGCGCGGTCGGCGCGCACGGGCGGCAATTGCACGTGCCTGCCCGAATGCCAGTAGGCCATGCGGCCCAGCTCGATGCCGATGTCGGTGACGATGCCCGTGATGTGGGTGGTGCGGATTTCCGCGCCCGACAATTTGGTGATCACGGCGTTTTGCAATCCCATGATGAAGCACAGCAACATAATGGTCATCAGCAGGTGCAGCGGGTCCGCGCTATTTAGTTGCGCGCCCGCCACACCGAAGCACAAGAGCAGCACCGCTTCGAACAGCAGGGGCAGCGCGTATTGACTGTGCAACTGGCGGCGCCGGGCGAAGTTGATCATCAGTGCCGAACAGGCGGCGCCGCCGACGAAGGCGGCCAGCGCGGCCAGGCCGGCGGGGATGGCGCCCGTGTGGCCCAGCACGGCGTTGTCGGCAAGGGCCGAGACGATGCCCGTCATGTGCGAGGTGTACTGGTGCACGGCCAGAAAGCCGCCCGCATTGATGGCGCCGGCAATGAAGGCCAGCACCAGCCCCAGTTGCCGGTTGGCGCGCTGGGCGCGCAGGGCGCCGGTCAGGGTTCGGGCAAATTGGACGGGCATGGACTCTCCTCGATGGTTCGAAACCATCATACCGCCCCGGCGCGCCGGCAGACCGGAAGTCGGCCGCAATACGTTGTTGTGAGGCACGTACGACGCGCGCCCGGCCAGCGCCCCCAGGGTTTGCGCGCTTGACGCTGGGCGACCGGCCCGCCTACTATTACTGACCCGGCGTTAATTTAAATTGTCGACGGTCGTGTTGCCGAAAAAGCAGGTCGCCAGCGGCGCTGCTGCGGCCACCTTCATTTACACGCCCGATTAAGCAGGTCCACCGCATGCCATGCCCGTTTGACACCAAGCCGCGCTGGGAGCGCAGAAAAGAGGCGCGGCCGCAGGAAGTGCTGGCGGCGGCGCTCGATCTGTTCGTCGAACGGGGCTTTGCCTCGACCCGGCTGGAAGACGTCGCCAAGTGCGCCGGTGTGTCGAAGGGCACCTTGTACCTGTATTTTGCCAACAAGGAAGAGCTGTTCAAGGCGGTGGTGCGCGCCAGCATCGTGCCCATCATCGGCGAGGCCGAGGAGATCATTGCCCATTTCGACGGCCCCAGCGATGAACTGATGCGTACCGTCATCATGGGCTGGTGGCAGCGCAGCGGCGAATGCAAAACGTCCGGCATCCCCAAACTGATCATGGCCGAAGCGGGCAATTTCCCCGACATCGCCATCTTCTACAAGGAAGAAGTGATTGACCGCGGCAGCAAGATGATCGCCAGCATGCTTGAGCGGGCGATTGCCCGCGGCGAGTTCCGCCAGGTCGACGTTGCCGCCATGACACAGGTGCTGATCGCGCCGATGCTCATGTTGATGACATGGAAACATTCAGTGGGCCCCTGCGAGCAGGCCGCGCTCGACCCCCAGGCCTTCCTGGCGACTTTCCTCGACATGGCCTTGCACGGGCTGACGGCGCCGGCCGCCGGCAGCGGGGCGGTGGCCGCCTGAGTCGCCCGTTCAAGTTCTTGCCATCACGTCGCCCCTATCGGACGTTCAGCCCCTTCAAACTGCAGACTGTCGCAATTTCAGGCGATATGAGATTGCTTGTCGTTAAGATGTTTCTACTGGGGCCGTTCACGATAAAATATCGCATTATCATTTTCCTCACCGAGTCTCCACCATGAATATTGAACAAGCCCGTTTTAACATGATTGAACAGCAGATCCGCCCGTGGAACGTGCTGGACCAGGACGTGCTCGATACGCTGGTGGTGGTCAAGCGCGAACAGTTCGTGCCCGCCGCGGCCCGCGCGCTGGCGTTTGTCGATACTGAAATCCCCCTCGGTGGCGGCCAATTCATGTTCACGCCCAAGCTCGAGGCGCGCATTTTGCAGGAAGTGCAACTGAAAAAGCACGAGACCGCGCTGGAAATTGGCGCTGGCTCCGGCTACATGGCCGCCTTGCTGGCGCACCGGGGCCGTTCCGTGACCACCGTGGAAATCGTGCCTGCCCTTAAAACCATGGCGGAAACCAATCTGGCCAATGCGGGCGTGAGCAATGTCACCGTCGAACTGGGCAATGGCGCGCGCGGCTGGGACCAGGGCGCCCCCTACGATGTGATCGTCATTTCCGGTGCGCTGGAAGTGCTGCCGGAAGCATTTTTGAAACAGATCAAGGTGGGCGGCCGGATCGCCGCGATCATCGGGCAGGCGCCGGTGATGTCATGCAACATCATCACCCGCGTGTCGGAGACGGGGTACGACACCGTCAAAGTGTTCGAAACGAATGTGAATTACCTGGCCGACACGGAAGTGTTGTCCCACTTTACGTTCTGAGAGCGGCGATGCAACACATCACCGCGCCCGAACTGGCTGCCCGACTGCACGATGCGGCGCAAGCGCACCCCCTGTTGCTCGATGTCCGCGAGCAATGGGAATACGATCATTGCCACCTGGACGGTGCGACTTTGATGACGATGAACACGATTCCAGCCCGCATCGACGATCTCGATGAGGATGCCGAAATTGTGTGCATCTGCCATCACGGCGCGCGCAGCATGCAGGTGGCGGCGTTTTTGGAACGCAACGGTTTTACCAAGGTAATAAATTTGACGGGTGGAATACACGCCTGGGCGGTGCAGGTCGACGGCGCCATGCCGACCTACTGATTATTTGATTCCTTAATTATTTGAACTCCACGGAGAGAGCAATGCAGAAACCCCTGATCGCCGCGCTGATTGCCAGCGCATGCCTGTCGCTTGACGCTTGTGCTGCCGACCTGGTCCAGGTCTACCAGCAGGCGCTGGCGAACGATGCGGTGTACGCCAGCGCGCGTGCCTCGCTGGCGGCGGGGCGCGAAAAGGTGCCGCAAGGACGTGCCGGCTTGCTGCCCACCGTGGGCCTGAGCGGCGCACTCTCCCGCAACAACAATGACTCTTCGCCGTACAACGAAGGCACCGTGCTGACCAATCCGCTGACGGGGGCGCAGTCCACGGTGGGCGGCAGCAGCGCCAGCCAGAATTCGAACCAGGTCACGCTGGCGCTGTCGCAGCCCCTGTTTCGCTGGGATCGCTGGGAAAGCTACGAGCAAAGCAAACTGGTGCAGGCGATCACGGAAGCCCAGTTCGCCCAGGCCCAGCAAGACCTGATCACCCGCGTCGCCCAGGCTTACTTCGATGTGCTGGCCGCCCAGGACACGCTGGAGTCGACGCGCGCGCAAAAAACCGCCACCACCGAGCAGCTCGCCTCGGCCAAGCGCAATTTCGAAGTGGGCACCCAGACCATCACCGATACCCACGAGGCGCAGGCGGCCTACGACCTGGTGGTGGCGCAGGAATTTGCCGCCATCAACGACCTGGAAAACAAGAAGAGCGCGCTGCAGGCGATCATCGGCGCCGCCCCCACCGCCCTGGCCACGCTCAAGCCGGGCATCACCCTGGCGCCGCCTCAGCCTGGCGTGATCGATCCCTGGGTGTCGTCGGCGGAAACGCAGAATTACGGCGTGACGGTATCGCAACTGTCGCTCGAGTCGGCCAAGCGCGACATCAAGCGCAACCGCGCCGGCCACTACCCCACCGCCGACCTGGTCGCCACGTCCCAGCGCCTGCACACGGGCGGCGCCACCGCCGGTTCGGGCACCACCACCAGCAATGCCATCGGCGTGCAGTGGAGCATTCCCATCTTCAGCGGCTTCGCCGTGACGAGCCGCGTGCGCGAATCGATCGCGCTGGAAGACAAGGCCCGCAACGACCTGGAAAGCACCAAGCGCAACGCCGCGCTGGCGGCCCGCCAGTCCTTCCTCGGCGTCAACAGTGGCCTGGCGCAAGTGAAAGCGCTGGAAGCGGCGGAAGTGTCGAGCCAGTCGGCGCTCGATTCGAACAAGCTCGGCTACCAAGTGGGCGTGCGGATCAATATCGACGTCCTGAATGCCCAGCGCCAGCTCTATTCGACCCGCCGCGACCTCTCGCGCGCCCGCTACGACACCATCATGAATGGCCTGCGCCTGAAGGCGGCGGCCGGTTCGCTGCGCGAAGCCGACCTGGTGCCGGTGAACGCCTTGCTGGTGCGCTAGGCGCCGTCGCTCATAATAAAAAAACGGGTGCTGCGGCACCCGTTTTTTATTCGACCTTGTACTGTCGACTCACGCCGTCAGGCCAGCGCCGGCCGCGTGGTCTTTGCGCTCGATCAGTTCCACCTTGTAGCCATCCGGATCGGTAATGAATGCGATCACCGTGCTGCCGCCCTTGACGGGGCCCGGTTCGCGGCTGATGTTGCCGCCATTGGCGCGCACGGCGTCGCAGGTAGCGACAATATCGTCGGCGGAAATGGCGATGTGGCCGTAGGCGGTGCCCATCTCGTACTGCGTCTCGCCATAGTTATAGGTGAGCTCGAGTTCGGCGTGATCGGGATTGTTGCCGTAGCCGACAAACGCCAGCGTGTACTTGTACTCGGGGTTGTCGCTGGTGCGCAGCAGCTTCATGCCCAGTACCTTGGTATAAAAATCAATCGAGCGCTGCAGGTCGCCGACCCGCAGCATGGTGTGCAAAATACGCATCAGTATCACCCTTCTAATATGGAAGCTGTAATTCTAGGCCTTTCAGGAACATTACGCTTGCAGCGTCGCGTCCAGCGTGATGGCGGCATTGAGCAGCTTCGAGACGGGGCAATTTGCCTTGGCGTCGCTGGCCGCGGCCTGGAAGGCGGCGTCGGTGGCGCCGGGAATGGTGGCCGTCAAGGCCAGGTGGACGGCGGTGATGGCAAAGCCTTCTCCCTGTTTTTCCAGGGTGACGGTGGCGCGCGTTTCCATGCTGGTCGCCTTCAGGCCTGCTTTTTCCAGCACGCCCGACAGCGCCATGGTGAAGCAGCCTGCGTGGGCCGCGCCGATCAGTTCTTCCGGATTGGTGCCGGGTCCGTCGGCAAAGCGGGCCTTGAAGCCGTACGGCGCCTTGTTCAGCACGCCCGTTTCCGTAGAGATGCTGCCGATGCCTTCCTTGATGCCGCCGCTCCAGAGGGCGCTTGCAGTTTTCTTGATGACCATGGTGTTCTCCTGTGGTGGTTGAGAGGACACGGCCGCCTCAGCGGCCGATGCCCCGGGATTACCTGGCGGCGGGGGTGACGCGCCAGATGACGTTGCCGACATCGTCGGCCATCAGGATGGCGCCGGCCTTGTCGGTGATGACGCCCACGGGACGGCCCCAGGCCTTGCCGTCGGGGCTCAGGAAGCCCGTCAGGATGTCTTGCGGCGGGCCGCTCGGCTTGCCGTCAGCAAACGGCACGAAGGCCAGCTTGTAGCCGGAGGCGGGCTTGCGGTTCCACGAACCGTGCTGGCCCACCAGCGCGCCGTTTTTCAGCTGCGGAAACAGGGTGCCTTCGTAAAACGCCAGGCCCAGCGAGGCCGTGTGGGCGCCCATGGCGAAATCGGGCGCGATCGCCTTGGCCACCAGCTCCGGGTTTTGCGGCTGGATGCGGGCGTCGACGTTCTGGCCGTAATAGCTGTACGGCCATCCGTAGAAGGCGCCTTCCTTGACCGAGGTGATGTAATCGGGCACCAGATCATTGCCCAGTTCGTCACGTTCGTTGACGGCCGTCCACAGCATGCCGCTTTGCGGATTCCATGCCAGGCCGTTCGGATTGCGCAGGCCCGAGGCGAAGATCTTGCCCTTGCCGGTGGCGCGGTCGAATTGCCAGATGGCGGCGCGGCCTTCTTCCTTGTCCATGCCGTTTTCGCCGACATTGCTGTTCGAACCGACGGTGGCGTAGATGAACTTGCCGTCCTTGCTGGCGATGATGTTCTTGGTCCAGTGGTGGTTGATGCCGGCCGGCAGGTCCACCACCTTGGTGGGGGTGGCGGTGATCTTGGTGTCGCCCGTTTTATACGGCACCTTGACGATGGCGTCGGCGTTGGCGATGAACAATTCGTTGCCCACCAGCGTCATGCCGAACGGCGAATTGAGCCCTTCCATGAACACGGTCCGGGTGGTGGCCACGCCCTTGGCGTCGATGCCGCGCAGCAGGGTGATGCGGTTGGGCGAGGCGACGCCCGCGCCGGCTTTTTTCATGGCCATGCCCATCACGGCGGCCTTGATCTGGTGTTTTTCTTTTTCTTCCTTGGCGGGCTTGTTGGTCTCGGCGACGAGGATGTCGCCGTTGGGCAGCAGGTACAGCCAGCGCGGGTGATCGAGGCCGGTGGCGTAGGCGGCCACGCTCATGCCGGTGGCGGCCACCGGCTTGCCGCCGCTGGGCCAGCCGATGGCGGCGGCGATATTGACAGTGGGGATCAGGCTTTTTTCCTGGGCCGGCAGCTGCGGGTTGGGACCGAAGCCGACGGTGTAGGCGGGGGTTTGCGCCAGGGCGGTACCGGCGCAGGCGGCAAGCGCCAGGGTCATCAGGGAGTAGCGGGCGGCTTGCTTCATGGGGTGTTGCCTTTCGAGGTACTGTTATTGTTGTCGTTGTGGCGCATGCCGTCGGCGGCATCGCTTTGTGGCCGGGCCTGCGCCGAAGTGGTGGCGCTGGCGGTATCGATATTGGCGGCGGCGGCCGGCTTGCCGTGCAGGTCGGTGTCAACCAGCCCTTGCGCCAGGTCGGAGGCAGCCTGCTTCATGACGCCGCGCGGTGCGCTGTCCTGGCCGTCGGGCGATTCGTCGCGCTCGTGCGGCATGCGCTTGACCTGATCGTTCTCGATCGGGGCGGCGGTGTTGACCTTGCGGTCCGGTGTTTCTTGGGCCATTGTGCGATTCCTTTCCTTGATCATTGCTTGAATGTTATCGGGCGCGGCGGAAAAGGGTCGCGCAATTGAATCGTCCAGACGGCAACGCGGCCCCGTTGTCGCTCGCCGGCGCCAGAAAAATCGTCGATGGCGGCCGCTGATATTGCTCAAGTGGAAGTGGATACCTTACACTGGGATATTGACTTTTACGCAAAAAATGCCCATGAGCAGCCACGCCCCCCTTGCATCGACGTGCCCGAATTGTGGCGCGTCGACCAGTGCCAATTATTGCGCCGTCTGTGGCCAGGAAACCCGCTTGCATGTCGCCAGCGCCGCCGAGTTCTTTCATGAATTCATCGGTCACTACGTGGCGCTCGAAGGCAAGCTGTGGCAGACCCTGTTGCTGCTGGTGACGCGGCCCGGGCGCCTGACCGCCGACTACATCGCCGGCCGCCGCGCCCGCTACGTGGCGCCCTTGCGCGTGTACTTGAGCTTGAGCCTGCTGTTTTTCGCGCTGCTCAAGTTCGGCCCGGGCGCGCATCTCGACCTCGGCCCCACCGATGCCGCCGCGCCAGCCGGCCAGGCCGTCGCCGGCCAGGGGACGGGTGAAAAGAACCTGCGCTTGTCGAGCGGGCTGACGGGGCTCAATCCCGCCTGGCAGAAACGGGTCGACGTCATCAACGCGATGCCGGCCGACCAGGTCGTTGCCAAGTTCAAGAGCACCTTCTTCAGCTATGTGCCTTACGCCATGTTCCTGATCATGCCCCTGTTCGCGCTGTACCTGCAGTTGCTGTACCTGGGGTCGGCACGCCGCTATGGCGAGCACATGCTGTTTGCCTTGCACAGCAATGCGTTCGCGTTCCTGATGCTGGGCCTGATCTCGGTGAGTCCGTGGGAGTGGCTGGGCCTGCTGCTGTTCTTCTGGCTGCTGGCCTACCTGCCGCTGGCGATGCGCCGCGTGTATGGCGGCGGCAAGCGGGCCACGCTGGCGCGCTGGCTGGTGTTGATGATGATGTATGGCTTCACCACCGTGACCGTCATCGCCGGCGTGCTGTTTGCCACCACGGTCATCCTGTAAGGCCGCGCGCGGCATGGGCGCCGCTTGCGGAAAACGCGGTGACCCAACTATACTGTGAATATATACAGTGAACCGCTGTTGCGAGGGCTTGCGGTCCACCGCCGATCCGTTTTGGGGTACTCTCCTGCGTATCGCCTTCCTCATCGTCGAGATTTCATGCCAGCAACGCCAGCAACGCCTACTTCGAAACACACCATCGCGCTGGTCGTCCGGCGCAACACGGATGGCATCGAGGCCCCCGTGCGGGGTCTGGTCTCCCATTTGCAGGAACTGGGTTACCACGTCGTGCTCGAAGCGGAAACGGCCAGCCACCTGCGCATCGACGGCATCGAGACGATGAGCGTGGCGCAGATCGGCGAGGCGGCCCGGGCCGCCATCGTCATGGGCGGCGACGGCACCATGCTGGGTATTGCGCGCCAGCTGGCGCCCTACGACGTGCCCTTGATCGGCATCAACCAGGGCCGGCTGGGCTTCATGACCGACATTCCCATCGAGCGCATGCTGCCCGTGCTCGACGAACTGTTGTCGGGCAAGTCGGAGGCGGAAAAGCGCACCTTGCTGCAAGCGCGCGTCCTGCGCGACGGCGCCGCCATTGCCAGCGGCCTGGCCGTCAACGACGTCGTCGTCGCCCGCGGCGCCGGCGCCGGCATGATCGAATTAAAAGTCACGGTCGATGGCCGCTTCATGTACAACCAGCGCTCGGACGGCCTGATCATCGGCACCCCCACCGGTTCGACGGCGTATGCGCTGTCGGCCGGCGGGCCGCTGCTGCACCCGGCGCTGGGCGGCATGGTGCTGGTGCCGATCGCCCCGCATGCGCTGTCGAACCGGCCCATCGTGATTCCCGATTCGAGCCGCATCGTCGTCGAGATCGTCAGCGGGCGCGATGTCAGCGTCAATTTCGACATGCAAACCTTTGCCAGCCTCGTGCACGGCGACCAGATCGTCATCGAGCGCTCGCCCAACACCATCACCTTTTTGCACCCGCAGGGCTGGAGCTATTACGACACCCTGCGCGGAAAACTGCACTGGAACGAATACCCGTCGGGCGACGGCAAGCTGACCTGATCGCACCCGGTCGATTGCCGCGCCACTTTGAACTTCTCCTCTTCCACTGATTCGAACCTGCATGCTGCGTACTCTGACCATCCGTGATTTCGTCATCGTCGACACCATCGAACTGGAATTTGCCAGCGGCTTTTCCGTGTTGACGGGAGAGACGGGGGCCGGCAAATCGATCCTGATCGACGCCCTGCAGCTGGCGCTGGGCGGGCGCGGCGACGCCTCGGTGGTGCGCGAAGGGGCAGCCAAGGCCGACATCAGCGCCGACTTTCAAGTCAACGGGCCCGCCCAGGCCTGGCTGGCCGCGCACGACTTCGCCCTCGACGAGGGCGGCGCGCTGTTGCGCCGCGTGATCGACAATGCGGGCCGCTCGAAGGCTTATATCAATGGCGGCGCCGCCACCGCCGCGCAATTGCGCGAACTGGGCGATCTGCTGGTCGACATCCACGGCCAGCATGCGCACCAGTCCCTGCTCAAGGCCGAGGCCCAGCGCGCCCTGCTCGACAACCAGGCCCAGCTGCAAGACCCGGCCGCCGCCCCGCTGGCGCTCGAGGTGGCGGCCCACTACAAGCAGTGGCGCGCGCTGCTGCGCCAGCGCGAGGCGTTCGAACGCGATGAAAAAAACGTGCTGATCGAGCGCGAGCGCCTCGAATGGCAGGTGGCCGAGCTCGACAAGCTGGCCGTCAAGCCGGGCGAGTGGCTCGACATCACCAACGAGCACAGCCGCCTGTCGCACGCGGCCAGCCTGCTCGAAGGGGCGCAGGAAGCGCTCGACGCCATTTCCGAGTCGGAGCAGCCGATCCTGTCGCAACTGTCCTCGCTCAACGCCAAGCTGGGCAAGCTGGTGGCGGTCGATTCCCAGTTACAAGGGGTGCTCGACTGCATGGAACCGGCCCGCATCCAGTTGCAGGAGGCGGTGTACGCGCTCAACGATTACCTCGACCGCGTCGAACTGGACCCGCAGCGCCTGCGCGCCGTCGATGCGCGCCTCGAAGCCTTGCACAGCGCCGCCCGCAAGTTTCGCGTGACGCCGGAAACCCTGCCGGAAGAACACGCCGCGCTGGCCGAAAAGCTGCTGGAACTGTCGGGCGCGTCGGACCTGGACGGCTTGCGCCTGCAGGAAGCGGCGCTGGCCGAGCGCTACCAGCAGGCGGCCGCCCGGCTCTCGGGCGTGCGCGCGGCTGCCGCGCACACGCTGGGTGAGCAGGTGACGGCGGCCATGCAAGAGCTGAGCATGACGGGCGGGCGCTTCGCGGTGGGGCTCAATCCGTCCGAGCCGAGCGCCGCCGGCCTCGAGCAGGTGGAGTTTCTCGTGGCCGGCCACGCCGGCGTGGCGCCGCGGCCGCTGGCCAAGGTCGCCTCGGGCGGCGAGCTGGCGCGCATCGCGCTGGCCATTTCCGTCATCACCTCCAACGCCACCACCACGCCGACCCTGATTTTCGACGAGGTCGACAGCGGCATCGGCGGCGCCGTCGCCGAGGTGGTGGGGCGGCTGTTGCGGCGCCTGGGCCAGCAGCGGCAAGTGCTGTGCGTGACCCACTTGCCGCAAGTGGCCAGCCAGGCCAACCAGCATTTCCAGGTGGCCAAGGCGACCACCGCGGCGGGCAAGACGGTCTCGCACATCGAGGTGCTCGACAACAAGGCCCGCATCGAAGAAGTGGCGCGCATGCTGGGCGGGGTGGAAATTACCGCCACCACGCGCAAGCACGCGCGCGAACTGCTGGCGTCCTGAGCAGGCCCCGCCGCGTAAATATCCGACAACACGGGCGCGACCCTATAATGGCATTCCCGCCGCCCTTATTGTCACCCCATGTCCTTCCGCAAAGAACCGCCTTACACCCACGGCACCGTCGCCCGCAGCGCCGTCGTGCTGGTCAACCTGGGCACGCCCGACGCGCCCACCCGGGGCGCCGTGCGGCGTTACCTCAAGGAGTTCCTGTCCGACCCGCGCGTGGTGGAAATTCCCCGCGCCGTCTGGTGGTGCATCCTCAACCTGATCATTTTGCCCTTCCGCTCGGGCAAGTCGGCCGCCAAGTACGCCACCATCTGGACCAGCGAGGGCTCGCCCCTGAAGGTGCACACGCAGGCGCAGGCCACCTTGTTGCGGGGCGCGCTGGGCGCCCGCGGCCATGACGCGCTGCGGGTGACGATGGCGATGCGCTACGGCTCGCCGTCGCTGCCCGAGGTGCTCGCCAAGCTGGCCGCCGAGCATTGCGAGCGCATCGTCATCCTGCCCGCCTATCCCCAGTATTCGGGCACCACCACGGCCTCGATTTCCGACGCCGTGTTCGCCTACTACCAGCAGGCCCGGAATGTGCCCGAACTGCGCATGGTCAAGCATTACCACGACCATGACGGCTACATCGACGCCCTCGCCGACAGCGTCCAGAATCACTGGGAAGCCAACGGCCGCGGCGAAAAACTGTTGATGAGCTTTCACGGCGTGCCCAAGCGCACCCTGATGCTGGGCGACCCGTATCACTGCGAGTGCTACAAGACGGCGCGCCTGCTGGCGGCCAAGCTGCGCCTGAGCAAGGACGAGTACATGGTCACCTTCCAGTCGCGCTTCGGCAAGGCCGAATGGCTGCAGCCGTACACGGCGCCGACGGTGATCGCGCTGGCGCAGGCGGGCTTGAAACGGCTCGACGTGATCTGTCCCGGCTTTACCAGCGACTGCCTGGAAACGCTGGAAGAAATCAATATGGAAGTGCGCGAGGATTTTATGAAGGCCGGCGGCAGCACCTACCACTACATTGCCTGCCTGAATGAAGAGCCGGCCTGGATTGCGGGGCTGGCCGAAATCGTCGAACAGCACCTGATCGGCTGGCCGACCATGATGACGGCCCAGCAGCGCGATGCCGAGCAGGCCGATGCCGATGCGGGCAAGGCGGTTGCGGTCAGCCTGGGGGCGACGCAGTAAGCTTGCGCAGCGCGCCTGCTACGTATGAAATAAGCAATAAAAATGCCGCCTGCTACAATGGCGGCAGACGTTTTACGTCAGTGCCAATTCTGCGTAGCAAATGCACGCCATCGCCAGCAGGGTATAAGCCAGCACGCTCAAGGTAAGAAATTGCAGTTTCATGATGGTCTCCCCGATGATTGCTTGTGCGGGTACGGCGCAAGCTTGCCAAATGCATAGTAGAGCGCCTACATCGCGGGGAAAGATTCTGATGCGTAAATTCTGTAACAACGCTTACAACTTCAGAAACATCTTCTTGAAATAATAACCCTTGAAACTGTAGGCGATAGCCCCATCTGCTGCGCATCGTGGCAATCATTGCGTGATTGTCGACCGCTAAGTATTTGATTTATAGGAGCTTTTCGATGCAAGACCAAGCAAGCCAGGACATGTCCCCCCCGAACGCCGACGGCGCCGAGCACGCTGTGACGCCAGAGAGCGCTCTGGAGCAACAGTTGACCGAGACCCAAGCGAAGCTGTCGGAAATGCACGACGCCTTCATGCGCGCCAAGGCCGAGGGAGAAAACATCCGTCGCCGCGCCCAGGAAGACATCAGCAAGGCGCACAAGTTTGCCGTCGAAAGCTTTGCCGAAGCCATGTTGCCGGTACGCGACAGCCTGGAAATGGCCTTGAAGGTCGACAATCCGACCATCGAATCGCTCAAGGAAGGCGTCGAAATGACGCTCAAGCAAATGGCCTCGGCGTTCGAGCGCAACAAGCTGGTCGAAGTGCTGCCGGCCGTGGGCGACAAGCTCGACCCCATGAAGCACCAGGCGGTCGCCGTTGTGCCAGCCGATCAGGAAGCGAACACGGTTGTCACCGTGCTGCAAAAAGGTTACATGATTGCCGATCGCCTGTTGCGTCCGGCCATCGTCACGGCAGCCCAAGCAAAATAAAAACAAGCTGCTGCGCTGCGCGCCCTTGAAAGCACGCAGTTCTTCCGCACATTTAGTACATCAAAATAACTTAGCGCCATACGGCACTTATAAAAGGAAAAAATCATGGGCAGAATTATCGGAATCGACCTGGGAACCACCAACTCCTGCGTCGCGATCATGGAAAATGGCCAGCCTAAGGTCATCGAGAACGCAGAAGGCGCGCGCACCACGCCGTCGATCATTGCGTACCAGGAAGATGGCGAGATCCTCGTTGGCGCCCCCGCCAAGCGTCAGGCCGTCACCAACCCGAAGAACACCTTGTTCGCTGTCAAGCGCCTGATCGGCCGTAAATTCGACGAGAAAGAAGTCCAGAAGGACATCGGTCTCATGCCGTATCAAATCATGAAAGCCGACAACGGCGACGCCTGGATCGGCGTGCGCGACAAGAAACTGGCGCCACCGCAGATTTCCGCCGAAGTGCTGCGCAAGATGAAGAAAACCGCCGAAGACTACCTGGGCGAAGAAGTCACCGAAGCGGTCATCACGGTGCCTGCGTACTTCAACGATTCGCAGCGTCAAGCGACCAAGGATGCCGGCCGCATTGCCGGTCTGGACGTCAAGCGCATCATCAATGAGCCGACCGCGGCCGCGCTGGCCTTTGGCCTGGACAAGACCGACAAGGGCGACCGCAAGATCGCAGTGTATGACCTGGGCGGCGGCACGTTCGACGTCTCGATCATCGAAATCGCCGACGTCGATGGCGAAAAGCAGTTCGAAGTGCTCTCGACCAACGGCGACACCTTCCTCGGTGGCGAAGACTTCGACCAGCGCATCATCGATTACATCATCGAAGAATTCAAAAAAATCAACGGCCTCGATCTGAAGAAAGATCCGATCGCCCTGCAGCGCATCAAGGCTTCGGCCGAGCGCGCAAAAATCGAATTGTCGTCGGCCCAGCAGACGGAGATCAACGAGCCCTACATCGCCATGGCGAACGGCGCGCCGGTCCACCTGAACCTGAAAATGACCCGCGCCAAGCTCGAGTCGCTCGTTGAAGAGCTGATCAACGCCACCATGGAGCCATGCCGCATCGCCATCAAGGATGCCGGCGTGAAGGTCTCCGACATCGACGACATCATCCTCGTCGGCGGCATGACCCGTATGCCAAAGGTGCAGGAAAAGGTCAAAGAGTTCTTCGGCAAAGATCCCCGCAAGGACGTCAACCCCGATGAAGCCGTCGCCGTGGGCGCCGCCATCCAAGGGTCCGTGCTGTCGGGCGAGCGCAAGGATTTGCTGCTGCTGGACGTGACGCCATTGTCGCTGGGTATCGAAACCCTGGGCGGCGTGATGACCAAGATGATCCACAAAAACACCACGATTCCTACCAAGTTCTCGCAAGTGTTCTCGACGGCCGATGACAATCAGCCTGCCGTGACGATCAAGGTGTTCCAGGGCGAGCGCGAAATCGCGGCCGGCAACAAGGGCCTGGGCGAATTCAACCTCGAAGGCATCCCGCCAGCATCGCGTGGCACGCCACAGATCGAAGTGACCTTCGACATCGACGCCAACGGCATCTTGCACGTGGGCGCCAAGGACAAGGCCACCGGCAAGGAAAACAAGATCACCATCAAGGCCAACTCGGGCCTGACGGAAGCGGAAATCCAGAAAATGGTGAAAGACGCCGAAGTCAACGCCGAAGAAGACCACAAGCTGCGCGAACTGGCCGAGTCGCGCAACCAGGCCGATGCGCTGGTGCACTCGACCAAGAAGTCGCTGACCGAATACGGCGACAAGCTTGAAGCGGGCGAGAAAGACAAGATCGACAGCGCCATCGCCGATCTGGAAACCTCGCTCAAGTCGGGCGACAAGGCAGACATCGACGCCAAAGTGGCAGCCCTGTCGGCCGCGTCGCAGAAGCTGGGCGAGAAGATGTACGCCGACCAGCAAGCACAGCAGGCAGCCGGCGGCGACGCTGGTGCCGGCGGCGATGCCGGCCAGCAAGCGGGCAACGCCAAGCAGGATGACGTCGTCGACGCCGACTTCAAGGAAGTCAAAGACGCCAAGTAATCGGGCCGTCAGCATGCTAAAAAGCCGAGCCGGTCACCCGGCTCGGTTTTTTGCTTATTTAAATACTAGACAGATAGACAGCGAGGTGCCGACAAATGGCAAAGCGTGATTTTTACGAGATCCTCGGGGTCGCAAAGGGTGCTTCGGAAGAAGAAATCAAGAAGTCGTACCGCAAACTCGCGATGAAATACCATCCGGACCGCAATCCGGACAATAAGGAATCCGAGGAAAAGTTCAAGGAAGTCAAAGAAGCCTACGAAATGCTGACCAACCCGGAAAAGCGCGAAGCGTATGACCGGTATGGTCACGCGGGCGTCGATCCGAACATGGGCGGCGGCGGTGGCTTCGGTGGCGGCGCGGGCGGTTTCGGCGATGCCTTCGGCGACATCTTCGGCGATATTTTCGGTGGCGGCGCAGGCCGTGGCCGCGGGGCCGGTCCCCAGGTCTACCGTGGCGCCGACTTGCGCTACAACCTGGAAATCACCCTCGAGCAGGCTGCGCACGGCTTCGACACCACCATCCGCGTGCCAAGCTGGGACAAGTGCGAGACCTGCCACGGCACCGGCGCCAAGCCGGGCACCGCGCCCGTCACCTGCACCACCTGTGCCGGTCACGGCCAGGTGCGCATGCAGCAAGGCTTCTTCAGCATCCAGCAGACCTGCCCGAAGTGTCATGGCAACGGCAAGGTCATCACCGACCCGTGCGCGCCTTGCGGCGGCCAGGGACGGATCAAGCGCAACAAGACGCTGGAAGTGAAGATCCCCGTCGGTATCGACAATGGCATGCGCATCCGCTCGTCGGGCAATGGCGAGCCGGGCACCAATGGCGGCCCGCCGGGCGACCTGTACGTGGAAATCCACATCAAGCCGCACGCCGTGTTCCAGCGCGAAGGCGACGACCTGCATTGCGAAATGCCGATTTCCTTCGTCAAGGCCACCCTGGGCGGCGAGATCGAAGTGCCGACCCTGTCGGGCAAATTGTCGTTCACGGTGCCCGAGGGCACCCAGTCCGGCAAGACGTTCCGCTTGAAGGCCAAGGGCATCAAGGGCGTGCGTTCAGGTTACGCGGGCGACTTGTTTTGCCACGTCCAGGTCGAGACGCCCGTCAAGCTCACCGACAAGCAGAAAGACTTGCTGCGCGACTTTGAAAAGCTCACTACCGAGGGCGGCGCCAAGCACAGCCCCCATAGCAAAGGCTGGATGGACAAGGTAAAAGACTTCTTCGAGTAAAATCGATCCCCAACCGCTGACGCGGGCACCCGCCCCCAGCGGTTTTTTTTCGCTTTTTTCGTTCACAGGATCACCATGACACAATCCAACACCGGTTTTTTGACCACGGAAGAATTATTCGAGCGCAACCGCACCTGGGCGGCCTCGATGGTGGCCGAAGACGAGGATTTCTTCAAAAGCCTGGCCTCCCAGCAGTCCCCCGAGTACCTGTGGATCGGCTGCTCCGACAGCCGCGTGCCGGCCAATGAGTTGCTGGGTATGGCACCGGGCGAATTGTTCGTCCACCGCAATATCGCCAACGTCGTCGTCCACTCCGATCTCAATTGCCTGAGCGTGCTGCAATTTGCCATTGATGTCTTGAAAGTCAAACACATCATCATTTGCGGCCACTACGGTTGTTCCGGCGTGCACGCCGCCATGACGAACCGCCGCGTTGGCCTGGCCGATAACTGGTTGCGTCACGTCCAGGATGTCCAGCAAAAACACGGCCGCTACATGGGCGAGGTCCTGCCGACCCAGCAGCGCGCCGATCGCCTGTGCGAATTGAATGTGATCGAGCAAGTGGCCAACGTCGCCCAGACGACCATCGTGCGCGACGCCTGGGAGCGGGGCCAGAGTCTGAGCGTGCACGGCTGGTGCTACGGCTTGCATGACGGCTTGCTGCGCGACTTGGGCATGAGTGTCAGTCACCACGAGGAACTGGCCGCGCGCATGGAAGCGCGGCTGGCCATTTACGCGACCGCGGACGGCGTCTGATGGGCGAGCTGCTGCGCCTGCGCGAACTGGTGCGCCAGTTCGTCGACGAGCGCGACTGGGACCAGTTTCATACGCCGAAAAATCTGTCGGCGGCCCTGTCGGTGGAGGCGGCCGAACTGCTCGAGCATTTCCAGTGGTTGCACAAGGGCGACCAGGCCGAGCTGGGCGAGCGCAAACTGACCCAGGTGCGGCACGAGATGGCCGATGTGCTGGTCTACCTGGTGCGGCTGGCCGACAAGCTCGATGTCGACCTGTTGAGCGCAGTGGAAGAGAAGATGGTGCTCAACCGGGCCAAGTATCCGGCCGAGCTGGTGCGCGGCGATGCCCGCAAGTACGACGAGTACAAAGACTGAAGCTGCCGGACCGGCAGCCTGCGCTGCCGGCCCGATTGACTACATGCCACCCATGCAGATGTACTTGATGACGAGATAGTCGTCCATCCCGTACTTCGAGCCTTCGCGTCCCAGTCCCGACTGCTTGACGCCGCCGAACGGGGCGATTTCGTTGGAAATGAGGCCCGTGTTGACACCCACCATGCCCGACTCGAGCGCCTCGGCCACGCGCCACACGCGGCCGATATCGCGCGAATAAAAATACGCGGCCAGGCCGAATTCGGTGTCGTTGGCCATGGCGATGACTTCGTCTTCCGTCTTAAAGCGGAACAGGGGCGCCAGCGGGCCGAAGGTTTCTTCCGTCGCCACCAGCATGGCGGACGTGACGCCCGTGAGCACGGTGGGCTCAAAGAAACTGTGGCCCAGCGCATGGCGCGCCCCGCCCACGGCCAGCGTGGCGCCCTTGGCCAGTGCGTCGGCAATATGCTGCTCGACCTTGCGCACCGCCTTCTCTTCGATGAGGGGCCCGGTGGTGACGCCCGCATCGACGCCATTGCCCACCTTGAGTTGCCTGACCGCCGCCACCAGTTTTTCGGCGAAGGCGTCGTAGACGCCGTCCTGCACATATAAACGGTTGGCGCACACGCAGGTCTGGCCCGCATTGCGGTATTTGGAGGCGATCGCCCCTTCCACGGCCGCGTCGATATCGGCGTCGTCGAACACGATGAAGGGCGCGTTGCCGCCCAGTTCCAGCGACAGTTTTTTGATGGTGGGCGCCGATTGCGCCATCAGCAGGCGGCCCACCGCCGTCGAGCCCGTAAAGCTCAGTTTGCGCACGATGGGATTGGCCGTCATTTCGCCACCGATGGCCTTGCTGTCGCCCGTGATGACGGAAAATACGCCTTTCGGCACGCCGGCACGCTCGGCCAGCACGGCCATGGCCAGGGCCGAAAACGGCGTCAGTTCGGCCGGCTTGACGACGATGGGGCAACCGGCCGCCAGGGCCGGGCCCACCTTGCGGGTGATCATCGCGGCAGGGAAATTCCACGGGGTGATGGCGGCGCACACGCCGATCGGCTCGCGCGTGACCACGGTGCGGCGGTCGGCCCACGGCGACTGCAGGGTGTCGCCTTCGACGCGCTTGGCCTGTTCGCCGAACCATTCGAGGAAGGAGGCGGCGTACGCCACTTCGCCCTTCGCTTCCGCCAGCGGCTTGCCCTGCTCGGCCGTCATGATGGCGGCCAGGTCGTCGGCGTTTTCCAGCATCAGGTCGTTCCACTTGCGCAAAATCAGGGCGCGCTCGCGCGCGGTTTTCTTGCGCCAGGCGGGCCAGGCGGCATGGGCGGCGTCGATCGCCCGGCGCGTTTCAAGCGCGCCCATGTGCGGCGCCGTGCCCACCGCCTCGCCCGTCGCAGGGTTGCTGACAGTAAAAGTGGCGGCATCATTGGCATCGCACCATGCGCCATCGATAAAGCACTGCTGGCGCAGCAAGGTCGGGTCGTTCAGCTTGAGCATGCGGTCCTCTTGGGTTGACTGTAAATAAACGGATACCGCCATGGTAGACCAATTCGCCGGGCGCGGTCGGCACGGCCGCTGGTGTTACGTGTTGGCATCAACGTGACTTTGCGCGTATGCTTTTGGCAAGAAACCGATCAGCCAATGATGCGCGCTATCCTTCTGGCTTATCATGGAGCCGTGCGTCAATACCAAGAGGGACTGTCCTTATGCGCCGCCCCATTGTCTTAATCCCTGCCTGTTCCTGCGATGTGGGCAACCATGCCAACCACGTCGTGCAGCGCAAATATGTCGACGCCGTGGTCATCGGCGCCGACTGCGCGCCCCTGATTCTGCCTGCGCTGGGCGACGCCACCGACCTGGAAACGGTGCTTGGTCTGTGCGATGGCATCATGCTCACGGGCGCCGCCTCGAATGTGCATCCGAGCCATTACGCCGAGGCGGTGCTGGACCAGTCTTTGCCGCAAGACCACCTGCGCGACGCCACCACCTTGCCGCTAATCCGCGCCGCGCTGCGGCGGGGCATTCCCATTTTCGCCATTTGCCGGGGCTTTCAGGAAATGAACGTGGCGCTCGGCGGCAGCCTGTACCAGGCCGTCCAGGACGTCGAAGGCCACATGGACCACCGTGAAAACGCCGACCTCGGACTGGAAGACCAGTACGGCCCCGCCCACCCGGTGACGCTGACCCCGGCGGGCCTGATGGCGCGCATCCTGGGGCCGGGAGAGATTGCCGTCAATTCGCTGCACGGCCAGGGCATCAAGCAGTTGGCCGCAGGCCTGGCGGTCGAGGCGCGCGCGCCCGACGGCCTGGTCGAAGCGTTTTCGGTGCCGGGTGCGACGGCATTCGCGCTGGCCTTGCAGTGGCATCCGGAATGGCAGATTCGCAGCAATCCCGTGTCGATGACACTGTTCGGCGCGTTCGGCGCCGCCTGCCGCACCTACCAGGCCGCGCGCCGGCGGCCCGTATGAAAAGCCAGCAACGATGGGCCGTCCTGCGCGAACCTTAGCTGCGCTCTCGGTATCTCAGCCCCCGGCGTGCGCGTGCTGCCGCCGGTCCCCCTTACTTATTGAGAGAACAAGATGGCAATTCGTGAAAATTTTAGTTACACCGACATGGACCTGTGGCTCAACGAAAAACGGGTCACGGAAATTGAATGCCTGATCCCCGACTTGACGGGGGTGGCGCGCGGCAAGATCATGCCGCGCGCGAAATTCACCCAGGAACGGGGCATGCGCATGCCCGAAGCGGTGCTGGGCATGACGGTGACGGGCAATGTGCCCGTCAACGACGCCCCCTACGACCGCGCCATTTCCAACACCGACCGCGACATGATCCTCAAGGCCGATCCCACCACCATCACCATGGTGCCGTGGGCGGCCGATCCCACCGCCCAGGTCATCCACGACTGTTATTTCGCCGATGGCGCGCTGGTCGACTTCGCCCCCCGCACGGTGCTGCGCCGTGTCTTGAAACTGTATGCGGACAAGGGCTGGAAGCCGGTGGTGGCGCCGGAACTCGAGTTTTATTTGACGGCGAAAAATATCGACCCCGACCTGCCCCTGCGCGCGCCCGTGGGCCGCTCGGGCCGCGCGGAAACGAGCCGCCAGGTCTACAGCATCGACGCCGTCAACGAATTCGATCCCCTGTTCGAGGACATCTACGATTACTGCGAAATGATGAACCTGGACGTCGACACCCTGATCCACGAGATCGGTGCGGGCCAGATGGAAATCAATTTCCTCCACGGCGATCCGCTGGGCCTGGCCGACAAGGTGTTCTTCTTCAAGCGCACCTTGCGCGAAGCGGCCCTGAAGCACGATATGTACGCCACCTTCATGGCCAAGCCCATGGCCGGTGAGCCGGGCTCGGCCATGCACGTGCACCAGAGCGTGGTCGACATCAAGACGGGCTTGAATATTTTCAGTGCCGAGGACGGTTCCGCCGCCCCCATCTTCAAGCACTACATTGCCGGCCTGCAGCGCTACATGCCGTCGGCCATGGCCATCGTCGCTCCTTACGTCAATTCCTACCGCCGCATCGTGCGCCACACGGCCGCGCCCATCAACTTGCAATGGGGCATCGACAACCGCACGGTGGGCTTTCGGGTGCCCGAGTCGGGCCACCAGGACCGGCGCGTGGAAAACCGCATCATCGGCGCCGATGCCAACCCGTACCTGGCACTGGCGGTCACGCTTGCCTGCGGCTACCTGGGCATGACGGAGCAGCTCGAGCCGACCCCGATGATGGCGGGCAGCGCCTACGACATGCCGTTTGAATTGCCGCAGGGCTTGCCCGAAGCGCTGGCCCTGCTGCGGGGCGAAGACAAGCTGCGCAGCGTGCTGGGCGAGCGCTTCATCGACGTCTACAGCGCCATCAAGGATCTCGAACACCAGGAATTCATGAAGGTGATCAGTCCGTGGGAACGCGAACACCTGTTGTTGCACGTATAAGGATGAACATGGAACAGATCGATACCAGGACCATCCAGGCGCTCGACGCCGCCCACTACCTGCACCCGTTCACCGACCACGCGGCGCTGGCCGCCAGCGGCGCGCGCGTGATGGTGCGCGGCGACGGCATCTGGCTGTGGGACTCCGAAGGCAATCGCATTCTCGACGCCATGTCGGGCCTGTGGTGCGTCAACATCGGCTACGGGCGCCAGCGCATGAGCGAGGCCGTCTACCAGCAGATGCAGACGCTGCCGTTCTACAACAGCTTTTTTAACACCACCAATGTGCCGGCGGTGATGCTTGCCGCCAAGCTAGTGGAACTGGCGCCGCCCGGTTTCAACCGCGTGTTCTTCACCAATTCCGGTTCGGAAGCGAACGACACCATCGTGCGCATGGTGCGGCGCTACTGGGAACTGATGGAGCAGCCCGAGCGCCACATCTTCATCAGCCGCAACAACGCCTACCACGGCAGCACGATTGCCGGCGTGTCGCTGGGCGGCATGGCCGGCATGCACGCGCAGGGTGGCCCGCTGCTGCCCGGCATCGTCCACATCGACCAGCCCAGCTACCTCGAACACGGCCAGGGCATGACCGAGGACGAGTTCGGCGTCGTCGCCGCCGGCTGGCTGGAAGAGCGCATCAAGACGGTGGGGCCGCACAATGTGGCCGCGTTCATCGGCGAGCCCGTGCAGGGTGCGGGCGGGGTCATCATTCCGCCCGCGAGCTACTGGCCGGAAATTGGCCGCATTTGCAAAAAATACGGCATCCTGCTCGTCGCCGATGAAGTCATCTGCGGCTTCGGCCGCCTGGGCGCCTGGTTCGGCAGCGAGCGGATGGGCATCGCGCCCGACCTGATCGCCTTTGCCAAGGGCGTCACCTCCGGCTACATACCGCTCGGCGGCGTGCTGGTGGGCGAGCGCGTCGGCGACGTGCTCACGGCCAGGGGCGGCGACTTCAATCACGGCTTTACGTATTCGGGCCACCCGGTCGCCTGCGCGGCGGCGCTGGAAAACATCCGCATCATCGAAGAAGAAGCGCTGGTGGCGCGGGTTGCCGAGGACACGGGCCCGTACCTGGGCGCCGCCTTCGAGGCGCTGCGCCAGCACCGGCTGGTGGGCCACGCGGACAGCTTCGGCTTTGTCGCCGGCCTGAACCTGGTGCGCAGCAAGGGCGCCAATGTGCACGCGCACGAAGTCTTCGATGGCGACCTGGGCGTGGGCATGTTGTGCCGCGCGCACATGTTCGACGCCGGCATCATCATGCGCGCCGTGGGCGATCGCATGATCATCGCGCCGCCCCTGGTGATGACGCGCGACGACATCGACGAGATGATCGGGCGCATCACGCTGGCGCTGGACAACACCGTGGCCGAGTTGCAGGCCAAGGGCATGCTGCCCTAGCGAGCTGGCGTAAAACGCTTTACGCCGGCTCGCTCATGGTGCGGGTGGTGTCGTGGCGGTTGCGCAGCGCTTGCGGCAGCAGCGAGCCGGCAAACATGCCGGCAAACGCCGCCAGCAAGCCGGCCAGCGGGGCGGGAAACACGGCGCCGAAGTTGCTCAGCTGGGGGAAGAACAGCAGCCAGACGACGACGCCTGCCGCCACCGAGGCGATCGCGCCCTGGGTGGTGGCGCGTTTCCAGTACAAACCCATCAGCAGCGGCACGAAGGCGCCCACCAGCGTGACCTGGTAGGCCGACGACACGAGCTCGTAGATCGAGGTGCCCTTCATGGCAATGGCGTAGCTGAGCACGATGGCGGCGAACACCACGATGGTCACGCGCATGGCGAACAGCTTTTGCTGGTCGCTCATGTCCGGGCGGATGTTCTGCAAAATGTTTTCCACGAAGCTCGTCGATGGCGCCAGCAGGGTGGCTGACGAGGTGCTCTTGATGGCCGACAGCAGCGCGCCGAAAAACACGATCTGCATCACCAGCGGCATGCGCGTGAGCACGAAGGTGGGCAGCAGGCGCTGGTAGTCGTTCCTGGCGATGTCCATCGCTTCCTGGCCCATCACCACCACGGCGGCGGCGACGACGAACATGGGCACGAAGGCAAACAGGATGTAGCCGGCGCGCGCGGTGGGCGCGTTCTTGGCCGACATCACGCGCTGGTAGACGTCCTGCTGGGGAATGCTGCCGAACATCATCGTCACGCCGGCGCCGATAAAGGCAAAAATTTCCGTCAAGGTGGGCGCCGGCCAGAAGCGCCACAGATCGCCCTTGGTGGCCACCGCCAGCACGGGCGCGCTGCCGCCGGCCAGGTCGGCGGCGAAGAAGGCGATCACGGTCAGGCCGATCACCAGCACGATCATCTGGATGAAATCGGTAATCGCCACCGCCAGGAAGCCGCCGACGACGACATAGATCAACACGGCCAGGGTGCCGATGATCATGCCGGCCGTTTCCGACAGGACGCCATTGGTCAGCACGGAAAACACCAGGCCCAGCGCGGTGATCTGGGCGGCCACCCAGCCCAGGTAACTGAGGATGATGGCGACGGAGCAGAAAATTTCGATGCCCTTGCCATAGCGGGCACGGTAGTAGTCGCCGATGGTGAGCAGATTGAGTTTATACAGTTTGGCGGCGAAGAACAGGCCCACCAGGATCAGGCAGGAGCCGGCGCCGAACGGGTCTTCCACCACCGCGTTCAAGCCACCCTGGACGAACTTGGCGGGAATCCCCATCACCGTCTCGGCGCCGAACCAGGTGGCGAAGGTGGTGGTGACCACCATGATCAGGGGCAGGCTGCGCCCGGCCACGGCAAAGTCGCTGGTGTTCTTGATGCGCGTACCGGCCCACAGGCCCAGTCCGAGCGTGCCGAGCAGGTAGAGCGCGACGGCGGAGATCAGGATGGTATTCATGAATGGATGTTCGATAGGAAACTTTATCGATTATATCGTCATCGACGGCGCGCCTGCGGGGCAATGTTGCGATGCAGTGACGCCCTTACCACAATGGCTCCGTGATCGTCCTCACGTAAAAACGCCGCCCGGGCGGGCGGCGTTTTTCCCGGTCATGGCGCCTTATTTGCGGCGGCGCTGCGACAGCGCGACCCCCATCAAGCCCAGGCACACCAGCGCCACCGACATCGGCTCCGGCACGGCGTTGGCGGTGAAGGCCTGGGCCGTGTAGCTGGCGCCGACGGCGCGCAAATCGGCGTCGGTCACGCCAAACACATAAAAATTGTTACTGCCTGCGCTGGTGAGGAAATCGTTGTCGTTGGCGATGTACAGGGTGTGGTTGACGACGCCGTCGACCATCACATCGTCGCCGAACGCGATGCCTTCGATTTTCGACGGAATCGTCGCCGCCGTCAGGCCGTAGGCTTTCAAGGCCGCCACCAGGTCGATGAAGACGGTTTTCTTGACCGCTTTCGCGGCGAGGTTGCCGCTCTGATTGGTGACGTCTTCGGCGCCGGCCAGGTCGACCTTGAAAATCTGCTTGACCACGGCGTTGCTGTTGTCGCCCAGGCCCTTGCCGTCGCGCTCGTCGATGAGGAACTCGGTGGCGCTGAGCGCGACGATGTCGCTCACGCCCGAGCCCGTCGTCAACTGGTAGGCGTACTCGTGGGTGGCGCCGCTGGCGACGTCGATGGTGACGATGCGCACCACCTTGTTGCTGTCCTGCGCCAGCGGGGCCTGCATGATGCCCACCAGGGTCTTGCCGTCCGGGGTGATGGCCAGCCCTTCCATGCCCTTGTTGGCCACGCGGCCAGTGCTGTTGCCGCTGATCTCGAGGTCGCCCCGCGCGCTCAGATTGCTCACCGCCAGGTTGCCCGGCAGGGCAAACGCGGCGATGCGCACGCCCGTGGCGCGGTCGAACTGGTAGACGTAGGGGCCGTATTCGTCGGACACGAAGATGCTCTTGCCGTCGTTCGAGACGCGCACCGCTTCCGGATCGAAGCGCGCATTGTTCGGGTTGGCAGAGGTCTGGGCGGGATCGAAACCGTCCGAGCGGCCCGTGAAGTAATTGGTGTTGTTGATGGCGTTCAGGGTGGGCGTGCCGTTGCCCAGCGTGTAGTTCACGCCGTTCAGGCTGCCCGTGCCCATGGCGCCGCTGCCGTACACCAGTGCGGTCGGGCTCGACAGCAAGGTGGTTGCGCTCAGGGTCGGCGTCAGGTTGAATTTCAGGCCGCTGCCGCTGGTGTTGGCCGTCAAGCCCATCGTCACCGTCTGAAACCGGGCGATATAGGAGGTGGTGTCGTCCACCAGCGGGTTATAGGCCTGCGCATTCGGGCCGCGGTCGGGGGTGGCCAGGAAGGTCGAGCCGCCGGCCCAGGCCAGGCCGGAGCCCATGCCACCGAGCACATTGCCGGCCACGCCGTTTTCCAGCGGTCCCGCCGTCTGTGTCGACAGGTCGGCGCCGCCCGCGTTGAGGCTGCCAACGGCGAGCAACTGCGGGCCGGCCGTGGCCGTCAGCGAAAACAGGGCGGCGGCCAGGGCTGCAGCAAGTGGCAATAATCTCATGGGAATCTCCGGCAAATAGTTGTTATGGATGCATTAGCATCCGAACAATACCTACCGAATATGACGCGCCGATGACGGCCCACTGTACGACCTGATCAGCCCAGGCATAAATCGGGCTGGTCTTTTGCCTGATGCCTTAAAAACAGTGCTCGGGTCCGGGAAAACTGCGGTCCGTGACCGCGTTGACGTAAGCGGTCACGGCCGCCTCGATGGAGCTTTGTCCGTCCATGAAGTTCTTGACGAAGCGCGCTTTGCGGCCCGGGAACACGCCCAGCATGTCGTGCATCACCAGCACCTGGCCGGAGCAGTCCGGGCCGGCGCCGATGCCGATGGTGGGCATGGCCAGCAGGTCCGTCACTTCCTTGCCCAGGGTGGCGGGAATGGCTTCGAGGACGACGATCGAGGCGCCCGCATCCTGCAGCAATTGGGCGTCGGATTTGAGCTGATCGGCGCTGGCGGTGGTCTTGCCCTGCACCTTGTAGCCGCCCAACTGGTGCACCGATTGCGGGGTCAGGCCCAGGTGGGCGCACACGGGGATGCCGCGCTCGGTGAGAAATTTGATGGTGTCGGCCAGCCAGGCGCCGCCCTCGAGTTTGACCATGTGGGCGCCCGCCTGCATCAGGATGACGGCGTTGTCGTAGGCCGCTTCGCGGGTGCCGTAGGCGCCGAACGGCAGGTCGGCGACGATCATCGCGCTCTTGCTGCCGCGCGCGACGGCCGCCGTGTGGTACGCCACTTCCTGCACCGTGACGGGCAAGGTGGAATGGTGGCCGTTGCAGACCATGCCCAGCGAATCGCCGATCAGCAGCATGTGGACGCCGCAGCGGTCCATCAGGGACGCGAAACTGGCGTCGTAGCAGGTCAGCATGGTGATGGGCGTGTTGGCCGCCTTGAGGGCGGCCAGCATCGGCGCGGTGACCGCCTTCGGTGGCACCACTTTGGCCGCTGCCGCCACGGCCGCGCCGGGCGTTGGCTCCTTGCCCTGCATGTCGCTACCCTGCAAATATGAACTCATCGCATGTCCTAAAAAGTCAAAACCGATTAAATGATCCGCACGTCGAGTGACGCGATCGTGTTATCCGCCAGTGTATCGCCGGTGCGCAAATCGTGCCGGGCCAGGGGGCACTCAGTCCAGCCGCTCGATCGCCTGCCCGGCCAGGGCCGGCAGCAGCGCGGCCACCGCGCCGATGCCGGCAATGACGGCGTCGGGCGCGATCTCGGCCAGCGGCGCCAGCACGAAGGCGCGCTCGTGCATGCGCGGATGGGGCACCGTCAGCGCGGCGCTGTCGATGCGCTGCTCGCCGTACAGCAAGATGTCCAGGTCGAGCGTGCGCGGCGCGTTGCGGTAGGGGCGCTCGCGGCCGTGCGCCAGCTCGATTGCCTGCAGCTGCGTCAGCAGCGCGTCCGGCGCCAGCGCCGTGTCGAGGCACGCCACCGCGTTGATGTAGTCGTCGCCCGCCGCGTCGACGGGGGCGGTTTTCCACAGCGACGAACGGGCCAGCAGGTCGGTGGCGGGCAGGGCGGCCAGGCGCAGCAGCGCATCCTCGACATTGGCGCGCGCCTGGCCCAGGTTGGCGCCGATGCCGATGTAGGCGATCATTCCTCGCCGCTGTGCTCGACGGCGGCGCCTTCGCGCTCGCCCGGCTTGCGCGCGCGGCGCGGCGCGCGCTTGCGCTTGGCGCCGGCCACGGGCATGCGCTCGCTGGTGAGCAGCAGTTCGCGCTCGCTGGCGTCGCCGTCGTAGAACGCGGTCCACCATTCGCCCAGTTCCATCTCGATCTCGCCCGACGCGCAGCGCAGCAGCAGGAAGTCGTAGCCGGCGCGAAAGCGCTCGTGCTCGAGCAATTTGTACGGCGCCTTGCCGTTGCGGCGCTCGAAGCGCGGCTGCATCGACCAGATGTCGCGCATGTCGGAGGCGATCTTGCGCTGCAGGGCCAGTTGCTCCGTTTGCGCGTCGAGCACGTCGTCGGCGGCCAGGTGCAGGGCCGGGATGGGCAACTCGCCGGCGGCCCGGTACGCAGCCCACTTTTCCACCACCTGGTGCCACAGCAGCGAGGCGAACAGGAAGCCCGGCGAGACGCCCTTGCCGGCCTTGATGCGGTTGTCGGTGGACTCGAGCGCGAGGGTGACGAACTTCATGCCGATCGGCTGCTCGAGCACCACGTCGAGCAGCGGCAGCAGGCCGTGGTGCAGGCCCTCGGTGCGCAACTGCTGCAGGCAGGCCAGCGCGTGGCCGCTCATGAGCAGCTTGAGCATTTCGTCGAACACGCGGGCGGCCGGCACGTTGTCGATCAGCGGCGCCATCACGGCGATCGGCGCGCGCGTGGTCGGCTCGATGGTAAAGCCGAGCCGCGCGGCGAAGCGCACCACGCGCAGCATGCGCACCGGGTCTTCGCGGTATCTCGCTTCGGGCTGGCCGATGATGCGCAGAATCCTGGCGCGGATGTCCTCGATGCCGCCGTGGTAGTCCATCACCTGCTGCGTGGCGGGGTCGTAGTACATGGCGTTGATGGTGAAGTCGCGCCGCATGGCGTCTTCGTGCTGGGGACCGAAGCTGTTGTCGCGCAGGACGCGGCCATGCTCGTCCTTCGGCGCGCTGGCCTCGCCGGCGCCGCGGAAGGTGGTCACTTCGAGCAGGTCCTGGCCGAACATGACGTGGACGATCTGGAAGCGGCGGCCGATGATGAAGGCGCGCCGGAACAGCCGCTTGACCTGCTCGGGGGTGGCGTCGGTGGCGATGTCGAAGTCTTTCGGCTTCACCCCCAGCAGCAGGTCGCGCACGGCGCCGCCCACCACGAAGGCCTTGAAGCCGGCTTCCTGCAGCGAGGAGGTCACCCGGATCGCGTTCGATGACACCAGTTTCGGATCGATGCCGTGTTCGGCTGGCCCGAGCACCACCGCGACGCTGGTGTCGCGGACCGGCTGCTTGACGCCGAGGATCTTGCGGATGAATGTTTTAATCATTGAATAGTTCGAGTGAGGGCCAGCCGTGTTGGGACGCATGCGCGCGCAGGGCGGCGTTGGGGTTGGTCGCCACCGGGTGGGTGACGACCGACAGCAGGGGAATGTCGTTGTGCGAGTCGCTGTAAAAATGGCTGCTCTCGAAGCTCGCCAAGGGCGTGCCCAGGCCAGCCAGCCAGGCGTGGGTGTGGGTCACCTTGCCGGCGCCCGAGGTGGGCACGCCGAGCAGGCGGCCGGTGATGCGGCCCGTGTCGTCCTGCTCGGGCACGGCGGCGATCAGGTGCGCCACGCCCAGCGCGGCGGCGATCGGCGCCGTGACAAAGCGGTTGGTGGCGGTGACGATGGCGACGACGTCGCCGGCGTCCTGGTGCTGGCGCAGCAGCGCGAGCGCCTGCGGCAGGATGGCCGGCTCGACCACTTCGCGCATGAACTGCGCATGCATGGCGTCGAGGGTGGCGCGGGGAAAGCGCGCCAGGGTACCGAGGGCGAATTCGAGATACTCGACCGGGTCGAGCGTGCCGGCCTGGTACTGGGCGTAAAAATCGTCGTTGGCGCGCTGGAAGGCGGCGGCGTCGACGGCGCCGGTGCGCACCAGGAACTCGCCCCACTCGTGGTCGGAGTCGATGGGCAGCAGGGTGTGATCGAGGTCGAACAGGGCGAGACGGGTCATGGCTTGGCGTCTTCAGGGTGGTGTGGCGAGGCGGCCTGCTGCAGCAGGTCGCGCAGCAGGGGCAGGGTCACTGGCCGCTGGGTTTCGAGGGAATACTGATCGAGGGCGTCTAGCATCGTCGACAGGGAGCGCATGTCGCGCCGAAAATGGGACAGCAGGTAGGGTAACACGCTCGCTGAAATGGTCAGGCCGCGGGCATCGGCGGCGTGGGTCAGCGCGGCGATTTTTTCATCGTCGGACAGGCCGTGAATCTGGTAGATCAGGCCCCAGCCCATGCGCGTGCGCAGGTCTTCGCGCACCGGCAGCACCGCCGGCGGCACCGCGCCCGTGCTGACCATGTAGGCGCCGTGCTCGCGGATCTGGTTGAACAGGGCGAAGGCGTCGATCTGGGCGTCGGCCGACAGCGCGCCGCAGTCGTCGAGCAGGTACAGCGACACCTCCGGCGCGTACGTGAAGTCGTCCGGGTGGTCGGCGCGGATGTAGCGCGAGCCGGGGGTGGCCGCCAGCGCGTGCAGCAGATGGGTCTTGCCGGCCGAGGCCTCGCCCCACAGGTACGCAAAGTGTTCGCGCGAGCTGCGTCCGGCGAACTGGTGCATCAGGTGCGCCAGTTCGGCATTTTGGCCTACCTCGAAGGAATCGAGGCTTTGCGCCTGGTCTGCGCCCAGGTCGAGCACCAGCTGCTTCATGGCGGTCGTCTCATACAGTGTTGCGCGTTGCCTTCATTGTGCGGTGGGGGGGCCAAGTAAAACGAATCAGCCTGCATTATAGAAGGAGCTGCGCAGATAGTGGTGTCGCAGATGGCGAAACGCTACCATTAGTACCGCCGATGCCGGTAAAGCGAGCAGCACGCCGACAAAACCGAACAGCTGGCCGAAGGCGAGCAGGGCGAAAATAACGGCCAGCGGGTTCAGGCCGATGCGCTCGCCCACCAGGCGCGGGGTGAGGAAAAACCCTTCGACGAGCTGGCCGCTGCCGTAGATCACGGCCACCGCGATCAAGCCGCCCCAGCCGGAAAACTGCAGCATGGCGGCGATCGTCGCCAGCATCAGGCCCAGGCCGAAGCCCAGGTAGGGAATGAATACCAGGAGGCCCGTGAGGATACCGACCGGCAGCGCCACTTCGAAGCCGGCAATGGTCAGCGCCGCCGAATAATAGGCCGCCAGGATCAGCATCACCAGCAACTGGCCGCGCAGGTACTGGGCCAGCAGCACATTGACTTCCTGCGCCATGCCCAGCGTTTGCGCGAGCCAGCGGCGCGGCACGGCGTCGCTGACGGAGGCGAGCAGCTTGTGCCAGTCGAGCAGCAGGTAGAACAGGGCGACGGGAATGAGCAGCAGGGTGACCAGCCAGCCCAGCACGCGGGTGCCGCCCACCTTGGCCGAGGCGAGGATGGTGGTCCAGATTTCGTCGCCGCCGGCGCCGGCGAACTGCTGGCTGAGCAGGGCGCGCAGGCCGGTGCTGTCGAGCTTGATCTTGAAGCCCATCTCGTGCAGCTTGGGCGAGAGCAGATTGTCGAGGCGGACCAGGAACACGGGCAGTTGCGCCAGCAGCAGGGGAATTTCCGTCTGCAGCACGGGCAGCACGATCAGCACCAGCGCCGTCACGGTGGCCAGGAACAGCAGCATGACGACGCTGACGGCGAGCGTGCGGGGAATCGGGTGGCGGCCGATGCGGCGCGCCGCCAGCGCGTCGACGCCGCCGTTGAGGGCGTAGGCGAGGATGGCGGCGGCCAGAAAGGGCGTCAGCACGGGGCCAAGCGCGTAGACCAGCAGGAAAAAAGCGCACCACAGCGCCAGCCAGAACGCGGTTTGCTTTTGTTCCGGCGTAAGGGGAAAGGGCATGAATGGGCGCGCTGACTGGAAAAACTGCGGTGGGCGGAGAGTGAAACGGGTCGCGCTTGGCCGACTTTGATAAAATACCGGCTTGACCACGGGCCGCGATGTGCATGGGCCCGTGCTTCGCCGTCCTTCCATTTTACCGCCTCCGCTGCCAAAAACACCATGAACCAACCTTCGAATGTGTCTCTTTCCTACCGCGATGCGGGTGTCGACATCGATGCAGGCGATGCCCTGGTCGAGGCGATCAAGCCGCTGGCCAAGCGCACCATGCGCGAAGGCGTCCTCAAAGGCATCGGCGGTTTCGGCGCGCTGTTCGAGATCAGCAAGAAGTACAAGGAGCCGGTGCTGGTGTCGGGCACCGACGGCGTCGGCACCAAGCTCAAACTGGCGTTCGAACTCAATCGCCATGACACCGTCGGCATCGACCTGGTCGCCATGAGCGTCAACGACATCCTGGTGCAGGGCGCCGAGCCGCTGTTCTTCCTCGATTATTTCGCCTGCGGCAAACTCGACGTGGCCACCGCCACCGCCGTCATCAGCGGCATCGCGCGCGGCTGCGAGCAGTCCGGCTGCGCCCTGATCGGCGGCGAAACGGCCGAAATGCCCAGCATGTACCCGGCCGGTGAATACGACCTGGCCGGCTTCGCCGTCGGCGCCGTCGAGAAATCGAAAATCATCGACGGCACCACCATCGCCGCCGGCGACGTCGTGCTGGGCCTGGCCTCGTCGGGCGTGCACTCGAACGGCTTTTCGCTGGTCCGTAAAATCATCGAAGTGGCCAAGCCGGACCTGAACGCCGACTTCCACGGCCGTCCCCTGGCCGACGTGCTGATGGAGCCCACCCGCATCTACGTCAAGCCGCTGCTGGCGCTGATGGAGTCGATCGACGTCAAGGGCATGGTGCACATCACCGGCGGCGGCCTGGTCGAAAACATCCCGCGCGTGCTGCAGCCGCATCTGACGGCCGTGCTCGACGCGTCCGCCTGGACCATGCCACCGCTGTTCCAGTGGCTGCAGCAGCATGGCGGCGTGGCCGACGCCGAGATGCACCGCGTGTTCAACTGCGGCATCGGCATGGTCGTTATCGTTTCTCCCGAGCGGGCTGACGCCGCGCTGGCGCAATTGCAGGCGGCCGGCGAGAGCGTGAGCAAGATCGGCGTGATCCGCGCCCGCGCCGGCGACGAACACCAGACGCTCGTCGCGTAATGATCGAGGGTTGCCTGTGGCCGTCTTTTGGTCAGGCGGCCTTCATTGTGACGGCCAATTGCGGGCGCTGTGACTGAGGCAGGCAACAAATTCATGATTCACAACGCCAGCGTGCATTCGTAAGATCGTGCCGATTAGCCGGGCCAGCGCCACGATACGCCTACTGATTTTCACAACTGAGAGCGCTGCACGACGTTCCGCCATGATGAAAGAGTATGTTGAAAAAATATTTTTCCGTGATGGAAGAAAATATTGATTGGGTACGAAATTGTGATTTCGCTCGGAAAACTCCGGCCGTTTTCATCATCGTCATACTTGACGGTGAAAGAAATATTCTTCACTCCGGGCAATGAAACATTCTCAATCACGCCTTCGACGCGCACAGGATGTGAATTCTTCTCCAGAATCCAGATTTTTGCCGTTAGGGGGAAATTGCCTTTTTTTGAAAATAGAGTTCGTATTTTTAATATAATATAATCTTCTCCGTCACGCTGCTCTCGCCCGACAAGGTCAACCGATGTTGCTGTGGGAAATAGCTCTTCTGGATGATTCGCAAATCTATCCGCAATTCCAAAATTCATTGCTCCCATTTTCACGCCTACATCTCCCTCCCTGGTTTTTTCGGAAAGTTCGCGTAACTGCTCACCTTCGCTAAGTACTTTCTTGATAATAGTTCGATATTGACCGTTCATTGGGGCTTCATCTCCTGGTAGCTCATATCTTGATATTATTTCGAAAGCAATGAATTGCCGATTTCGAGAAAGTTGGTGTTGAAGGATTTCCCAATTTTCAGTGCCGGTTCGTGAACTTGCTGTAGCGTTCATTTCGGTTGACTGTGCGAATAAAATTAAAATGGCTAGAAATGCAATAATATTTCGCCATTTGATACTCATATTGAAGACCAAATTTTTCATCTTGGCTTCTTTGTTGATTTCAGGTGCGCGCGGTTTTGATGAACGTGTCAATCTGATTGAGTATCCAATTAGATTGACATCCAGGTAAGCAAGTTTGCTATAGTTAAGTTCGAATTTTTATGCGCCGAAGAACTTCGCTATTGCGAGGAGAAGCGTAAAGAGATCGGACCAGAATCCGGTTATGACAGGTGCCGCTTTTGCGATAAATTCACTCATAATGCACTCCTTTGAATTGGTTTTTCTGCAACGCTGCAGGATTTAATCCAGCTGATAAAAAATACATTGGCGGACGTCATGCCGCTACTCGGCTGAGTTCGCAACACGTCTGTAAATTTTGGCAAGATCTGCATGTTTCGTATTGCGAAAAATTAATTCGTTGGAAGTTTATTCCTGCTGTCGTGGTGCTGATATTTGATGGCCTGCATCCTTGTGGCGCGATATTTGACCTGGCGCAACCAGCCCATCAGAAGCCGTCCATTGCATCTGGTTGACTGGATTCGTGGCTCAAATCGCTCACATTGGCATCTGGTTTTACTCAGCACCCGCAAAATATTTTTCCGGTTACTTGGTGTGCGTCAACGTCGATATGCGCTTGACCAGCGCGCAGTAAGCGGCCATCACGTCGGGGCGGCCGAAAATGTCGTTGTGGCCGGCGCCGTCGGCCACCACCCACTGTTTTTGTCCCGCCGGCAGGGCCGCGTACACGCGCTGGCCCAGCGCCGGCGGGGTGATGCCGTCGCGCGTGCCGGCCAGCACCAGGCTGGCGCCCCGGTAGCCCGATACCGCCGCCAGGTTGTCGACCGCGCGCAGCGAGGCGCCGATGTCGAGCCGCACAAACGGCCGCGCATACCACGGCACGTTGGCGTGCGCCCAGTCGACGACATTGGTGCTGGTCGCCTCGAGCACCAGGCCGGCCGTCTGCGGGCGGGCGCGCACCACCTGCGCCGCCATGAAACTGCCCAGCGACAGGCCATGCACGATCACCGGCCCCGGCGCCCGCGCGCTCACATGGTCGAATATGCGCACGGCGTCGGCCGTCATGGTGGCCACCGTCGGCACCCCGCTGCTGCGCCCATAGCCCCGGTAATCGAACACGGCGACATTGTTGCCGCAAGCCGCCAGCAGCGGCAGCAGTTGCGCGCCGTCGCGGTCCAGGTGAAAGGCGTTACCGCCAAAGTACAGCACCGTCACGCGCGCGCCCGGCCGCTCGGCAATCACCCCGCGCAGCTGCGCGCCGTCGTCGGTGACGATGTGCGCCGCGCGCACGCGGGCGCCCGGCAGCAGGGCCGACGGCTCGGGCGGCGCCGGCGCGGCCGTGCCGGGCGGGTCCGGACGAATCAATTGGCTTTCCTTGATCTGCACGGTGGTGCAGCCGGACAGCGCCACGATGAGCAGGGCGAGTAATTGGCAACGCATGGGGGGCTCCTTGACTGATAAAATAGTTGTATGTCATTTATAAATTATCGATTTACGATAATTTATTACTGTTTTTCGATAATAACATGAAAATATACTGCAATCTCATCGGTGTTTTGCTGGCGGCGTGCGTGATCGTGCAGCTGGGGTTCTTTGTGACGGCCTGGAGCGGCGTGCAGGCGCCCGGGGCCTTCGTGCAGATCAGTGTCAAGGGGCTGGACGTGGCGCAGATGCGCGCGCTCACGCCGGTCCAGCGCGCCGCCGGCGCCGCGCTGGCGCTGCCGGCGCTGCTGGCGCTGTGTTACGGCATGGTGCGGCTGGCGCGCCTGCTGGCCAACGTGGCGCGGGGCGCCGTCTTTACCAGTGCCACGATTGGCCACTTGCGCGCCTTTGCGGGCGCCACTTTGCTGTCGACCTTGCTGGCGGTTGCCGAGCCGCCCTTGCGCACCGTGATGCTGCACCTGGCGTTCGCGCTGCCGGCGTCGCGCTTCACGGTCGGCTTCAGTTCGGAGGAGTTGATGCTGGTGCTGGTGTGCGCGCTGTTCTTCCTCGTCACCAACCTGATGCACGAAGGGCGCCGCCTGGCCGAAGAGAACGAGGGCTTCGTCTAGATGCCGATCCTGATTCACCTCGACGTCATGCTGGCGCGCCGCAAGGTCAAGTCGAAGGACCTGGCCGCCTACATCGGCATCAGCGAACAGAACCTGTCACTGCTCAAGTCGGCCAAGGTCAAGGGCATCCGTTTCGCCACGCTGGCGAAAATCTGCGAGCGGCTCGCCTGCCAGCCGGGCGACATCATGGAATGGGTGGCCGGGGACGAGGACGAGGGCGAGGGCAGCTAGGTGCGCCGCTGTTCCGATACAAAATGGTGACATGCATACCTCGTGCCCGTCACATTTCCGCAAGTTTGTCCATGATCGCCGCAGCGACAGTTTTGTCATGTGCGGCAGGCCGCGCTTGCGCTGCGCGCGCGGCGCTCTAGACTTATCGTATCGGCGCCGCGACGATCGCGAGGGCGTCATGTTCGACCGACACGAAAGGAAGTCATCATGCGCAACGCTCTGCTTGTCCTTGCCGCCAGCTTCGCCACCAGCTTCGCCACCAGCGCCTTGGCGCAGGACCAGTCGGTCCAGGTGACGGGCGTCCAGCAAACCACCCGCCTGCAGCCGCAGCAACTGGCGGAAATCGCCGGCGTCTACCGTTTAGACGGTGGCGGCGTGTTCCGCATCAACCAGGTGCGCAACCGCCTGATGGCGCAACTGGGCGAGCGCCCCGCGACGGAACTGGTGGCGCAGACCGAAAACCGCTTCATTTCACGCGATCAGAAAATGACCGTCGATTATGTGCCGCAGGCTTTCGGCGACCTGATCATCGTGCACTACCCGGCCGATCTGGCCCGGGCCGATGCGCCCATGCTCACGCTGACCCTGGCGGCCAATTGAGCGCGCGCTGATTGCGTCGCGATCAGGCCGCTGTCGGGGGGCCTAATTTTGCCACCGGCGCCGCCCGCAGCCGGTGCGCTTCGGGCATGCCCGCGCCCACCAGGGGCCGCAGGTAGCGCAGGAAGGCCTCGGTGACGCCGGTGCCGGCCGCGTCGATGAACACGTCTTCCATCACCCGCGTCTTGCCGGCCACCGCCTCGAGCGGCAGCAGCGCGTACTCGACGGCGTAGTCGGCGCAGCGGCGAATCGCCACCGAGCCGTCACGCGCGCCGTGAAGGGCGAACTGCACGGCCTTTTCGCCCACCTCGCGCGCCTCGCGCTGGTCGACGTCGGACACGCAGCCCAGGAACGAGCGCTGCACATAGCCGAAGGTGTCGCCGCGCACCCGCTTGATGCCCAACTGGTCCTTAATGGCGTCGCACAGCAGGTCGGCCAGCGCGCCCGTGCCCGACAGCTGGACGTTGCCGTGGGCGTCGCGCTCGACGTCCTTCGCCAGCAGGCTGGCGATGGCATTGCCGTCGGCGTCGTGGATGCCCTCGGAGACGGCAATCACGCAGCGGCCCAGGCGCGCATGCACGGCCTTGACGTCGGCCAGGAAGCGCGCCATGTCGAAGCTGCGCTCGGGCAGATAGATCAGGTGCGGGCCGTCGTCGGGGGTGCTGCGCCCCAGCGCCGCCGCCGCCGTCAGGAAGCCCGCGTGGCGCCCCATCACCACGCCCACGTAGACGCCGGGCAGGGCAGCGTTGTCGAGATTGGCCCCGGCGAAGGCCTGCGCCACGAAGCGGGCGGCGGACGGGTAGCCGGGCGTGTGGTCGCTGCCGACCAGGTCGTTGTCGATGGTCTTGGGGATGTGGATGCAGCGCAGCGGGTAGCCGGCCTGGTGCGCCTGCTCGCTGACGATGCGCACCGTATCGGACGAGTCGTTGCCGCCGATGTAAAGGAATTGCTCGATCTGGTGCGCGCGCAGCACGGCGAAGATTTTCTGGCAGTAGGCGACGTCGGGCTTGTCGCGCGTCGAACCGAGTGCCGCCGACGGCGTCGCCGCCACCCGTTCCAGCTGGGCCGTGGTCTCCCAGCTCAGGTCGACCAGGTCCTCGTCGATGATGCCACGTACCCCGTGCAGGGCGCCGTAGATGCGGCTGGCGCCGGCCTGGCGCGCCGCCAGCACCACCCCCACCAGCGACTGGTTGATGACGGCGGTGGGGCCGCCCCCTTGTGCAACGAGAATGCGTCCGGCTGCCATGCTGGTCTCCCGCGATTGGACAAGCCCCTAGGGTAACCCAATCGGGCCCGTTATTGTGGACGGCCGGCGCCGATCTGTTTGTCGAGGAAGCGCTCGACGCGGCGCCAGAAATCGAAGCGGTTTTTCGGCAGTGCCCAGCCATGGCCTTCCTCGCCGTACTCCACGTACTCGACGTTGGGATTGTTCACCTTGACGGCCGCGTAGAATTTTTTGCCGTGGTAGATCGGCACGCGCCGGTCGGCGCCGCCGTAGGCCAGCAGCAGGGGCTGGGTGATGCGGGACGCCTGCGCCAGCGGCGAGGTGGCCTGGAACTTGGCGTGGTCGGTCGCCGGGTCGCCCACCAGCACCGGCATGCCGTAGCGCTTCCAGATTTCGCTGACGTCCGAGGAGGCGCTCCAGTGGCCGTTGAACAGCAGTTCGATATCGGTCACGCCCACCCAGTCGACGCCGCAGCGGTACAGGTCGGGGTCGTTCACCAGTCCCATCAGGGTGGCGTAGCCGCCGTAGCTGGCGCCGGCGATGCAGATGCGCTTCGGGTCGGCCACGCCACCGGCGATGGCCCAGCGGGTGGCGTCGGCCACATCGTCCTGCATGGCCAGTCCCCATTGCTTCCAGCCGGCCTTGAAATGGTCGAAACCGTAGCCGGTACTGCCGCGAAATTCGGGCTCGAGCACGGCGTAACCGCGCGAGGCGAGGAACTGGGCATCGGCATGCCAGCCCCAGACGGAGCCGCGTACGTATGGGCCGCCGTGCACCAGCACCACCATCGGCAGGTTCTTGCCGCCGCCATCGTGCGGCAGGGTCAGCCAGGCCGGAATGCTGCGGCCGTCGCGCGCCTTGAAGCGCACCAGGTCCTGGCGGCCCATGCGCGCCGGGTCGATCTGGGCGTGCGCTTCGCCGACCTTGTTGAAGACGCCCGTTTCGGTGTTGAACAGGGTCGTCACGCGCGGCTGCTGGTCGGAATGGGACTGCACCAGCACCCACGGCGTCTGCGCGCGCGGCGCCACCGAGATCAGGTTGACGGTCGCGGGCAGGCGCGCATCGACGCGCGCCTGCAGCGCCTTCATGGCCGGATCGAACCACTCGGTGGTGTCGGCATCGGTTTTCAGGCGTACGCCCAGCAGGCGGTTCGCGGTGGCGAGCACGGCGCCGTCGAAGTCGAAATCGGCCACCCGCAGCACGGGCGTCTTCTCCACCGCGTTGGCGGCAAAATCGTAGCGGTACAGGGCGCTCTTGTCGGCGTTCATGCGCGCTTCGACGAACAGGGTGCCGTCGGGACCGAAGGCCACCGGCGTGAAGCCGCCGCGGCCGGAAAACAGGGAGAACTGGGCCAGCTTGCGCCATTTGTCCGTCTGCGGGTCGCGGTACCAGATCACGCTGTCGCCGCCGTCGACGGCGCTGGCGATGCGCGGTTCGCCCTTTTGGTCGAGCAGGAACTCGCGTGTGCCGGGTGGCCGTTCGATACCCGCCGTGCGGCCCGTCAGTGTATTGAGGCGCAACAGGTCGACGTCGCGCAGCTCGCGGCTGGCGTAGTTCGGGCTGGCCACGTAGACCCACTCTGAATTCTGCGCGCCAGGCTGGGACAGCATGAAGGTATGCCAGGGCAGCAGCTCGCGCATGCTGCGCTCGCGCACGAAGTGGTCGCGCCGCTCGGCCAGCTGGCGAAAGTAGCTGCCGTCGCGGTTGACCGCGTACAGCCCCGGCGCAAAGTCGATGTCGCCGTCGCCGAGCTGCTTGTCGGCCGACGTGAACAGCAGGCGCTCGTTGTTCACCCAGGCGAACTGGCCGATATCGGTGTCGCCGAAATTGGCCACCACCTTGATCGCCATCGAGCTCAGGTCGACCACGGCGAGCATGTCGCGCCCGCCTGGCTTGCTGGTGCGCACGGCCAGGAAGGTGGCGTCGGGCGAGAGCACGGCGCCGGAAAAGCCGGGGTTGTCGAAAAAGCCTTCGACGGGCGGCAGCGGCGATGGCGCGGCCGGCGCGGCACCGGCCACTGTCAATACGAAGGGGAACAAGGCGAGCACAAAAAGACGCTGCAGGAACATGGCGGGGGTCCGGTTGGTTTAACTTAAGTACAAGTTTGTAAGAATAGCAGCGAAAATCGTCGCCGTATAGCCGGACCCTGCAGGTGGTGGGCCTACTCCGGCGCCCGGATGTGGTCGACGAAGCCGGCGCTGGCCGCATCCGGCGCCGGCGTGCACAGGCTGACGACGACCAGCACGGCCAGCCCGGCCGGTACGCCGAACACGCCGGCCGAAATGGGGGCGATATGAAACCACTGGGCCGCCACGCTGCCGCCCAGGATCGGGTTGGTGTGGAGCATGTAGTACAGGCACACGATGAAGCCGCTGAGCATGCCGGCCAGCGCGCCGGCGTGGTTGGCGCGCTTCCAGAACACCCCCATCACCAGCGCCGGGAACAGCGCCGAACCGGCCAGCGAAAAGGCCGCGCCCACCAGCGAGAGGATGTCGGCCGGCTTTTGCGAGGCGGCGTAGGCGGCGATGAAGGCCACCGCCAGCAGCAGCAGTTTCGAAATCGTCACCCGCTTCTGGGTCGAGGCGCTGGGGTCGACCACCTTGTAGTAGACGTCGTGCGAGAGGGCATTCGAGATCGCCAGCAGCAGGCCGTCGGCGGTCGACAGCGCCGCCGCCAGGCCGCCGGCCGCCACCAGGCCGGAAATGACGTAGGGCAGGCCGCCGATTTCCGGCGTGGCCAGCACCAGCACGTCGCCGTCGATGGCGATTTCTGCCAGCTGGACGATGCCGTCGTGGTTGATGTCGGCGATGGCGATCAGGGGATTGACCTTGTCGACGTTGGCCCAGTACGAAATCCAGGTGGGCAGGTGGGCATAGTCGAGGCCCACCAGGTGCGAGTAGACGTCGTACTTGACCAGCACGGCGAGCGCCGGGATGGTGAGATAGACCAGCAGGATGAAAAACAGGGTCCAGAACACCGACACGCGCGTCTCCTGCACGCTCGGCGTGGTGTAGGAGCGCATCAGGATGTGCGGCAGGGCCGCCGTACCCAGCATCAGGCACACCACCAGCGCCAGGAAGTTATTGCGCCGCTCGTCGCTTTGCGCCGCGTCGGCGCCGGGGAAGGGCGTGGTGTGGCGCTCGGGCGGCTGGGCGCGGGCCAGGTTGGCGCCCTGCTGGTCGGCCCACAGGCGCGCTGCTTCCTCGGCCGTTTTCGGGTAGGCCATCAATAGCCGCTCGGCGGCGCGCCATTCCGACAGGCTGCCGTTGTGGCGGCGCACGGCGTCGAGTTTGCGGTGCAGGTCCTGCTTGCCCGCCTCCCACGACGCGGGCAGACCGCTCAGGCGCGCGCCGTACTGGTCGGCGCGCTGCTGGAAGATGGCGCGCACTTCGCGTTCCTTCGGATCGTTTTCGAGGGCGATTTCGCGCTGCGCCAGCTTGGCCAGCACGGCGCCGTACGCCACCTGGGGAATCGGGTTGTCGGCGTGCTTGACCGACAGCCATATGGTGGGAATGAGGAACGCGACCAGGATGATGATGTACTGCGCCACCTGGGTCCAGGTGATGGCGCGCATGCCGCCCAGGAAGGAGCACACGAGGATGCTGGCCAGGCCCAGAAAAATCCCCACCGAAAAATCGACCCCCGTAAAGCGCGAGGCGATCAGCCCCACCGCATAAATCTGCGCCACCACGTAGGTAAACGAGACGATGATGGTGGCGCCCACCGCGATCAGGCGCACGGCGGCGCCGCGTCCGCCCTTGTCCATGCCGCCGCCGCTGTAGCGCGCCGCCAGGAAATCGGGGATGGTGTACTGGGCGAATTTGCGCAGGTAGGGCGCGATCAGCAGCGCCACCAGGCAGTAGCCGCCGGTCCAGCCCATGATGTAGGCCAGGCCGTCGAAGCCGCGCAGGTACAGGCCGCCGGCCAGGCTGATGAAGCTGGCCGCCGAGATCCAGTCGGCGGCGGTGGCCATGCCGTTGAACATGGCCGGCACGCGCCGTCCGGCGACGTAGTATTCGGAGACCTTGGAGGTGCGGCTGAGGACCCCGATGGTGGCGTACAGGGCGATGGTGGCGAACATGAACAGGTAGCCGATCCAGGCCCGCTGCATGCCTTCGCTTTCGAGCACCGTCAAGGCCAGCAGGAAGGCGGCGAAGCAGGCGGTGAAGTACAAATAGTACTGGGCGAGCCGGCGAAAGCGCCGGGTGGCCGGGGTGGTGGCGGCGCTCATGGCCGAGCGCCTGCGCCTGGCGCGCCGTCGCTGCCCAGCCGCTGATGAAATTCGGTGTCGTAGCGGCGCATCGCCAGCGCGTAGGCGGCCAGGATGGCCAGGTAGATCAGGGCGGCGCCCTGCGCGGCCAGGTAAAACGACAGGGGCCAGCCGAACAGGGTCAGGCCGGCCAGCTCGCGGGCGAAAAAGGCGCTGCAAAACGTCGTCGTCAGCCAGGCCAGCAGCAGCGCCGAGGTCAGGCGCGTACAGCGCTGCCAGTGGCGCGCGCGGGCGGCCGCCAGCACCAGTTGGCGCTGGGCGGTGGCGCCGGCGTCATCGACGCCGGCATCGAAGACGGCATCGGTCGCGTGGACGGACGGCGGCGGCGCGGGAAAATCAGGTTGGGTTGTCATGATCGAAAACGGGTGGCGGGAAGCTGACGCGAAACAGGCTGCCCGGATTCTTGCGCAGGGGGCCATGGGGATTGCTGAAAATATCGACTTCGGCGCCGTGCTGCTGGGCGATCTCGCGCACGATGGCCAGTCCCAGGCCGCTGCCGGAAGCGCTGCTGCCGAGGATCCGGTAAAAGCGCTCGAACACGCGGCTGCGCTCGGACAGGGCGATGCCCGGCCCGGTGTCTTCCACCTCAAGCAGGGCCGGACTGCCACCGGCGCCGGCCAGCACGCGCACCGTCACGCTGCCGCCGGGCGCGGTGTAGCGCAGCGCATTGTCGATCAGGTTCGACAGCAGTTCGCGCAGCATCAGCGGGTTGGCGGCGATCATGACGACTTCATCGGGCGGCGAGGGCGCCTCGTAGCCCAGGTCGATGCGGTGGATGAACGAGGCTTGCACCCAGTCGCGCACGGTGTCGCGGGCCAGCGTGGCCAGGTCGGTGGGCACCAGGGGCGCGCCCGCGTGCGGCTGGTTTTCCGCGCGCGCCAGCGCCAGCAGCTGGTTGACCAGGCGGGTGGCCGATTCCGAACTCTTGGCCAGCTGCTCGAGCGAGCGGTGGATTTCCTCGGGATCGAGCTGGCGCAGCGCCAGCTCGGACTGCATGCGCATGCCCGCCAGCGGCGTTTTCATCTGGTGGGCGGCGTCGGCGATGAAGCGTTTTTGCATGTCGATCGTCTGCGCCAGGCGGCCCAACATGTCGTTGAGCGAGCCGACCAGCGGCGAAATTTCTTCGGGTACCTGGCGCGAGTCGATCGGCGAGAGGTCGTCGGGGCGGCGCGCGCGGATGCGTTCCTGCAGCTGGGCCAGCGGCGACAGGCCGCGCGCCAGCGCGAACCAGACCAGCGCCAGCACGATGGGCAGGATGATGAACTGCGGCAGGATCACGCCCTTGATGATTTCGTTGGCCAGCAGGGCGCGCTTGTCGAGCGTTTCGGCCACCTGCACCAGGGCGTTGCGGGCGTCGGCCGGGGCGGCGCCGATGGCCGGGCGCAGATTGACATAGGTATAGGCCACGCGCACGGGTGTGCCCTGCATGCTGGCGTTGCGAAAGACGACGGCGGCGCCGCGCAGGCGCTCGCGCTCGTCCTCGCTGGGCTGGGGCAGATCGCGGTCGCCGTCGACCAGTTCGCCGCGCGGCCCCAGCACCTGGAAGTAGACATGGTCGACCTCGTCGGCGCGCAGGATCTCGCGGGCGCTGCCGGCCAGTTGCGACACCACCCGGCCATCGACTTCGCGCAGTTGCTGGGCCACCACCGTCACCGCGTCTTCCAGCGCATGGTCGAAGGGCTGGTTGGCGATCGACTTGGCCACCAAATACGTGATGGCGATGCTCATTGGCCACAGCAGCAGCAGCGGCGCCAGCATCCAGTCGAGAATTTCGCCGAACAGCGAGTGCTGGATGCTCTCGTCCTGCTCGGCATCGGGCGCCTGGTAGGGGCCGGCGGACGGCGCCGCCGTCAGCGGCCCGGCATCGCGCTCGCTCACTTGGCCGCGTGGCCCGGGGCGGCGGCGTCGGTGCCGGCCTTTTCCAGGCAGTAGCCCAGGCCGCGCACGGTGGCGATGCGCACGCCATCGACTTCGATTTTCTTGCGCAGGCGGTGCACATAGACTTCGATGGCGTTGTTCGACACCTCTTCGCCCCATTCGCACAGGTGGTCGACCAGTTGCTCTTTCGAGACGAGCCGGCCGCTGCGCGCAAGCAAAATTTCCAGCAGTCCCAGTTCGCGCGCCGACAGGTCGAGCATCTGGTCGTTGATGTAGGCGCTGCGGCCGACCTGGTCGTACACCAGCGGGCCGTGGCGGATGACGGTGGGCCCGCCGCCGGCGCCGCGCCGGGTCAGGGCGCGCACGCGCGCTTCCAGTTCGGACAGGGCGAACGGCTTGGCCATGTAGTCGTCGGCGCCCAGATCGAGGCCGTTGACGCGCTGCTCGATCGAGTCGGCCGCGGTGAGGATCAGCACCGGCAGCAGGGACGCGCGCGCGCGCAGGCGGCGCAGCACTTCCAGGCCCGACATGCGGGGCAGGCCCAGGTCGAGAATGAGCAGGTCGAACTCCTGCGTCGACAGGGCGGTGTCGGCGTCTTCGCCGTTCTTGACGCAGTCGATCGCATAACCGGACTGGCGCAGGGAGCGCGTCAATCCATCGGCAAGTACGCTATCATCTTCGGCAAGTAAAATGCGCATCGTGAAACCCTTGATGTGTCAGTGACAGTGTGATTTGCATTGTGTTTCATTTATCGCCGCAAGGCGAGCTTTTGCTGTCGCCAGCGACGTTCACCCACGCCCGAGCAGCGATCCGCTACAAACACCGCTTGCACAAACTACTGTATGCTTGTACAGTACAGTACTGATTGTGATCTCCCTTTGGCCCTGCACCGGCCTTATCAAGACGAAAGAACATTATGGACGACAAGAAAACGAATTTGAACGCCGCGGAAAAAGTCAAGGCGCTGGCCGCGGCCCTGGCCCAAATCGAAAAGCAGTTCGGCAAAGGGTCCGTCATGCGCATGGACGGCAATGCCCCCATCGAAGAAGTGCAAACGGTCTCGACGGGCTCGCTGGGTCTGGACATTGCACTGGGCGTGGGCGGTTTGCCGCGTGGTCGTATCGTGGAAATCTACGGACCTGAATCGTCCGGTAAAACCACGCTGACGCTGCAGACCATCGCGCAAATGCAAAAGCTGGGCGGCACCTGTGCGTTTATCGATGCCGAGCATGCGCTCGACGTCGGTTACGCCCAAAAGCTGGGCATCAACCTGTCCGACCTGCTCATTTCGCAGCCGGACACGGGTGAACAGGCGCTGGAAATCTGCGACGCGCTCGTGCGTTCGGGCAGTGTCGACCTGGTGGTCATCGACTCGGTGGCGGCGCTCACGCCCCGTGCCGAAATCGAAGGCGACATGGGCGATTCCTTGCCCGGTCTGCAGGCGCGCCTGATGTCGCAAGCGCTGCGCAAGCTCACCGGTTCGATCAACCGCACCAACACCCTGGTCATTTTCATCAACCAGATCCGCATGAAAATCGGCGTCATGTTCGGTAGCCCGGAGACCACCACCGGTGGTAACGCGCTCAAGTTCTACGCGTCCGTGCGCCTGGATATCCGCCGTACCGGTTCGATCAAGTCCGGCGACGAAGTCATCGGCAACGAAACGAAGGTCAAGGTCGTCAAGAACAAGATCGCGCCGCCGTTCCGCGAAGCCCACTTCGACATCCTGTACGGTGCTGGCACCTCGCGTGAGGGCGAAATCCTCGATCTGGGTGCGGACAATAAAATCGTCGAAAAAGCCGGTTCCTGGTACAGCTACAACGGCGAGCGCATCGGTCAGGGCAAGGACAACGCCCGCCTGTTCCTGGTCGAGCGTCCCGCCCTGGCGCGCGAGATCGAAAACAAGGTCCGTGCCGCGCTGGGCGTGCGTGAGTTGCCGCCGCCGCTGCCTGGCGTGGCTGGCGCTGCGCCTGCCGCCGCCGCTGGCGCGGCTGGTGACGAGCCCGCCGCCAAGCCGTCCAAGGCCAAGGTAGTTGCCGAGTAAGGGCGCGGTCCCGCGTGATGTGTGCGGGCGGGGTGCGTAGCCACCCTGCTTGCCGCGGCCAGCGGGCCGTGGGGTCAAGGTCTGTGATGGTGTCGATCTGTTCAGTCTGTCCAATGGTTGCGCGTGCATCGCACGCGGCAGCGCCGCTGCAAAGTGGCGGGGCGGCGTTGTCACGACCGTCCCGCCTGTCAGGCAGCTGATGCGCGCTCCCCAATTGAGTTTAAAGGGGCGGGCCTTGCGTTATCTGTCGATGCGCGAGCACAGCCGGATCGAACTGGGTCGCAAGTTAAGCCGGCATGCGGAAGAGGGCGAGGATGTGGAAGCCTTGCTCGACTTCCTTGAACAAAATAACTGGCTGTCGACGGAGCGTTTTTCCGAGTCGCTGATCAACCGGCGCGGGGCACGCTACGGCAACAGCCGCATCGTCGCCGAGCTGCAGCAGCACGGTGTCAGCGGAGAAGCCTTGAAAGAACTCAAGAGCGGGCTGGTCGATACCGAAGCGGCCAGGGCGGCCGAAGTGTGGCGCAGGAAGTTCGGCGAAGTGGCGGTCGACGCCGCCGGGCGCGCCAGGCAGATGCGTTTCCTTTTGCAGCGGGGCTTTTCGCAGGCGGCGGTGCGCCACGCCATCAAGGGCATTGACGACGAGCACGATGATTGTTAGGCATTAATCTGGCCTGTAGGGCCCAGTTTCAAGGGCTACGTGGCAACCGGCCGCGGCGCTGGTGATGATTCTCTGCCGGGCGCCTCGTCTGACACTACGCCGCGCTTGCCGAGGGGCTGCTCGTCGAGTGATGGCGCCGGCGCGGACTCATTAGCCGTTTGACAAGCGAGCAGTTCGGCAACGGAGCAATCTAGCAATCTAGCAATCTCGCAACCGAGCAATCTCGCAACCCAGCAATTCACCACACCGATTTCAGCATGGCACCGCCGCTGCAGGTGCTCCGGGCAGGGTGCACCTGCACTTCACCGGTGGCGGAGCCATGCTCTTTTTATTGAGAAACACACAAAAGTGGACCCCTACTTTTGTGTGGACAAAGGCGCACACAAAAGTGAACCCCTACTTTTGTGTGGACTAGTCAGAGAACCCAAGGGAAAACCAGCTTACAGGCGCAAAGCCAGTCAGGCTAAAATCACCGGCACAGCCGGTAATTTTAGAGGGACGCAAGCCCGATTCGGATCATGCTTCGCCTCGTACAATGAAACTCACGGCTGGCGCCATTCACGGCTGTGGCCAACTGCTTGCGGGTCTTGGGGGAATGTATGCGATGAAAAGCACTGTCAGGGGAGGTCGGGCGACGCCGCACGGCGGCCCGCCGAACCCCGAGGCGACAGCAGATCCGCGTCGGGTTTGCGTCCCCTCTTAAATCATCCGGCTCCGCGGGTGATTTTTGAATTCCACACAAAAGTGGACCCCTACTTTTGTGTGGACTAGTCAGAGAACCCAAGGGAAAACCAGCTTACAGGCGCAAAGCCAGTCAGGCAAAAATCACCGGCACAGCCGTTAATTTTAGAGGGACGCAAGCCCGATTCGGATCATGCTTCGCCTCGTACAATGAAACTCACGGCTGGCGCCATTCACGGCTGGCGCCATTCACGGCTGTGGCCAACTGCTTGCGGGTCTTGGGGGAATGTATGCGATGAAAAGCACTGTCAGGGGAGGTCGGGCGACGCCGCACGGCGGCCCGCCGAACCCCGAGGCGACAGCAGATCCGCGTCGGGTTTGCGTCCCCTCTCAAATCATCCGGCTCCGCCGGTGATTTGTGCCTGACTATGTTTGCGCTTGTAAGCCGGTTCTCCCCTTGGCTTACCGACCAGTCCACACAAAAGTAGGGGTCCACTTTTGTGTGTTAGAATTTCCCGGTTTTAGCAGCGCCGCAAGAGCGGTTGCCACCACAGAAGCTGGGGTGGCGTGCATCAGCACACGGCTGCATCACCCATTACTGCCGCTGTGCCGGCACTGGTCTCTATGCCCTTGTCTCCTCCTGTTCCCCGCGCTTTACGGCATACCCGTGCGATTCACGTCGACGCGTTCGCCCGCGAGGATGGTCTGTGGGATCTGGACGCACGCATCAGCGACATCAAAACCCGTGACATCCAGCTCGCCTCGGGCCTGCGCCCCGCCGGCACGCCCGTGCACGACCTGAACCTGCGCATCACCATCGACCGCAGCCTGACCATCGTCGATGCCGAGGCGGCGTCCGACAGCGTGCCCTACCCGGGCTATTGCGACACCATCGGCCCGGCTTACAAAAGCCTGATCGGGCTGTCACTGATGAACCATTTCCGCTTGCGCCTGAAAGACCGCCTCTCTGGCGTGCTGGGCTGTACCCATTTGACCGAGCTGGCGCTGGTGTTGCCCACCGCCGCCTTGCAAGCCTATGCCAACGACGTCATCCAGACCCGCGACGGCGACGGCGAGGATGCCTCGACCGAACGGCCATTCCAGCTCGACCGCTGCCACGCCCTGCGTGTCGACGGCCCGGCTGTGGCCCGCTATTACCCGCGCTGGTACCTCAAGCCGGTTGCCTGTTAGTTTCGCCATGCGCCGCGGCGGGCGCAATAACAACGGTCGGTCTGGCGCTTCGTCCTGACGGACTATTCAGTATCGCCGTAGTTCCACTTATTTTTACCACATCAGTTTCAGAAGAAGGGAAGCCAGCATGAAGATCCATGAGTATCAAGGCAAGGAAATCCTCCGGCAATTCGGAGTGACGGTACCGCGCGGCATTCCGTGCATGACCGTGGAAGAGGCTGTCAAAGCGGCAGAAACGCTGGGCGGTAAAGTCTGGGTCGTCAAGGCGCAGATCCATGCCGGCGGCCGCGGTAAAGGCGGCGGCGTCAAGGTTGCCAAGTCGCTCGAACAGGTCAAGGAATACGCCGAGCAGATCATGGGCATGCAACTGGTCACGCACCAGACCAGCCCCGAAGGCCAGAAAGTGCGTCGCCTGCTGGTCGAAGAAGGCGCCGACATCCAGAAAGAACTGTACGTCTCGCTGGTCACCGACCGCGTCTCGCAACGCGTCGTGCTGATGGCCTCGAGCGAAGGCGGCATGGACATCGAAGAAGTTGCACACAGCAACCCTGAGAAAATCCACACCATCGCCATCGATCCGTCCACCGGCCTGCAAGACGCCGAAGCGGACGACATCCTGACCAAGATCGGCGTACCTGCCGCATCGATCGCCGACGCTCGCGCGCAACTGATGGGCCTGTACAAAGCGTACTGGGACACCGACGCTTCGCTGGCCGAAATCAACCCGCTGATCCTGACCGGCGACGGTAAAGTGATCGCGCTCGACGCCAAGTTCAACTTCGACGCGAACGCCCTGTACCGCCACCCTGAAATCGTCGCCTTCCGCGACCTGGACGAAGAAGATCCAGCTGAAATCGAAGCGTCGAAATTCGACCTCGCCTACATTTCGCTCGACGGCAACATCGGTTGCCTCGTCAACGGCGCCGGCCTGGCCATGGCCACCATGGACACCATCAAGCTGTTCGGCGGCGAGCCGGCCAACTTCCTCGACGTCGGCGGTGGCGCCACGGCGGAAAAAGTGACCGAAGCGTTCAAGATCATGTTGAAAAACCCAGGCCTGAAAGCCATCCTGGTCAACATCTTCGGCGGCATCATGCGTTGCGACGTCATCGCCGAAGGCGTGATCACCGCTTCCAAAGCCGTCTCGCTGCAAGTACCGCTGGTGGTACGCATGAAGGGCACCAACGAAGAAATCGGCAAGAAAATGCTGGCTGACTCCGGTCTGCCCATCATCGCCGCCGACACGATGGAAGACGCGGCCAAAGCCGTGGTCGCCGCTGCCGCCGCTCACGCTGCAGCCTAAGCTAAAGGAACTAACATGTCGATTCTGATCAACAAAGATACCAAAGTCATCACCCAGGGAATTACCGGCAAGACCGGTCAGTTCCACACCCGCATGTGCCGCGAGTACGCGAACGGCAAGGAAGCCTTTGTCGCTGGTGTCAACCCGAAGAAAGCCGGCGAAGATTTCGAAGGCATTCCCATCTACGCCACCGTCAGCGAAGCGAAGGCTGCCACGGGCGCCAACGTGTCCGTGATCTACGTACCACCAGCGGGCGCTGCTGCGGCCATCTGGGAAGCCGTTGAAGCCGACCTCGACCTGGCCATCTGCATCACCGAAGGCATTCCCGTGCGTGACATGATGGCCCTGAAGGACCGCATGGCCAAAGCCGGCTCGAAAACCCTGCTGCTGGGCCCGAACTGCCCCGGCCTGATCACCCCCGATGAAATCAAGATCGGCATCATGCCAGGTCACATTCACCGCAAGGGCCGGATCGGCGTGGTTTCCCGTTCGGGCACCCTGACGTACGAAGCAGTCGGTCAACTGACCGCACTGGGCCTGGGCCAGTCGACGGCAGTGGGCATCGGCGGCGACCCGATCAACGGTCTCAAGCACATCGACATCATGAAGATGTTCAATGACGATCCGGACACCGACGCCGTCATCATGATCGGCGAAATCGGCGGTCCTGACGAAGCCAATGCCGCTTATTGGATCAAGGACAACATGAAGAAGCCCGTCGTCTGCTTCATCGCTGGTGTCACCGCTCCCCCGGGCAAGCGCATGGGCCACGCCGGCGCGCTGATCTCCGGCGGCGCCGACACGGCACAAGCGAAGCTGGACATCATGGAAGAGTGCGGCATCAAGGCCACCAAGAACCCGTCGGAAATGGCGCGTTTGCTGAAGGCGATGTTGTAAAAATAAGTACTTTCCCAAATTCATTGTCGAGATAACATTTTCGACACGTCTCTGGGTAAAATACACGGGGAGCGGCGACGCTCCCCGTTTTTCGTTTACGCCGCGAAGATGACGCAGCGCCTTCATTTACTGAACAGGGAATGCCATGACAGCCAGGCTGGTGATCACGCGCGACAAGCACGACGTGCGCGACTTGCTGCTCGACGGCCGGCGCCTGACCCTGGGGCGCCATCCCGACAACGACATCGTGCTGGCCCATCCCACCGTGTCGAGCCGGCATGCGGCCATCACGCCGGATGGCGCCCTGCTGGTGCTCGACGATCTGGGCAGCAGTAACGGTACCCTGGTCAATGGCCAGCGCACGACCCGCGCCAACCTGGCCGCGGGCGACCGCATCGGCATTGCCGTGTTCGAACTGACGCTGGTGATAAGCGCCGCCAGCACCCTTGAAGCGGCCGCGCCGGCCTGCCTGGCCATCGAGAACGGCCCCCGCGCCGGCACCACGCTGGCCCTGGTCAAGCCGATGACCACCCTGGGCAGTCCCGGCGCGGCGATCGTCATCATCAGCCGTCATGGCGAGCTCTACCATATAGAAAAAGTGCAGGGCGACGGCCCCGCCAGCCTCGGCGGCATCGCCATCGACCGCCTGGCCCGCCGCCTGCACGACGGCGACCTGCTCGACATCACGGGCACACGCATGCGCTTTGTGTCACCCCCATCGCAATCTTGACTAGTTCCTACCAAGAACGACAATTTACGTACGGCAACTGACGAAATTTGTCATGTAGTGCGACAAAAAGCGTCGTTTACCATGAACTTTGTTATGCCGAACACATCAAAACGGGCGGTTTCTGAGCTGGCACACCTATTGCTCTATACCAAGTCAGTAGCACTGCACATACAACCCCACCCGAAGGAGCTTTAAAATGAAATCGATGAAAATGGTTAAGAAAGCACAAGCTGGTTTCACCCTGATCGAGTTGATGATCGTGGTTGCAATTATCGGTATCCTGGCTGCTGTCGCGATCCCTGCATACCAGGATTACGTGGCAAAGTCGAAGTTCGCCGCGGCCCTGGCGGAAGTGGCGCCGGTCAAGACCGGTATTGAAGTGGCCGTGAACGATGGCAAGACTCCCGTGTTTGGTGCTGTGACGACCCCGGCGACGCAAGCGGCAACCGGCGTTCAGGCGACCAATCCGAACACCACCGTTGCATTCAACCCTGCGTTTGATGCCACTGCGGCCACCAACATTGTGGAAGCCACGATCGTCGGCGGTTCGGCAGCAGTGGCTGGCAAGAAGATCACCCTGACCCGCACCAGCGCAACCGGTCAATGGGCTTGCACCACCACGGTTGAACAGAAACTCGCTGGTAGCTGCCTGTATGCAGCAGCAGCAGTCGCACCTTAATACCTGAAAGCGCCCAGCGCGCTTTTACGCAAAAACCCGCCGGTGGCGACACCGGCGGGTTTTTTCATTGGGGGGAAGTAAATCAGTCGCGCAGCCGGCGGCGCGCGTTGTCGCTGCTTATACCCCGGCCGTCCAGTCCCCTGATGTCCCCCCGTGCTTCTCCAGCACCCGCACATCCCTCATCACCATGCCCCGGTCGACCGCCTTGCATATATCGTAGATAGTCAATAAACCCACCTGCACGGCTGTCAGCGCCGCCATCTCCACCCCCGTCTTGCCATGGGTTTCCACCTGCGCGCGGCAGTGCACGCGGTTGCTGTTGGCGTCGATCTCGAAGTCCACCGTGACCCGCGTCAGCGCCAGCGGATGGCACAGGGGAATCAAGTCGCTGGTTTTTTGGGCCGCCATGATGGCGGCGATGCGGGCGAAGCCCAGTACAGATGCGGCTTGCGCGTGGACAATCAAGGCGCCCCGCCGATGGTCTCAGCCACCGATGAATGATGCTGTGGCCGCTGACGCTCTCAAGCGCGCCCGGTGCTCCTGGATTTTTTTGAGTTTGCCGACGACGCTCCGGAACTCAGGGTCATCTTGGCGGTCTCACCATAGCCGCGCCATCGTCACAATAACATTGACTGTCGCTCCCTTCCCAGCAAGGTGGACGGCAAGTTTGGCGATTGGCTGTGCGGGACATTGCGCCATGGAAGGAATTGTCCAGGATGAAGAATCTTGACGAACATGGAGATGCCATTTCGGCGGCGCTGGAGGCCACTTGTGCCCAGGAGGCGATTCACCTGCTTGGCACTGTGCAATCCTATGGTTTTCTGATGGTCGTGGACGTTTCATCCCGCTCCATTGTGCAAGTCTCCTCGGGGATTGCGCATCATTGGCCCGGCTTGCAGTCTGCCAACTTGCTGATCGCCGCGCCCCTGTGCGATTGGGTCGCTGGTGTGGATGCCGGCGACACGCTTGACCTTGAATCGCTGCCCACATCGCGCGGGCTGCTATTGCAGTGGCGTCCCCGATTCGAGCAGACCTGTACGGCGCCGCAGCAGACTGCGGCGGCAGGCTGGGAGTGCCTCGGGCACCGGTGCGGGACGATAGCCTTGCTCGAATGGCTGCCGGTGGATGGTAGTGTCGATGAGTTGCGGCACCAGTGTCAGATAGTCGCCGATTTTGGCGCGGTACTTGCCCGCTTGCGCCATGCCGTGGGACTCGACTCTTTTTTTGATGTATGCGTGCAGGCAATCCAGGAAGTCAGCGCATTTGACCGCGTGATGATCTATCGATTCCTCGCCGATGGCGCTGGCGAAATTGTGGCTGAGCACACGTCCCCGGCGTGCGAGCCGAAATATCTGGGACTGCGCTTTCCCGCTTCCGACATTCCCAGCCAGGCACGTTCGCTCTATCTGATGAACAAGCTGCGCGTGCTGGCCGATGTGGAAGCCCCGATGGATACGCTGCTTCCCCCGACTCTGCCCGGCGGCGCCGTGCTCGATCAGAGTCACGGCATGTTGCGTGGCATGTCGCTGGTGCACCTGTCTTATCTTCGCAACATGGGCGTGCGCGCCACGCTCACCCTGTCGATTGTTTGCGACGGCAAGCTGTGGGGACTGGTCGCCTGCCACCACCATCAACCCAAGACGCCACCGCACCAGGTCAGGGAAGGCCTGCGCCAGATCTGTGAACTGCTGGCGGAAATCATCGCTATGCGCGTGGAGACATTTTCCAAGCTGGAATCGATGCGTCAGCGCGTTGCCATCGACAGCTTGTTAAACCAGTTTCATCAGGCCTTGATCCAGGACGGCGACATTCCCAACCTGCTCGAGCTCTGGTTGCCCGAGCTGTTGAAGGCATTCGGTGCGAGCGGCCTGGGTGTGCGGATCGGCACGCTCGCCTATGTCGGGGGGCAGGGCAAGCAACTGGGCTCGGCCCATCAGATACTCGATGAAGCTGGGGCGCGGATGGACCTGCAGAACCGCAGTCCGCATGTGCTCGCCAGTGACGATCTGCTGACCTCGACGACAGGCGCCTTGGCGTTTCTGCCCGAAGCGGCTGGACTATTGCTGGCGCAGCGCTTCGAGGAGGACATGATTTTTTGCTTCGTGACGCGGCCAGAGGTGGTGCAGCAAGTACGCTGGGGCGGCGAGCCCGTCAAGGATGTGGTGACGCTTCCGAACGGTATGATTCGGCTGGAGCCGCGCCGGTCGTTTGCCGTGTGGCAGCAGTCGGTGCAAGGCCGCTCCGATCCCTGGACGCAGAACGATGCCGATGCATTGCAAATGCTGCTGCAAATACTGAGCGAAGTCAACCGAGTGCAGGTCAACCGGAAACTGCACGACACCTTGCACTGGCGGGCCCACCACGATTTTCTCACCGGACTTTACAATCGTCGCGCCATGGAAGACGAGGTGTCGAGGCGCCTGGACGATGGCCAGTTCAATACCGCGCTCATGCTGCTGGACGTCGACCATTTCAAGAAAATCAACGACACCTACGGCCATGACATCGGCGATTGGTTCGCGTCAACTATCTTGGCCGGTCGGCGTCAATTATCTTGGCCGGTGAAGCGAGGCGTCGTTAATCCTTTTTTGCTTTCGGTTTAGTGTCCGTTCTGGCCGGGGCCTGCGTGGCAGCACGGCGCCGGTAGCTCTCAACGTTTAATTCGAAGATGGTCGAGTGATGCACCAGGCGATCAACCGCGGCCAGCGTCATCGCCACCTCCGGAAACACCTGATCCCAGCCAGAGAATGGCTGGTTGGCCGTGATCGCCAAGCTTTTTCGTTCATACCGCGCCGCGATCAATTCGAACAGCACAGATGTTTCGGCCTGGTCGCGCCGGACGTAGCTCAAGTCGTCCAGGATCAGCAGGTCGAAGCGATCCAGCCTGGCGATTTCGGCTGGTAATCGCATCTCGCTGCGCGCTACCTGCAGCCGCTGAACCAGGTCGCTGGTACGCGTAAAGTGAACCCGGTAGCCGCGATCGATCAGGCCGTTACCGATCGCGCACACGAGATGGCTCTTGCCGACGCCGGGCGGCCCGAACAGCAGCAGGTTGGCACCTTGTTCGACCCATCCGTCACCTTCAACCAGTGCCGTGACATGAGCTTTCGATACACTCGGCACGCTGGTGAAGTCGAAGCTCGATAGCAGCTTACCGGGCAACAGCTGAGACTCCAGCCGGTGCCGTTCCAAGCGACGTGTTTCCCGCTCGGACAGCTCGTGCTCCATCACTGCGGCAAGGAAGCGCTCGGCGGGCCACCCTTCCTTATTCGACTGCTCAGCCAGGCCTGCCCACAGGCGTTTGACGGTTGGCAGCCGCAATTCGGTGAGGATCAGCGGCAATCGTGCCGCAGCGCCCGTCATGCGGCCTCCAGCAGGCGGTCGTAACTGGCGAGCTCGGGCAACCTGACGGTCACTGATGGGTACAGTCCGGGACGCGGAGCGAGTTCATGTCGCAGCTGCTCCAGATCCGGTAATGCGCCAGCCGCGAGCAACGGCACCAGGCGCTGGGCCAGTTCTGCCTCGCAGCCCCCGTTACCAGCCAGATCGAGCAAGCCGACCATCAGCCGGCAGGCGCCGGCCTCGGGCAGCTGCTCCTTGAGCTGCTCCCACATCTGACGGTACTCGGTGCGTGGGAACAGTGTGTCGCGAAGCACTGAGCGCGCTAGTGCGCCAGGCTTGCGCTTGAGCGCCGGCAGCAGGTGTCGGTAGTCGACCACCTTGCCGCGCCCGTTGGCCGCGTCGGACTGGCCCCGCCGCAGTTCCAGCACGCATACGTTGCCGAGCCAGCATTCCAGCTTCTCGCTGTAGACCCGCACTTTCAAACGGTGGCCCACCAGTCGCGACGGCGCCGAGTACAGCACCTTCTTGACGGTCATCGTTCCGTACTTGGTGACCCTGGCGTCGACTTCCTCGTAGTCACTGCTGCGCCGTGCCGGCAACGCTCTGAGTTGGCTACGCTCTTCGTTGAACTTGCGCGCCACGCGCGCATTGAGGCGGCCGAACACCTCGGCTACGAAGCGACGATAGGCGTCCAGATCGGTGAAGTCACGGTGTCCGCGCAGCAGCAACGCTTGCTCGAGCGTCCGCTTGAGGGAGTTCTGGCGCGATTCGATCGAGCCGTTCTCATGGCTGACGCCCAGATTGTTGCGACTTGGCCGCATGCCGTAGTGCGTGCACAGCGCCTCGTAACGCCGCGTCAGCAGCTCGTGTTCCGTCTTGTTCTTGAAGGCTGCCGCCAGGCTGTCGGTCCGGTGTTCCTCAGGCACGCCACCCATCATCCACACCGCGTTCTGCAGCCCCGACGACAGTGCCATGAAGCTCTCGCCGCCCAGCACCACTTCGACATAGCGCCAGCCCGAGTATGCCAACGCAAACTGATACAGCAGGTGCAGCAAGGCCACCCCGGCCACAGTCACCTGCAGCACGGCGGCGTGCGTGAAGTCGGACAGCCCCAAGCGACCGGGCGGGTGCGCCTGTGCGAAGAACACCTCCCGCTCCGCGCCATGGCTGGCGCCCCAGGTGCGCACGCGGCGCTGCAAGGTGCGCAGCAGCGCGTCATCGTAGCTCCCTGGATGGCGCCGTTGCACTTCCTCCAGCAACGTCGTGGCCGTCAGTGCCGGCGACGCTTCCAACATCGGCACGATCTCGCTGTGCCAGACCGCTTCGAATGGATCGGCGCGGGTGCGCCACGTACGTGCATCCCGTTGCGACGGCAATGCTTCTGTGCCGTCGAGCCGGCGTGCTGAGCGCACGCTGATGCCGGCCTTGGCGGCGGCGACTTCCTGGCCGTGACTGGTTCTAAGTTTCTTGTAAATGCCCACTTGGTGATCCCCAATGCGTTTGCCGGCCACTCGTCGTCTCCCCAGCTCCATGCTGAATGAAACAACTGTAAACCTCGCTTCCGCACCGGGCCGGTTTCAGGTGACAAACCGGCCAAGATAGTTGTCGTCTACCGGCCAAGATAATTGTCGCTCACCAGGCGATCAAGTGTTGCAGCAATTAAGCCTGCGCTTGAAGGCCGTAATGCGGGGACTTGACCTGCTGGCGCGGTTGGGCGGTGATGAATTCATGTTGTTGTTGCAGGTGCTGCGGCCCACGCCTGCCACGGTGCTGACCCTGGCCGAGCGGCTGCACCAGGCAGTCTCGGCGCCGTTCGACATCAATGGAAAACAATTTCGAGTGGGCATTTCCGTGGGCATTGCCATTCCACCCGCCCATGGCCGGACAGTCGATCAATTGCTGCGGCATGCCGATCTCGCCTTGTACCAGGCGAAAACCCAGGGCCGCGCTCGCAGTGTCGTGTTCGAGCTGGCGATGGCATCGGATCAGCGGGACGCCTATCTGCTCGAGTGCGACCTGAACGAGGCGGTGGACCGCAACCAGCTCTCGCTGGTGTTTCAACCGAAGGTCGATCTGCTCAGTCGTAAAGTGATCGGCGTCGAGGCACTGGTGCGATGGGACCACCCCACGCGCGGTCAGAACAGCCCTGGTACATTCATCCCGATGGCCGAGCACAGCGATCAGATCGTACGCATCGATCGCTGGGTCATGCGCAGCGCGATCGCAGAGCAGGCCCGCTGGCGAGCGCAAGGATTGATGAAGCTGCCGGTGGCGATCAATCTTTCGATTGTCGACATCCTTTCGCCGAACCTGGTGAGCTATCTGACTGGTTTATTGATGGAATACCATGTGCCGGCGGACGCACTGGAAATCGAGGTGACCGAATCGTGTGTCATGAGCGAACTGACCAAGACCCAGGGCGTCCTGCGGGCCCTCAACGAAACCGGCATCGCCACCACACTTGATGATTTTGGCACGGGTTTTTCCTCGCTCAGCTGCCTGCGCCAGTTGCCACTGCAGTGTCTCAAGATCGATCAATCCTTCATCCAATGCATGCTGCAGGATCCCCACGCAGAGAAGCTGACCCAAGCCATCGTCGCCATGGGTATTGCCCTGAAAATGAGCATTGTGGCGGAAGGGATAGAGACCAGGGAGCAGATGCATTGGCTGCTCGCACATGGGTGCCACATCGGTCAGGGCTATTATTTCAGTCCGCCGGTCGCCCCCGACGACCTGCCGCAAGTGATCGAGCGGATCGAATTGCGATTGTCCGCCTGACCACAAGGGCTGCGGTCACGCTCCTGGACAAGCAACCGTGCGCCATCGTCATCGCAGCAGACCATAGCGGATTTTCTGCGCTATCACCTGGCAAAATCAATGCCTTACACCTCGGCCGTCCAGTCCCCTGATTTCCCCCCGTGCTTTTCCAGCACCCGCACATCCGTCATCACCATGCCCCGGTCGACCGCCTTGCACATGTCGTAGATGGTCAGTAGGCCCACCTGCACGGCCTAGGACGCTGTGTGCTTTGCACCCCGAAAAATCATCTAATTTTCTGTCTTGGCCCAACGCAGTGGGACAAATTTGGGACAGGATTTTTGCCCCGCCCTCCCAAGAGGGTACCCGCAATCGGCCATGCAATCAAGCGGCTGCATAGGGCTGCGTGCCGAGTGTATGCTATTGGTCGAGTTCAATAGAAAATTAGACCTGAGGCAGACATCCCCGAATGAAATACAAGCGACCAAGTGGACTAGAGGATTTCAGCCTCAAAAAATACTCCACACTAAGCACCTTCACGCCAGATCAATGGATCCCACTTATCGAGTCCCGCTTGCACTTGAGATCGATCATCGACAAATTGGGGATCCAACGCGCCAATACTGAAGTCGCCCCGAACCCATTCCGTGACTATGCAAAGGCTCAGCTCGATTGCCTGTTTGCGGAGCCTCTTGTTCCGTTTGGTAGCAGCTTTCTCAAGCAGTTTTCGGAGCACAGCAGACATAAGTCGACAGTTGAAGCAATGAAAGCCATCGACGTTGTTCATTTTTACAATGCAGTTCTCGAGGTGAGAGATCGCGTTCCCGATCCCCCATCGGCTCCCGGACATGCGCCAACGGTTGCGCAGCTCGCTGGCGGTAACTACGAGGTGCCAATCGACGAGGTCTTGGCGAAATCGAAGCGCTACAACCTGAAAAATTTTGCGAACTTTAGAGTAGACCTTTACGCCGACGATGCCACTCTTCGGGAAGATTTTAAGGCGGCAATTTCTGTGGCCCGCAAACGCCTAAAACAGAACAGCCCGTCCTCGACGTTTTCGCGTGTTGCGCTGTGGCATTCAAACCAAGTGCTACCCTACGCAGACTTGAAGCTTTGGTCGGAACTGACGGGTACAAAGCTGACGGATTGGGATTTCAGCAATTTAATTTTCGAAGGAGACGATCATAAAATTTGTAACGCAGATGATCCGCTGTTCGGAACAAAGCGTGATTATAAGGACGCAATCACTCCAGCGATCCTTCGAAGATTAAGCACCCTCTCGTCGACGAAAAAATCAAAAAAATAGAAAAGTCAACCCACTGAAATTCGGCAAAAACAGTGGGTGTATTTGTTTCACTCGTTCACCCAAAATTGATCCCATCGGTAGGCGCTTCGACCTCCGACAATACATCACATTGGGATCACGGGTATGAACAGAAATTTTGACGACTTCTACGCAGGCCTTGCGCCACAACGACCGAGCCCGCAAGACGGGCAAGAATTACTTCCGGTCAGAGGCCCCTCGGGCGATCTGAACTATTTCTATGACGCGGTGAGCGACACAAGCGCTTCCGCACTCAACTGGGCGCTCCATGCCATTCCTTATTTGGAGGCGTTGGCTTGGTTCAAAGCGATGCACCATTACTTACCTCAAGCTCGGGTCGAGCAGAACTATGCCCAACTGCCTTTGCTAGCGAAAGTCATCATCGAGCGGGGATACTGCATCGAAAATCATCGAGCCTTTCCTCCGCTATTCTTCGGCAATCGATACCTTGTCGAGCTTGAAGTTGATGAGTCGAGTATTGAATTCCCTGTGCGGAGAATTGATGAGCAAAAATTTTTCGGAACTGTCTGTCAGAGAAATTCAGGAGACGCGCTTCATTGAAATTGTTTGCGCAACGCGTTTCAGAATTTCAGTGCTTATTCATCTGACACATTCCGTCGAAACATAGACGCTAGGATTCACGCATGAAAATTGTTTCTCCCCTTCTAAAGCAACTAGGTGTACCGGCCGCCGCAACGAAGCAACTGCAGCATACTTCTCCCGCCGCCGCACTACCGTCCGCTATGCTAACCGTGCTAACTGCATTCGCCAATGACACCGTCAAACGCTTTGACCTCGACGAGGCCGGGCTCTTAAAGTGCGTGCCGTATGGGCAGGAAAGCCATTTCAAGCACGAGCTTCACCCAGTTAGCAACATAGCCGAGTTAGGCCAACTCGTCACAGCCCTAAGCACGACGCAAAATACCTTCCTGATCCGTGGGCAGGCGGTCCCTGGGTTGCCAAAACCGATCCGGCGACGTACTGAAAATTTCCCGGAGCACAACGACGGCTGTCGTTGGGTGATGCTTGATTTCGACGATCTGCCGTGCCCGGAAGGGATGGCTCCAACCAGTCGAGAAGCTGTTGAGCACGTAGTTGGCAAACTGCCGCTCGAATTCCATGACGCCAGCTATTTCTACCAATTCAGCTCAAGCGCTGGCATAGTCAAACCAGACGGCACTGCGCTCAAGGTAGGGCTGAATATGCATCTTTTTTTCTGGTTCAATGAACCCGTTCCAGGAAAATCGCTGGACGCGCACTTAGCGCTGCATTGCATCCGGACCGGCTTTTATGAAAAGGCGTTCGACAGAGCCGGGCACCCAATCGTTAGAGCTGGAATCGATCCTGCCGTGCTTCGATCTTCTGTACAGCCGCACTACGTCGGACTACCGATCATCGGAGCGGGAGTGACGACAACCATTTCTCTCGCAGAAAGGCAAGGACTTGTGGTGAAGGGCAACGACAGCGTCGTTCTGCCCCCGTTCGAGGAAGACGTTCAGAAGTCTGCGGCAATCGCCCGTAAGAAGCTGCTACAAGACTACAAGCGAGAATGTGGCTTTGTAGAGGCGAGGCTGGTCACAAGAGCTGCACATGGCGGAATCTCGGTATCTACATATCACCGCAAAGTGGACGGACGTTCGCCGAGTGCGAATCGTGTTTTCATCAAGGCGGTTCCTTATGACGATCAAGCGAAGTCAGTCATCTTACATTTCGATGAGGAAGGCAGTCCGGGAAGTTGGTTTGTAACACAGGCCAGTCCGATGCTCGCCCGTCGATTCGGCGACTTCAGCTGCCTGCCCCTCAAGGAACTATCGGAGGGGGCCTATGTTCACGTGCGAGACGTCTTAAACTGGTTCAGTGACGTTACCCAAAACGATGGGATGCCGTTGACGGCCGACGGATACTTACCGTCCATTTCATCCTTTATCGGCAACGTTCAAAATGTCCTCATCGAGGCGCCAACAGGGTCAGGCAAGAGCTATGCATTTTCCCGCTTTGCAAATAGCAACCGACGTTCGGTAGTCCTGTACGCCGCCCAGACTCGGGCTCTGGTGCGCCAAATGTACGACGACCTTGCTGCCGCCGGTGTTCCGGTAGTGCACTACAACGATTTCTCCCCAGGGACTAGTCTCGGCGTAGGCGTTTACGTTACAACTAATGAATCCTTGGGTAAGTTCGTGGATGCTGCTACCGATCAAGGGAAGGACTACATCCTCGTCGTTGATGAAGTTCACATGGCGCTCGACGACTTCATGAAGACTGATGCAAAAAATCGGCTCTTTGAGAGAGCCATAGGTCGGGCTAGACGCAGCCTTTTCATGACAGCAACCATCACGCCTCTGCAAGTGCAAAAGCTGTTGGAGGCAATATCTCGTGCGTGTGGAGCATTGAGTTCAGAGATGTATGCTGGATTCAAATTTGCGTCGGTCAAATCAAACCCATTAATTCTGAAGCGTGTCGGCGAACTGGGGGCAGACTTCGTCGCCCTTATGCGATCCTACCGTCTGCTAAAGGCCAATAAACAGCCTATCCCCCGCACCGTCATGATTGTACCAACGAGCAAAATGCGGCTATTCGACGAGGTACTGGAGGCATTTGGCCTGCAAAATGATTCGCTTGTTGTGAGTCGTCAAGAGGCCACACCGGCCGAGATTGAAGAGGCTAGGACGAGTGCCAAGCCGATCTTGATAAGCAGTCCAATGTTTGCCCTAGGCCTGAACTTTTTAGCAGAACCTTTACGATTCTGGACCTATTTCTCGCATCTGCCTGTAGACACAAGTCAGATCATTCAGACCCTCAACCGAGCCAATCGAGGGACTGCGCAATGCGAGGTGCGGCTGTACTATGGCGCACTGGATCCAAAGCCCTATTCAATTCCACGTCTTGTCGAGGAGCGAGCGAAGATCGCCGGATACCTCCTTGATGAGAGTACCGTGCAGGGAGTGATTGATACGCATTTTCAAGTGGATCGTCCTGCCTACAATTCGTTACGCAAAGCTGAACAAAAGACTGCTAAGGCTACTGCTCATTTGATCCAGGGAGAGGGCTTTCAGAACTACCGGATCGACCACGTTTGGCAAGAAACGCTCGTGCGAGATCGGAACGACGCGCAACTGTACAAAGGTTTCAAGGAGCTCGCTGCAGAGTCATACATGGATGAAATTTCAGAACACGCGGCAAGGTTAGAGGGAGAGAGTACGGCAATGCTGCTTTACAAGTTGGAACTCCTCGACGAAGAAGAACGTTTGCTTGACCGCCGCACCGATGGCAGAGTACACCGAGACATTGAAACGGAGACGCGTGCTGTGATGATGGTCCTCTGTGGCATTGCCGATCCCGAGGACACCGCCAGGGTGAAGCCTAAGCGTTTGCGCCGCCTTTTTGGCGAACTTCGCCCTTACCTGACGTCGCAGTTCAGTTCAGGTCGAACGAGTTCGTGGCGAGAGGCTACAGTTGAAAAGACAACGCAACTTGTCCCTCTTTTGCGGACGCTGAAGACGATGCGTGCTGGGCAACTGGGTGGCCAGGAGTTCGCAAGCAAAATGAGGCGTCCTGAGCTTAGGGCCGCTGTGAAAGCCCTCGCCGATTCTGAGGCTAACTTTCTTCAAGTGTGGCAGCCAAAGCTGTCGAATATGGATCGATGGAGTGAAGAAATGCGTATCTCCGCCAGTGCCGCAAAGCGGATCGAGTTAAGGCAAAATCAGCTTGAGGTTGCCGTTGAATTTCTCCGTTCGATCGGCGTCCTATTTGCGAACGTCAAAATTGATGGCCGGTGGGAAGCAGATCCAAGAAGGCCACTGGTGCCGGATTGGGAGTTCGACGAAATGGCGCTGAATTTAGAGCGCACGGCAGAGAGTTTGAAGGAACAGCCAGCCGAGCGCATTAAACCGCACGAGGTTGATGAGGCGTTGTCCGGTCCGCCGGTGAATCCGGAACTTTGCCAACGTTGCGTTCATCGAAAGCCCGCATGGGCATGTGCTTTGGGCATGCCTGTTTATTGGAGTGAGATCGGCGACTCATGGGCGGTTAGTGAGTCGTGTGACTTTTTTAAGCGTCTCCCAGTTAGGTTGGTGCGAAAACAATCGTCAGAACGTGAGTTCAGGGTTTTGCCTACTTATTCTCCATTACCGGGATCTGTTCCCATTTAGTAGACGGATTCACGTCGGCGCTGTTCAGCAGAGTGTCGTCGTTCAGCGCAGATTGCGATCCGCGTTAAGGGAAGTAGCGAAATCAGCGAATTTCGGAAACTGATTTATGAACCCACGAAAAAATGAAATTTGGTGGGTTCGTCTTATGCTATATTCCTTGTAGCTATTCGAATTTTACCTCTTTCGATTTTCTTATAGATAGAGGTAGAGATATCCTGCGTTACCGCCTGCTTCGCAGCCATTCAGCGTTGCATAGCCATCACTTGGGCGATCAGTCATCCTTTCGATCTGATAGCAGTAGCAGTATCAGGGAAGGGCCACAACGTATTTTGGTGCCCTGCCAGTCTAAAGACGAGGCATTTGTATGGGTGAATGTACTTTGAAATATGAATTTAGCGGGTAGAAGGGCCGACGCCACGAAGCTGATCAGCCCGTCTCACACTGAGCTCTGATGACTCAAAATTGATTTACCGATCGAGGATTGCAAGAATGGATGAATTAGATCTAGAGTACGTAGGATTCTGGCCAAGAGTTTGGGCGTCACTGATCGATACGGTCATCATATTTGTTGTCACAACGCCGCTGCTGTTGATGGTGTATGGCAAGAACTACTACTCGCTTTCAGGCTTCTCGCAGGGGCCAGTGGATTTCATTATTTCGTACCTTATACCGGCAGCGATCGTGATCGTGTTTTGGACTACTCGAAACGCCACACCCGGGAAGATGGCTATTGGTGCGAAGATAGTAGATGCATCGACAGGCGATGCGCCAAGCCTCGGCCAGTACATCGGGCGATACTTTGGCTATTTTGTATCGATCTTCCCACTTTTCCTAGGCATATTCTGGGTCGGATTTGATCGCAAGAAGCGAGGGTGGCACGATATGCTCTCCGGAACTGTCGTAGTCAGATGCAAGAATAGAGGACCAGAGCCAGTCCGTTTGAATAACCTCTCGCCCTCTTTACCGTTATCATTTTAAGTATCCATCGAACACCCAAAGAAAAAATGAACGACCTCTCAAAGCTCTCCCTATCAGAACTTCACAAGCTCGACTCCGAACTTGCCGAAGCGATTAAGACTCGCCAGTACCTCGACATCAGCAAGGCCCGTGAACAGATCCTATACATCGCTCAAAGCGCTGGTTTGTCGGTGAAGGAGATCCTGAGCGACAAGGCTTCAAATCGAGCTGCGACCGGTCTGTGACTGTGAAATACGTAATCAAGACGATGCTAGCCAGACCTGGAGCGGCCGTAGACGCCAGCCGCTGTGGATCAAAGCGTGGCTTGCGGAGGGGAAGAGGATGGATGACTTGGGAGTGTAAGGGTCTTGACCAGAACTGGCTTAATTCCCGACTATGGAATTGACTTCCGAAAGAAATGCATCGGTATCCAAGAAGTAATTCGGATACGCACGGCGTAAAGAAGCGATAGAAGATACGGAAACCAGCACAACTCGGACAGCCGATTTCTTGTCGATTTCATTCTCTGCTTCGGTATACAACCTATTCGCTTCCTGCGACTCTCTTTGCTTGAATCCTTTGACACGCACAAGGCGATTTATCGGATCGAGTCGAACCAAGAAATATTTGGCATCCTTCAATTTTTCGACCTGAGGGAAGATTGCGCGATAGCCAGAAAAAGTTGCTGCCATGTGGTGTTCTTTATCCAGTCGTCTAATCTCGGCATGCAACTCGGCAATGTTGTTAGGCGTTCCAGGAACCGTGGGACTATTTTCCCTTATCGCAAATACAGAACTCATCAACGAGAAAAAGCGTCTCCAATCCTGGCTACCTTGATTTGATTTTAATGCTTGTCCGGTAAAAGTCTCTGCTGCCTCAACCGCCGTCGCCCATTTATGCTGCAGAAGTGTCCTCAGCTGTATTTCTATTTTGAGGCCATTATAGGGCCATTCGGCATTTACACTTGCGATACTGTATTTAAGATGAATGCCTCTGTAGCCCGTTTCTTTTGGCTCATCGATATAATCCTTGCATCCATTGTAAGTGTGGGCCAGCGGTTCTGTTTGGTAATATCGTTGCAATTTTCTAACATTATCTACGCTTGGAAGAACCGCACGGCATCCCGCAATGTCCTGCATTTGCGTCAACTTCATTTTATTACTATGAATTAATTTAAACGCGATAGACTCAAGCCGCTTAATTCGTTGCACAACTAAGGCTGTTCGAGCAAACTTTGTAGCTCGCCGCTTTAGCGTCATATAAAAGGCATTTAATGGATGGGCATGCGCAGCTCTCCAATTATCTATTATCATAAGATAATTTTTGCCATCATCGGATTCGAGGCCAGCAAGTTTTCTGCCTGCCTCATTGACTTTTGCTCTCGGGTAATTTGGTTTAGCGTAGTACGACATCTCACTCTTTCTAATTGCTAACCTCGTAAATTCGAAAATCTAAGTATTTTTGACCACAAATGCCTCAGTCGCCTTAACCAGATCCTTGACGAACCGAATTACTTTTTCAAGCTCATCCCTTTTAATTAGATGAGCGACTGGGGCGCCGTTGTTGACCGGCCGTGATCGATGTACGGCATCTCCGCGTTTCCCTATCCAGGTATTGAGAGCTGCTCTAGCCTTTTCCGGATCGTGGTTTGGCCAAATCCATCCCATTGTCACGTCCACTCCCAAGTACTCTTGGAATATCCGTTTCGTTTTCTCAGAATTCGGATTGTGAAATTGCTTCAAGTCCTGATTTAATTTTTTCGAAACAAAATCTCCCACATAGCTCCCCGCAACGGCACTGAGCTTTTTATCCATCGACTCGACTAGGCGGTCTTCGACGTACGTTTCCCACGCTGTTAAGGCCATAACAAGGCCCGCCCGCTTCAACACTTCCGCGTTGGCTGGCGGAGGATTGCCGTTCAAGGCATCAAAATGGGCCAGGAGCTCTTCGGCATCTTTTATTCCAAATTCAAAACTTTGAATTGCACGAGACATAAGCAGAAACCTATACCTTTTCTTTAACTGATTTCGTCACATGCGCTGCCAACTCATGGCAGTATGTTTCATTACTTTGCATCCAGAGGGCGAAAAAAGCGCCTCTTACTATTACTTCGGAAACAAAACCGATCTTGATTCCAATCTGATTGAATATTAAGTGAGGATCTCGGTTCGTGCTTAGAACTTCTGTAACGACTTGCCTCACCGTTTCTTGAGTTTCTGGCTTTCGTTGACAGGAAACGGTAAGGATTGCTATATCGCGTTCTAAATTTTTTAGAACACCGTTGGCGACCTCCAACTCAGGCTGCGCTCCGGGCAGACGTAATACTCCCATGTCCAAATCCTCCTTTTGAGATGAATCGCCGTCAATAATACATAACGATTTAAAATTGATAGCCGGATTTGCATTATGAGAACGCTGAATTGAGACGGCATTGCCATCGCCTGCCACAGCGTGGACCTCGACTTGCTCATAATCTGACCCGAGGTTTTCTCTCAGGATTGCGTCGACCCACGATTTCGCAAATTCATCTTCGACGAAGATTGCTAACTTTTTATCTACTCTGCCTGAAACAGCTCTTAGCGCTTCAACACTCAGCTTTCCTTGTCTTAGACGGTTATTTATACAAGCCCAAACTCCCTCATTCGGGAGTGGCGAAAGTGCATAATCGCTATGCGTAGTAAAAATCGACTGGATCTTTTTTCGTTCAGCGACGTCGATTAGATATTCAACCATTCGTCGTGTCGCAACTGGGTGCAACCCATTTTCGATTTCCTCGATTAAAACGAGGGAGTTTTCAGGTGCATTTTCAATTGACGATACCATTCGAATGATTGACGACTCACCCGCACCAAAATGAAATTCAGAATAACGATTTTCACCATTTCGACCAATAAAGAATAATCCATCGTTTCCGAGGTCGGCAAATTGGAAATTTGCTACGGATTTCCCTAATATATGCTCGATTTGTCGAGCTGCGATTATTTCCATAACCTCTGATGTCCCCTTGTAGTCATAAGAAGAACGCATAAGTTTTCGGAACTTAAGCTTTTCACCCGCCGGGACTGTTCGTTCAATACCAAAAAACAAAATGTTTCGGTCAAGAACTTCACCACGAACCCATTTTGCTTGACGAAAATTGCTAGTGCGCTTGAGTAGCTGCTTTGCGTTAATCGACTTGTCAATCGCATCATATTCTGCTCTCCATCCTGACATGGATTCATCCCCGATAACACTTTTGGGGAAGAAAATTCCTGGCCGGATCGGTTTGTAAGCGCATCCTGCAGCGCCAAGAACAGATGACTTGCCGCTTCCATTTGGACCAATTAATGCTGTTACCGGAAAATCGAAGGTGACATCCTCTCCGACTAATCCTCGTATTTTTTGTATGCTGATCTTAGCAAGATATTTTCCAAAATCGTGCTTTCGGACTTTTTCCAGTAGTGCTAATTTCGTGGAGTTTCTTATTTCACTATGTTCATTGCTCATTTTTTTCCTATTATGTCAATCCGAAATAAATCAGATAGTGGCGATTTATTAATTCACTGAATTGCAACAGTGCGATTGGTTAAGGCCAACTACAGCTCAGCTCGTCCCGCCCCGGAGTTCCTTTTCTTCGCAAAGCCCGCAAAGACCAGGTCCAGCAAGATCTCTGAGAGCCCGTCTTGAACTCGTGGGCTGTTTAGGACCTGCTTGGCCATTTCCTGATACTTGTCCAGACCGTCAGCAACGCTGTCCAGCATTACGTTCTTGTAGTCCGGACTGGCCCCGAACTGCTCCTTGGTGTTTGCCTCCGCTTGCTCGGCTAACATCTGGTTATCCATCATTAGTCCACTCACGTGGTTCGCCAGCGCAAGTAGGTCGTGGTCTGTCAGGTCGCCCTCGAAAAGGTCATTCATCTTGGCGATGATCGCCGAGAGCATCGCTACTTCAGGGGCGTGGGATTTGCCCGAACCGATATCGGTCAGCGGTTTCAGCTTGTACTCGTCTAGATCCTGCCCCAGCTTGATTGCCTGTTTGCCTGTGTCACTCAGCTTGTAGTGGGTCAGCTTCACGGCGGACAAATCCACTGGATCATGGCTACGCTCATCCTTCAACCAGGGCAGCAAGTGCTTGAAGTAGATCGACCGCTTTTCCAGGTCGGTGTCGCCGAAGTCAACGATCTGTGAAAGGAAATCATATGCACGGATGAATCCGCCAACGTCCTTGCGGAAGATCTGCAGCCCATCGATCGCCTCTTCGTCAGCGGCCTCTATGGCCTCTCTGAACTGCACACGGTATCGGTCGACCGCTGGCCCCACCTTGGCCTGCATATCGCCTTGGCGGCCCTTGAAATAGGCTGCAACAAGCCCTTCCACTTCCTCCGGGGTGTAGATTCGTGCGGCATCGAGTTTGCTCTGCAGGTCGTGAATGAGATTCGGATCGGACACGTCGGCCAGCTCCGCCGTCTCGAAATAGGGCTGGAACGCTGCCTTAATCTCTTCGGGATCATTGACGAAATCGATGACGAACGTCTGGTCCTTGTCTGGCATTGTCCGGTTCAGCCGTGACAAGGTTTGCACCGCTGCGACTCCTGCCAATTTCTTGTCGACGTACATGGACACAAGCTTGGGTTGGTCAAAGCCGGTTTGGTACTTATTTGCCACCAAGAGGATCTGGAACTCGTCGGTGTCGAAGGCTTCGCGTAGATCTCGCCCCTTCAATCCTGGGTTCATATTCGATTCAGTGAACTCGCCCGGACCACTCTCTGCGTCTTCAACTTCCCCAGAAAAAGCGACTAGGGTTCCAAGATCCTTGTAGCCCTGCGATTTGATGTATTTGTCGATCGCCACCTTGTAGCGTACGGCCTCCTTGCGAGATGAGGTCACGACCATCGCTTTGGCCTGGCCATTCAACCTCCAAGCAACGTGCGCCTTGAAGTGTTCAACTATGACCTGGACCTTCTGCGAGATGTTGTAAGGGTGGAGACGGACCCACCGCATCAGCGAGATCATTGCATCGCTCTTATCTACGGTGTCGTTATCGTAGTCCTTGCCGTTGTGGGCCAGCTTGAACGCCAGCTTGTATGGCGTGTAGTTCAACAGGACATCGAGAATGAAGCCTTCTTCAATTGCCTGACGCATCGAGTAGACGTGGAATGCCGCCGGGAGGTTGGTGTCCGATGCCGGCAATGAGGCGTCAGGGACACGCCCGAACAATTCAAGCGTCTTGCTCTTCGGCGTAGCAGTGAAAGCAAAGTAGCTCAGCGAGTTTGGCTGCGGTCGTGCCGACATTTCGGCGATCAACAGATCCTCGTTGCTGAACTCTTCACCCTCCTCGATCTGTTCAGCGGTCAGCACTTTTTTCAGGTTCTTGGCGGCGGCGCCCGTCTGTGAAGAGTGAGCCTCGTCTGCAATGATGGCGTAGGTGCGACTCTTGAGTGAAGTCTCCTTTCGGATCGCTTCAAGAACGAACGGGAATGTCTGGATCGTGACGATGATGATCGGCACGTTGTCCTTCAGCGCTTGGGCCAGCTGAGCCGACTTCACGCCCTCGTTGGTCACACGGCAGACAACGCCCTGCTTATGCTCGAATTGGTAGATAGCGTCCTGCAGCTGCTGGTCGAGGATTGTTCGATCCGTGATGACAATGACCGAAGAAAAAATCTTGTTGTCTGTGTCGTCGTGGAGGTTGGAAAGTTGATGCGCTAACCAAGCGATAGAATTTGTTTTGCCCGACCCCGCCGAATGCTGGATAAGATACTTGTGGCCGGCCTTCTCCTGCTTGGCAGCGGCGATCAATTTCGTGACACCTTCCCATTGATGAAAGCGTGGGAAGATCAGCTTCTCCTTGACCTCCTTTTTGCCTTCTGCGTTCTTCTTGTCTTCCCTGAACAGGTGCACAAACCGCCCGATGATGTTGAGCCAGGCATCACGGTCCAGCGTCCGCTCCCACCAGTACGAAGTGCGGTAGCCCTTTGGGTTTGTTGGGTTGCCTGCACCGCCGTCATTTCCAAGGTTGAACGGAAGGAAGAACGTGTCCTTGCCACGCAGCTCTGTGGCCATCCAGACCTCGTCCGTCGAGACGGCGAAGTGGACCAGGGCCCTCCGATTGAATGCCAACAGGGGTTCTTCTCGCTTGCTGGCGGGGTCCCTCGGATTGCGATCGTGCCGGTACTGATTCTTCGCGTCGTCGATCGTTTGAGTGAAGTCGGTCTTAAGTTCGGCGGTAGCAACCGGGATGCCGTTAACGAAGAAGACCAGGTCGATGGAGTTCTCGCTCGACAGGCTGTAACGAACCTGACGCACGACACGGCAACGAACCTTGCCGTAACGATCCAGGACCTCGGGGTTGATCGATTGCGCTGGCTTGAACTGGCACATCTCAATCTTGCCGGAGCCAATATCCTTGAAGCCTTGACGCAACACAGCCAACGATCCTTCCTTGTCGAGCACTTGCGTCAGCCGGGCCAGCAGTGTTTTCTCCGTCGCACCGTTGTGCGTGGCCTTCAATTTCTCCCATGCTTTAGGTTGCGTGTCCTGAATCCATCCGATCACGTCCTCGGGGTACAAGGCTAGTTCCCGGTCGTACTTGGCGGCGTCACCCTCCAACCATCCGTTGGCGGTCAGCTCAGCGACGATATCGGATTCGAAGTGGATCTCTTTGTGGGGGCTAACAGTTGCCATGTCGATCCCGTGCTTTAGTTGTTCTTTTGTTTGAGTGCACGCAAGAGGTCGCCAAGATTTTTCTTGTCGGCAGAAATCCAGTTATCGGCATTGCTGTTGATCCCTCGCATCACGCATGCGGCGGCAGAGGCTGAAGAAAAGAACTGGTCTTCGGTAAGCGTAAGCTTTCCGTTCAGGTCCGCAATAACACCGGATTCCAGAAGCTGTCGCCTCATCTGCGCATAGCCAGCGCAATAGGTCTCAAAGCTAGGCACTGGCTCTCTGACAACCGTGCTACCCTTCTTGAGCCATACGCCGCCCTCAACGATTTCCAGCGTTGCGTTCGCCTCTTTGTGCGTGCCGCTAAAAAGCATGCCACGAGGCAGAGACGAATAGATTCCCGCACGGCGTCCAACAGCAACCTCGCCAGAACTACTTTCTTCACTAGCGATTTCGTCGGTGGCCGTTACAGGCGATACGAACTGAGTAATACCCAGCAGTGGGAGCATCAAAAGCAAGTCTGCGAGCACATTTTCGGCAAAGGCGTATTCCTCTTCACCTAGCGCTGGCACTTGCGGTTGATTTCCGTTGTCTAGCGTGATCGCTATAGCGCCGCTCGCCAATTTGATCAGCCTCGCTTCCAAATGCTGAATGTGCGCTTTGTTCAGGCGATTGTCAGCGGTGAAAAACAGCGCCTTGTCCCAGAATGTCTTCTTCGTCGCATGATCTTCAAGTCGCTTGCCAGCCGGGTCCCCTTCGCCGATATAGAGCTTCGATTGGCCGACCAGCAGATACACACCTAGTAGGTTCCACTCTTTCCGGCCCTTTACTTCGCCCAGCAACGCACGCGGGAAGATTATTGCCTTTCCGATGCCATCGTCACGAGTGGCAACCAAGACGCCCGACGGATCCCCGGATGGAAGAAAGATTCGGAGTGTAAATGGCCTCACGCAGCCTTCCTTTCTGTTGCCTGGGCAAGAACATCGATTTTCCCCGTGACCGCTGCGGAGATCAAAGCGGTGCGGTGCTCTTTTTGCAAAACGATGGCTTGCTGCGCTTTGGCGATGAGGGTATCGATCTTGGCCGTCGTCATGTCAATGAAGGCAACAATCGAATTCTGCTCGTCAAGCGGCAATGAAGGAATTGGGGCCTCTGAAACAGCGGAGAGACTTAGACCCTCTTTAAGTCCATATTGGCTGACCTCGAAGTATGTTCTGCCAATATCCGACGCTAACAGATACGCCAAAAACTTTGGAGAAACGGTCTTATGCATTGGTCGCACAAGTGCGAGGTGTTGATTGATAAATGCAGCGCAGGGGATACCCACCACGACTGCGACTCTCCCGGTATTTGCGCCGGTAATGCAAACAACGATATCAAGCTCGTTCAACGTGGTCCGTCTCCCCTCAGCATTTGCTGGAGGGGTCACTCGTTTCGTCAATCTAAAATCAATTCCGAGCTCGTCGTTGAGGTCTCCACTTTGAAGAAAAATAGGACCTTCATCGGTGAGGTACTCAGACCACCCTCGTGGGCCAGACGTAATGAATGACGCCACAAATTTCAGTCGAGTAGTATTCCAATGTTCAGGCACGTCCCCCAGCCACTCCACACCGCTCGCCTTCATCGGAACGCTCGGATCAAGCCCCTTCGTGACTGCATGCGAGATCACCGCCTGCCGCTTTTCTTTCAGCAGCCCGATCATCGCTTCTTGCTTGGCGATCAGAGTGTCGATCTTGGCGGTTTCACGATCGAGAAAAATTGTGATGGAGACCTGATCGCAAATAGGGGGTACTGGCAGCTCAATACCACCGATATAGTCCCAAGATGCTCTCGGCATTTTCGACCCATAAGTTGAACTGTCGACCAATGCAACAAAGTCTCTGTTCAGCACTTGGTGAAGCAAATATTGAGCGACGACATTTTTCGGTCTGAGGACCAACAATTCAGAACTGCACACGCCGGTCCGATCGGATAGCCATGCCTTCGCTAAATAGGGCCGAAGCTTTCCAAATAAAACGTCACCCACGTCGAACCCATTAGATAATCCTTCGGCTTCGAAGTCAGATGCGCTTTCCACAAATTTACCAGACCAAGACTCGATATTTTCCATTCCCACGTATCCGGCCGCAGTGTCCTTGGCTTGGATTTTTTCGTTTGTCATGGCTACGGTCCGCTTTAGCGGCGCCACGCTCCAACCTTCCGGCACGTCCCCCAGCCACTCGACGCCGGATGCTTTGTACTTGGGATATGGCTTGAACGTCACGCAGTCACCTCGTTCAGCAATGCCAATATGTCGCTCGTCACCGCCTTGAGCTCGGCATCAATCACTTCCAGCGAGCGTGGTGGCGTGTACTGGTAAAAGAATCGATTGAAAGGGATCTCGTAGCCGATCTTGGTCTTATCATGCTCGATCCAGGCATCGGGCACATGCGGCAATACTTCACGCTTGAAGTAGGCCTCGATGTTGTCCTTCAGTGGCACGTTCTCGGTGTCACGTAATTTAGCGTCGGCCTTAGGCTTGCCCTTCTTGTCGGCGACAGCTTTGCCGTGCTCGTCCGTGAGCGGTTGCTCGACCGTTATGGTGCTGTAGCCGAAGTCGTTATTGTCGAAGATTCGGGAAACCAAGAACGTCTCGACCTTGCCGCCGTCCGGTGCAAACGGTATTTGGTCGCTAGCGGGCACGATGCCATCGCTGATAGTCTTGCCATCCACGTCAACGACCTTCACCTGGCGGAGTTCTTCGAAACGGCCATGCAGCTCAACGAGACGTTCGATGTCTGCCTGGGCCAGTTCCTTACGCTTGCTGCCAAGTGTCTTGCGCATCTTGCTGTAGTACTCAGCACCGTTGATGAGCTGAACCTTGCCCTTTCGAGCCGCAGATTTTTTGTTCGTCAGGATCCAGACATAGGTCGCAATTCCCGTGTTGTAGAACATATCTGTAGGAAGCGCAACGATCGCTTCGAGCCAATCATTTTCAATGACCCAACGCCGAATTTCAGACTCACCAGATCCAGCGCCGCCAGTGAACAGCGGTGAGCCATTTAAAACGATGCCTATACGCGAGCCGCCTTCGTCCTTGACCTTGTCGTATGGCCGCATCTTGGAGATCAGGTGCATCAAGAACAGCAAGCTTCCGTCCGAGACGCGTGGCAGACCTGGCCCAAACCGACCCGCGTAGCCGTGCTGCTCCTGCTCTTTACGAATGGCTTTTTCAACCTTTTTCCACTCAACCCCGAACGGGGGGTTGGACAGCATGTAGTCGAAGGATTTACCAGCATGGCCATCATCAGACAACGTGTTGCCCATGATGATGTTATCTACGTCCTGGCCCTTGATGAGCATGTCGGCCTTGCAGATCGCGTAGGATTCGTCGTTCAACTCTTGCCCGAACATGACCATACGTGCCTTGGGGTTCAGGCCATGCAAGTGCTCTCCAGCGATGGACAACATGCCACCAGTCCCCGCTGTAGGGTCGTAGATCGATCTGACGATGCCAGGCTTGGTCAGTGCTTCGTCGTCGGTGGTGAAGAGCAGGTCTACCATCAACCGAATGACTTCACGCGGCGTGTAATGTTCACCAGCCGTCTCGTTTGAGAGTTCAGCAAAGCGACGGATAAGGTCCTCAAAAATCAAGCCCATGTCAGCGTTGCTGACCACGTTCGGGTGCAGGTCGATCGCTGCGAATTTTTGGACAATCAAGAACAGTAGGTTGTTGTCGTCCAGCTTTTCGATCTGCTTGAAAAAATCATAACGCTCGAAGATGTCACGGGCGTTGTCGGAGAACGCGTTGACGTATGCGATGAGGTTGGCTTTGATGTGAGCGGGGTCGCCTTGCAGCTTTGCAAAATCGAACAGAGAGACGTTGTAAAAAGACTGCGCCGCCCGTTTGGTCAAGAACGTCTTGAGGTCGATGCCTTGGTTCTTGCGAGCTTCGACTTCGGCCAAGACGACGGCCTTGTTCGCTTCTAGTACGCAATCCATGCGACGCAGCAGGGTGAACGGCAACACAACTTTCCCGTAGTCTGATTGGCGAAAATCACCTCGCAGGAGATCTGCCACGGACCATGTAAGGGAGGCAAGTTCGCTAAAATTTGATGACACAGTTGAGCCTGAAAGTTAGTTTCTACTGAGACATTGTAAGGGTAAGCTGCTGGGCCTTGGAAGAAATGTAACGTGAGAGATTTGGTGAGATTTGCACAGTAAGAACCCACGAAAAATTGAAATTTGGTGGGTTCCAATCTCGTCGGATCGCCAGTTATCACAGGGATTCTAGGGCGTTTCATTTTCTTATAGATAGTAGTAATGACAGGAAGCGAAGAAGTCCGCTTCGCAGCAAGACAGCGTTGCAAGGCCATCACTGTATTGGATTTCGTAGAGAGCGGATCGGCTCGAACGAATATTTTTAATCTACCAATCTACCTAGTCGAAAAATTCACCACCTTAACAACACGTATGGCAGAATCACGGCCCGGCACCAGAGACACTGTTGGAACAGGTTTATAGGCGTTACCATGCGCTCAGACCAATTCTGCTCCGAAAATCCGTTAAACCTTGCAAGCTTCAAAAATTGAAAACACCATTTATGAAATACTGGCACTTGTTGCTACTCACTGCTTGGTCATCCTCGGCCTTTGCACAAACCGCATCATCCGCATTTTCGCAAAGTGAACTGAGAGTACGCGCACAGGCGTTCCTTCACGCAATTGGCAAAGGACCTCAATCCGCTGAAATTGCAGTATATTCGTCGCAGTTTTTCGGTTATGTTGCGGGCCATATCGATGCGAGGAAATTCGGCCCGAATACCGCACAACATCTAGTTGGATGCACACGACGCCTGAAGATGAATGAGATCGTTCGGCGTACCGCAGAAATAATTCAAGGAGGAAGAGCTGAATCTGGCGAAACAGTTGACTTCACTATTGGATTTGCAATCGATTATGCTTGCGCCGAGGATAAGTGGAAATCCAGTTACAGCAACAGCATTGCTCCTACCGGCGTCTCCCCAAGCTGGCTAAAATTTGGCGAGAATGATCGTCTAGTGGCTTACTTCCAACCATCCTCAACTACATCGGAGAAAACAAAGACTGCCTCGGTTCTATACGACTACAAAGCGGAGCAAGAGTCCCCTCGCAGTGGGCGGCATTATAAATCGCAGAAGGGACAGCATGAGATAGACTGCGACGGAGAACGTAGTCGTACGACCTTTTTCACATGGCATGAGGGACGTATGGGCGATGGCGCCGTCGTGTACACGGGGAGTAAGGCGATGCCTTGGGAGCCAAATTTACCTGGTAGTTTTGGGATGGCACTCGCAGCAATGATGTGTCAAAGACGATAGGTTGACCGCCGATCCGTTCAGCGATAGTGCCGAATGTGGTCGTAAGCACCGAATCGGAAAAATTCTTCGTCAACTACAGGACCGGCCATTGGCCCATCGGTCCAGAACAAGAGCAATCTATGCAAATCCAAATTAACTACGACGACGACTATTCAAATTCATACCGTGCGCAGCTGTCGATGGCAGTCATTGAATCTAGGAAATTGGGCTTCACACGTGCAGCACTAATTTCTGAGCAGACGACTATTCCAGACAAAACGCTTGGCGTCACGATTGAATTGATGAACGAACTTTCGGGACTTTTCGATGCCATCCTGCCTGGCTATTGGGGTAACTCTTGCCAGACTCTCTCGACAAATATTTTCGCTTACCTAAACAGTCGGGGCATCGCTGCTGACATTGTTCTTGGCAATGTCATCATCAACGGCACTGACGAATTCGATACTACTCTCGACACCTTGCAGCGGGAATTCAGTGCCACAGAACCTCTGGCAGGACACCAAGCAGTCCATGCGTGGGTTTCGTTAGGCGATGACACTATCATTGACGCTGCGCTCCCACCAAGACTTGTAAAGCACTACAAGGCACCGCCTCATTTTGATGACATGATTTTCATTGGTCGTGCATCGGAATTTTCTTCTAGATACTTGCTTCGATACCAACCAATTCTGGTAGGGACCGAGTTCTTTGCGAAGACGAACCCGCCGGACCCAATGGACTTGCTTGATGCGCTGAATGTCAGAAGCATTAATAGAGCAAGATGAACCGAAAAATGCTCCCCCAACCCAGGGAGCCACGGCGGCGATTAGCCACCACAGAAGACGCTACCCACGATCATCTTCCCCAGCCAGAGCAGCACGACGCCAATGCCTATGATCAGGACCGGAATGCCGATGCACACTGCGACCATGCCGATCAAGATCATGGCAACTCTCCCGGCTTGTCGCTGCCGGCCTTCTTGTCCAGCTTTTCACGCAGCGTCGGCTTGGCCGGCTTGAGCGTCGACACATGTGCAACGTCATCGCCACCGTCAGCCCCAGCGTCTACACTGGCATCAGGAAAGAACTCCTCCACGATCTCCGGGATCTCTTCACCTGATTCATCGAACGCGCCGTTTGCGAAGCCCTGCTTGGCGCTTTCGTCAAGACTGGCCTGGTCGTAGCCCACGGCCTTTCTGCGCTCATCATTCGACCGGGCCTCAGCAATGCCCTCTTCAAGTGTTATCCCCTCTCGAACTGTCAGATCCACGTAATAGACGGGCGTTCTGTGGCTCATGGTCGTGCTCTTGCCACGAAGGCGAAGCTCCAGCGGAAGGCACGCCAACAGATCACCCGACACGGCCTTGTAGTAGCTGAGCCGAGCCGCCAGACTGCGAATGCTGTTGAATCCGGTAGTGCGGAAGATGAAGGTACCAAGCTCGTCATCATCCCCGATTTTCACGTTCAAACGACCATAGGGCTTGCACAGACCGCCCTTGGCAAGCTCGCAGCCATCGGGTGAAGGGCAAGGCAGGGATTGGACGCCGGACGCCGTGTAGCGCCTACAAACGTCTCCATTGCCAACGCAGAGAGGGCGCCCTGTAGTGCGATCAAACATGCTGTACTCGGCCCGCAAGTTGAGGTCGGGATCGTTGAACAGGACACGTACCGGAATGGATCGAATCTTCCCGTTGCCAGCGGCCTTGCGCAAACCTTCGTCAAACGGATGCGGCACCCAACCCTCCCTGGTCTGGACTTGGCTTGTTATGGTGAACTGGTCATCCTTTTCAGGCAGGCGCTTCCCATTTTTTTCGACGACCTTACCGATGGAAATTCGCCCCAAAATCGGAGGTGTAATTGCTAGTCCTTTAATCATCTCTCTCTCCTGTTGAGGGCACTGTCGATCCCAAGCGCTGCATGGGACTGACAACGCAAACAGCCCCGACTTGGGGCAATAAACTTCGTTGAACTGCGGTGAGATTGCTACGTATTGATGAGAAACCGGCGACTACCAGGGCGGACCAACGGATACGTTGCCAGCAAGTCCGGCTGTTCCTTGATTAAGGAAGTTACATCAAGGCCGAGGCCGTCTTTCGACCGCTTCCACGACACGTCGCCAGTCTCGAACTTGGCTCGACTGGCATCGCCCATTCGCTGCTGAATACGTTGCTTGAGCTCTGCCTCGATCTTGTCCCGAACTTCGATTTCGGCTCTGATCGCAACGAGGTCGGAGAACGTGCTGGACATTTCAGTGTCTTCGACGAAATCCAGCGTGTTGCCACTATCATGCGGATACAAGCACTTCAACGCGGTCGCCGCTGATTCAGAACCGTCAGCTGGCGGCGGTGTATCCGTTTCAACGTAGTGCCAGAACTTACGTTCCAGCTCAATAAGGCGATCTATCAAGGCGTCGTCACGCTCAATGCGATGAATCCGGATTTCTTGACCACAGATCAGCACGCATACATCTGCCGCCAACTTGTTGGTGACGGCGAGCTGATGCTGTACCTGAAGCTGGACATATTCGGGCACGCCATCGGACCAAAGGCGAGCTCCGTTTATCCCCGCCGTTTTGCATTCAAGAATCTGAACGTCATTGTTGCCAACGACCGTATAGTCGAGGTTCGCACGCACGAATGCTCTATCGGGATCCGGGTGTTGAAGGACCGCGTTGATCCGCCGAACCCGGTTCCCTGTCCGCTTCGTGTAGTGATCTGCAACGATCGGCTCCAACAGACTTCCCCAATACATCGGACTAGTTTCGTCCTTAGGATCGACCTTGGGCAGGCCAGCGTCACGCCCGGTTTTCACCAGCCATAATTCAAGCTGGGACTGGTACGGATTGAGGCCGACTGCCGCTGCCGCATCACTGCTGCCAATGCCGCCCTTACGTACGTCCAACCAAGCATCTCTGCTGAGCGCTTTCGTAGATACAAGCCGCAATGCTGGCCGATTTGCTCTCCCTGCGATTGCTGTTGTGTTCATCATGCCTCCTCAAAATGAAGAAGCCCGACGGAGGTGTTAGCTCAGCCGGGCTTTCTGGTGGTGAAACGTGGTGGTAGTTAGGCGATCAACAGCAACGCCTGGTCGAGTGCTTTCTGCTTCAGTGCTGCGCCTTGCCCAAACCACGCCGAGTCCAACCGGTAGTCAGAGCTCATTGCTCGACGCTCATGATCTACAAACTCGGTGATGGAGTTGAGGAGTCCGAACGCAGTCGCCTTCGACGAAGCGAGGTCAGCCCCTTTGCCAGCGCCTTCGTAGAGGGTCATTGCTTTTGTCATTGCTCGCTCATTCGTCACGCCAGCACCAGATCGGGTTGGCTCGCTTGTGAAGACCCGAAGGAAGTAGTTGAAGGCCTCTGTGGACTTCACCTTGCGTTCGCTTAGGCCCTTCATTTCGTACATGAACGAGTCCCACGAAGAGACCGATATGCCCAACTGCGCCTTAACCGCCTGCGGGTCGAACGTAGTCGAATGCGGAACTTTTACTGCACCGCTGTCACCGGCCAAAGCCACCGCCAAGGTGTTGTTGCACACCACACGTACGCTCGTAAACTGGGCCGTCGTGGCAAGCGTGCCGTCACATGCGGTTGCCAAGAGCAAATAGCCATTGACAGTATCGTTTCCCTTCAACGTGGAGGACTGACCTGTTCTGGCCAGCGCCCAGAGCTTCTTGCCGCCTTTCAGCACCCCAGCAGTTTCAAGCTCATAGCCTGCAACTTCGGTGAGATCTTTGTAGAACGACAGGATTTCGTCAGGCTGCACGACTTTGTAGCGACTTCCAACGACGGACAGCGGCGCGTTCGTGTCGGATCGAAAGAGCACCTTGTTTTCGGGGTAGCTCATGATTGCGCCCAGGCTACCGGCGCTCTCCGTCATGAATCGGACGGGGGCTTCTCGAATCTGCCAGTTCATTCCTGCCTGATCCGCCCACACTTCGAGCGGTTGGCCGGCGCTGAGTTGATTTCCCAGTCCGTGCCAAGGCGTTTCGGCGACATACGCCATTGATTCAACAAGATGTGCCATTTTTGATTCCTTCTATTTGTACTAGCGTGACTAAGCCGTTGCGTAACAACGGTGTCGATCGAATGAAGATTGATATTCGGCTGAAGGGCCGTTCTGATGTAAAGGCAAGGCTGATGCTGATGGCGATTTAGTATTACTAGGGCCGCTGGGGACGTGCTTTTTTCTTGCTACCAAAAACCTCGTTGAGGACCTCGACCACCGCTCGTACAACGATGGCAATCAACAGCCTGCCGAACAGCTTTAGAAAGTTCTTCATGTTTAATGCTCCTTGGGGATGTAGTAAGAGGAATATCTCTTTCACTTGTCTTATACCAAGGATGGATGCGAAAATTGAAATCGAGTTTTTTAGCCTTGGCGCTAAGTTTAAATTAAACGGAGCCCGCATCATGTTCTGCGTATGCAAAAATCGGATAGCTTACAACTATTACCAAAACCCAATGCCTATCAATGCCCCCCTGTGGAATTTCGGGAGAGCGTAATTTTCAAAGCCTAAAGACGGTTAGGCTGGTCGGTGATCGGTGAATTTTCCTCAACATTCGCTCGCCCTGCCACTTCGACGCCGCTCTTGAATAGCAGGGATCTTATGGCATCTGCTTCCAGATCCATTTGCTTCTGAAACTTGCCATAGTTGGAGAAATGCAGGTGCAAATATACAGTTCGAAGACCGTCCGAATGGATAACAGGAAGTATGCCAGCAGAGCCTGTAACCGCTCGAAGCCATGGAAACTGTTTACTAATTTTCATCAACCGGGCAACGCCGGCCGACAAAAATATATATTTTGCGGAACCTTCTAGAATCAAAGAATTAAGATGTTGGAGATACTTGGGATCGAGATCCTGAACTGTGAGAGAACTTCTGCCAACAGTCGGGAAGTCAAGCAATTCGACAAAGGAAACGAGCGTAGCGTGTTCTGGCCTGAAACCAATACGTGCGAAGCTTCTGTGATATCGATGTCCGTCTCCAGAATACTGGGGGAGCAGAAAGGGATGGTGGACACCTCGCTGATTCCAAAATTTAACCCCATTCTCATGGTAGCTCAGCACATCCTTAAAAATCGGCTTGAGCTCGATCTCTTCGTCATAGTTTGCATCAAGTCCGACGAATAGAAAGGTAGCGCTTTTTGGCTCTGCTCCTTGAAAGGGCTTTAGAGAGAATAATGATTTCAGTATTGGGCTTGGGTGCGGTTGATACATGACCGGGGTCTTCTCGACAATATTTCAAAGGACGTGGCACCTATGAATGCGCAACGGATGAGGCCGATTGTCGGGCCAAGTCTGATTTGTTGCAACCCATCTCTAATCCCGCCACATCTCCTGCTCCAAGGAGAACTGTTCTACGATCTCGACGACCAGGTTGCGACGATGTTCAGGCATGGCCCGGAGTGCCGCCAGCATCTTCAGCTCGTCAGTGGTCGGTGCCGTCGCAACTACCTTGGTCTTTTGCGGCTTGTGGGCGGACTTGGCAACTGGCTTGTCCTCGGCGATTCCATACCGTAGCCACTGAAGCGACACGTTGAGCCAGTCGGCAAGAGTGACAATCTTTTCAAAGGTAGGCAGCGAAGTACCCGCTAGCCACTTCTGTGCTGCTTGCGGGGTCACTGGGTCCCCTGCATGTCGCAGGTTGAAATTGAGGGCAAGTTCTGTAGGTGAGCTGATCTTCTTCGGGCTGCGTTTGAGCGCCTGTTTGAGACGAAGTGCGAAAGCGAATTTTTCTTGTTCATTGGGCATGGGCGCCAGTGTCCAAGATGCCGCTCCCACCTCGACAACAGTGGTTGTTCAAAAATACTTTGTGGTTTATGCTAACAACCTGTCAAATTGACACAAAACTACGCGACATGGGATGGCGATGAGTGACAACGACAAAGCGAAGGATCAAGCAGAGGCACGCAAGGAACGGTTCAAGGCACTTGCTGCGGAAGGCGGTCTAACGATATTTCAAGGCTTCTGCTACACGGTCGGAATGGCCTTAGCGACGATCATGGTTGACCACATGCGAAATCGCAAGAACGCAGCAGTAGACGACGTTTCGTAAGCGAACGCAAAAAATTAGGAGGATTAGATGAAGTTAAAAGAAATGCTTGACGCCGGTATAAGTGTCAAGGGATCTCCTTTGGGAAATCGCCTGAAACCAGTACTGAGTATGTCTGAAACGACGCAACGCCGGATGGGCTACGCAGACAAAAATGGATGTCTGACTGAGCGTGGGTACGATCGAATGATCAGTTCCGACCAGAACCGATTAGATAGCGCCAGGCAGAAGTACCTTAAGTCAAAAGGTTGAACCATCTTTCATGCAGTTAATGGTAAGTCCGAGGGTTGTTGCAACCTCGACGAGGCCGTGTGAAATTTAAAGTTTGAGCACAAATGCAAAAATTAAAATCGAGTATCGCTTTCCATTTTTCAAATAAAAAATTGCTATCTTTTTTAATGATAGTTGGAGGATTTTTTATAATTGACCTAATTTATACATTTCTTCTTGAATGCAAAACGATTCAGCATCAATCTTACGGCGTTACATTTTTCGGAGTGTTGCAGAAATTTTCCGCTTGGCAAATCCTTGAAAAGGCGGACTATGGATTAGTACATCGGATCAAAATTATTGCAATACTTTTAGGCGCACCGCTGGGTATTTTCTTATGGATCTTATGGCCAAAATTTACGCTCGAAGAGCATCAGGGTTGGCGAAGAATATATATTTCTGTACCTATATTGCTGGGATTTATTCTTCTATTAATTGGGCATGACAGGGATCCGGCTAGCTATGTAATTAGCACCGTCTTAATTACTACTGGCGTAGCAATCGGTGGAATATTTGTGATGTTATTGCGATGGATTTTTTCGGGGTTTGAAAAGAAGGAGAATGGTTAAATATTATGAATAGCAAAGAATCGACTTCTAGTCGCCAAGAAAGAAAAAGCCCAAACGTAGCAATGATCTGGAGCGTCGTTTGTGCTGGACTCGGCCAATTTTACAATGGTGACGTTCCAAAAGGTGGTGCCTTTCTCATTGCCGCAATTCTATCCTGGATAGTCTTTTGGCCACTTTGGATTCCTGTGGCTCTCTGGAGTATCGCTGATGCACACACCCGAGCTGAAGAGATAAATGGTATTTTGGAAGTTGAAGAAATTGAGGTCCAGCATGAAAAAGAAAGAGAAAATGTTATCGCATCAACGAAAACGAGAGTTTCGGATTTTATTGTAAGAGCAAATAAATTTTCCAATTTGAATAATAATAATTTACTATCAGAGGATGAATTTCGCTTAAAAATATCTGAGCTGATCAATGAGCTAAATCACAAAAAGGCATTTGAGAATCCAGATGATTTCTTGACGGAGCTTATTCCACTGGTTGCTTCTGGCGCGTTGAATTCTGAAGATATCACGAAGATTAAATCATTAATATATTAATTAATTTTTTCAATCAAGTTCTATTTAATTATCGTGATTTATTTTCAGTTTTCCCTACACATTACTATCCTTGAACTAACATATATATGACAAGCAACTGACAACCAATTGCCAAGTTCATGAAAATAAAAACAAGGAAATGAATGTTCGACCTCGCCTTAAACCACGTAAAAACCGCCGTAAACCGCCTAGGCGGTCCCACCAAGGCTGCAACGGCCCTCTCAGTATCAGGCACGACAATTCATGACTGGATCAATCGCAGACGAATTTCCAGCATCGAGAAGGCCAAACTCATGGCAAAATTGTCTGGTTTGCAACTTCAGCAGTTGAGGAGTACGCAATGACTATCGATAAAATCAACAAGAAAAGCGCCAGAGAAATCATCGCCGATGCCATGAAAATTCTTCAAGGGAAGTCGTATGTCATGCAACCAAAGAAGGTAATTTCCTTCGGAAACTATAGCGACTTGTCCCGAGGGCAAATCGATCAGGGCGTTGTAGCGTTCGTGGTGCACTGCAACTTGTCTGGGGGATCTGCGGGATTTATGGACCGGCGGTCTCAAGTATCAAGTGCAACACCGGGTTATTGAATCGAATCGGCCTGCAATTGTAGCCGAGCCATGTGTTCGGTATAAACCACCAGCGGGGACTTCCAGCCGAGCGTTTCACGTGGTCGCGTATTGAGCGATAGTGCGATGGCATCGAGGTCGTCCTGCGAGTAAATCGACAGGTCTGAGCCCTTTGGCATGTACTGGCGCAGCAAGCCGTTGGTGTTCTCATTGGAGCCGCGCTGCCATGGGCTGTGCGGGTCGGCAAAGTAGATCTGCACGCCGGTGCGCTCAGTGAGAATTTTGTGGCCATGCATCTCGCGGCCCTGGTCGTAGGTCATCGACTTGCGCAGTTCGGCGGGCTGACGGTTGAGCACCGCCGAAAAGCTGTCGACGACGGAGCGGGTGCCGGCGTTGTCCATCTTGGCCAGCACCACGAAACGCGTGGTGCGTTCGACCAGCGTGCCGACCGAGGAGCGGTTGCCTTCGCCCTTGATGAGGTCGCCCTCCCAGTGGCCTGGGATGAGGCGGTCCTCGATCTCCGGCGGACGGATATGGATGCTCTGCATATCTTTGATCTGGCCACGCCGGTCGACTCCACGGCTGCGCGGTTTGCGGACCTGGTTGTGGTGGCGCAGGCAGGCGATCAGCTCGCGCTTGAGCTCTCCACGCGGGTGCAGATAGATCGCGTTGTAGATCGTCTCGTGAGAGACCGTTTTGTCGGAGTCGTCGGGCCACATGGCACGCAGTATGTTCGCAATTTGCTGGGGCGACCAGAGTTCCTTCAGATAGTGGCGCACCACTTGGAACAGCACGCCATCGGCGTGGAGTTTCGGTAGGCGGCGCGGTGCGACACGGCGCGCGCCGCTCTGCAAATGGGCCAGGTTGGCATCGTAGGCATTGCCACCGGGCGCACGGTGAAGTTCGCGACTGATCGAACTGGGAGCACGGCCAAGGCGCTTAGCAATGGATCGGATACTGCACTGGTCGTCCCGCATGGTCATCACGACGGCGCGCTCCTGTGTCGTCAGATGGGTATAGATTTTCGGCATGGCAGCACCTTACAGCAAAGGGTGTTGCACTTGGTTTTAGAGGCTGCCACCTCTACAGGCTCGTCAGGACATATTTGTGGGATGCACAGGCTCAGGCAGAAATTAACGCCGTGGTGGGCCGCTATGGCCTTTGAGATAGCGTTCTTGGCGACCTGGGCGCTGTTCTTGTTGGAGGACTGGTTGGACGAGAAGGGCGGGGGCAGCGATCCCAAGTGATGGCTTTGCAACGCTGTCTTGCTGCGAAGCAGGCGGTGACGCTGGTTGTACCTTCCTCTATATATATAAGAAATCTGGACGGGCCATAGTTCCAGTGACTAGAGGTAAAACAACGAAGTAGGAACCCACCAAATTTCTGTTTTTCGTGGGTCGTCTTCATCTAATTTATATCAATCCAGCTTTTTTGCCAGTGCTTCCGCTTTGGGATGGTAGTAGCGTTTCAGCATCTGAATGGTCTGATGCCCTGTTACCGCCGCAAGTTCGATGACGTTGGGCAACTTCTCCGCCAGCCGACTTGTGGCCGTGTGACGTAGATCATGAAAGTGTAAATCTACGATTTCTGCTCGGGCGCAGGCTTTTCGAAAAGCGGCCTCCATGCCCATTTCGGAGAGTGGTAAAACGCGCCCATCATCACAACGCGGAAGCTCTGCCAAGATCGTGATCGCTTTTCTCGACAATGGAACTGTTCTCGGCGAGCCATTTTTAGTCATCGGCAGAAATGCTATTTGCCGGTTCAGGTCGATGTTCTCCCAGCGCAGGCCCAGGAGCTCGCCTCGACGCATCGCCGTTTCTAAGGCTAAGCGTACGAGCGGCGCCATCCAAGGGCTTCTGCGCCATATTGGTTGGAGCTCAGCAAGCAATGTCGTTTCCTCATCGTCACTGAGGAGGCGACTTCGCCCTAACGGCTTCGCTGGCTTCCGCACGAGCTCGCAAGGATTGTTGATGGGAAGGCTCCACTCCCGACGGGCGTGATTGATAACGCTCGACAAGATGGACATCTCTCTGATAATCGTGCCTGCCCCAACAGTCTTCAGCCGATGGTCACGATAACTCGCTATCACAGCGGGGCTTAGCTTGGCCATGCTAAAGGCCGCAAATTTGTGCCGCTGCATGAACGCTATTCCTTCGGCTTCCCGCTTGGCTCCGCGTTTCAACGGCGTCACTTCGTCGACATAGCGCTGCAATATTTCCTTAAGAAGGAGCTCGCTGCCTTCTCTTTGGACTAGATTCTCTCCACGGTCCCAAGAGGATTCGACTTGCCTTGCCCATCGCTGAGCAGCTGATTTCGTATCGAACGATTTCGTTTCGTCGGGACATCCTTTGATGCGTACTCGTGCCTGCCATTTACCAGATCGTTGTCTAAAAGTTGCCATATGCCTTCCCAGTGGGACAGGCGTGGGACAAGAAAAGAAAATAGCTTAAATTTCAGAGTGAGCTTTACGGTCGTCGGGCGGACCAAAACGTGCAGGAAAAACTTGGGGAGGATATAAAGTCAAATGAAATCAATGCCTTACACCTCGGCCGTCCAGTCCCCTGATTTCCCCCCGTGCTTTTCCACCGCCCGCACATCCGTCATCACCATGCCCCGGTCGACCGCCTTGCACATGTCGTAGATGGTCAGTAGGCCCACCTGCACGGCCGTCAGTGCCTCCATCTCCACCCCCGTCTTGCCATGGGTTTCCACCTGCGCGCGGCAGTGCACGCGGTTGCTGTTGGCGTCGATCTCGAAGTCCACCGTGACCCGCGTCAGCGCCAGCGGGTGGCACAGGGGAATCAGGTCGCTGGTTTTCTTGGCCGCCATGATGGCGGCGATGCGGGCGATGCCCAGCACGTCGCCTTTCCTGGCGCTGCCGGAGGTGATCAAGGCCAGCGTGGCTGGCTGCATGCGGATGGTGCCGGCGGCGACGGCCACGCGGGCGGTGTCGGCCTTGCCGCCGACATCGACCATGTGGGCCTGGCCGCTGCTGTCGAAATGGGTGAGGGTGCTGTCGGTCATGTGAGGGGCAATCGATGCGGTGATTTGTCGGGACGCCGGCGTCGTGAGCCGCGCCGGCAGGGTGCGGGTATGATAGCACCGTGAAATCGACCATCGCCCCCGTCTCCGCCCGCCGCCCGCTTGCCAAACGGCTGGCCGCCGCCTTGCTGCCCCTGTGCCTGCTGACCATGCCGGTGGCCCAGGGCCAGAGCAGTCAGGGCGCGCTCAACGCTGCCCCCGGCAACAGCCTGCCCGTGCTGGGCGATAGCGCGCGCGGCGACCTCTCTCCCGTGCTTGAGCGCAAACTGGGCGAGGAGATCATGTTCGACGTGCGGCGCGACCGCGATTTTCTCGACGACGCTCCCATCCTCGAATACCTGAACAATTTCGGCAATGCGCTGGCGGCAGCGTATCCGGGCGCGCGCGGTGAAACGGGCAACGATTTTTACTTTTTTTGCGTGCGTGATCCCATGCTCAATGCCTTCGCGCTGCCGGGCGGCTTTATCGGCGTCCACTCGGCGCTGCTGCTGGCGGCGCAAAACGAGTCGGAACTGGCCTCGGTGCTGTCGCACGAAATCGGTCACGTCACCCAGCGCCACATCGCCCGCATGATCGGCCAGCAAAAGGGCGACGCCCTGATGCCGCTGGCGGCCATCATCCTCGCCGCGCTGGCCTCGAAGGCGGGGCCGGACGCGGCCATCGGCGTGTTCATGGGCGGCCAGGGCCTGGCCATCCAGCGCCAGATCGATTTTACCCGCGACGCCGAACGCGAATCGGACCGGGTCGGCTTTCAGATCATGAACGCGGCCGGCTTCGACGCCTCCGGCATGGTGGCGTTTTTCCAGCGCATGCAGGCGGCCACGAAGGTCTACTCGGATCTGACCCCGCCGTGGCTGATGAGCCATCCGCTGACCTCCGAACGCATCAGCGACATCCGCGAACGCATCCGCGCCATGCCGTTCCGCCAGCGCATCGATGGCCTCGAGTTTTACCTGGTGCGCTCGCGCGCCCGCGTGCTGCAAGATGAAAGCAACCAGGGCCGCGTCGAGGCGCAGGCGGCCTTCGACAGCCAGCTCAAATCGCAAAATCGCCAGCAGCAGGCGGCCGGCCACTACGGCCTGGCCTACCTGGCCATGAAACGGGGCGAATTGGCGAAAGCGGCCGAGGCGCTCGCGCGCGCGCGCGCCACCATGAAGCCGGCCAGCGGCGCCGTGTTTTCCACCGGCCAGAGCGCCTCCGATGGCGCCGCCATGTTCGCTTCGCTCGACCTGGAAATCAAGCTCGCCTCCGGCCAGCCGCCCGCCCTGGCCGCGCAGACGGCCAAGGATGCCGCACTGGCGCATGACCAGTTTCCCCTCGCGCGCGGCATCGCCCGCCAGTACGCCGACGCGCTCATTGCCAACGGCCAGGCCGAGCAGGCGGCCAGCTATCTGCGCGAGCAGGTGCGCCAGTACCGGGAAGAGCCGAAACTGTACGATTTGCTGGCCAAGGCCTACGCCGCCCAGGGCAAGCTGACCTTGCAGCACATCGCGCTGGCCGAATCGTATGTGCTGGCCGGCGCCGTGCCGGCCGCCGTCGACCAGCTGGGCATCGCCCGCAAGGCGCCCGACGCCTCGTTCTACGACCTGGCCCTGATCGACGCCCGCGAACGCGAACTGCAAACGCGCCAGCGCGACGATAAAAAGGAAAAGAAAGAGCGCTGAGCGATCGAGGTGCTCAGACGGCCGGCTCGCCCGGCAGGCGCACGAAGCCGAAACGCGCCGCGACGGCGGCGCTGTCGATGCGCCCGACCTCGATGTCGCTGCCGGCCACACGCAGACGGAGTTGGCCCGCCGCGCCAGCCAGCCACGCCAGCAACTGCGCGTCGCCAGCGGCCTCGCCATCGATCGACAGCGCTGCCAGCAACTGCACCACGTCGCGGTCGTCCACCTGCGCCACCACGGCGCCGGCCGTGACGATCAGTGCGCCTTCCTCGCTCATGAACGCCGCCTGCGGCGCCAGCGTGGCGCCCGTCTGCACCGTCAGGCCCCGTTGCGGGTCGGTGCGGGCGATGTACGGCGTCGCCTCCAGGTTGACGAACACGCGCTGGGGGCCGTTCTGGAAAAACCAGCAGCCGCGGCTGTCCACCCCGTAGTTGCGGTTGATGAAGGCGAGCAGGGCCACCTGGATCACCTTGTCGCCCGCCAGTCCCAGGTGCTGGGCGCGCTCGTCGCGCATGCGCCAGGCGCCGCGCGCGTCGAGCGCCAGCCAGCCGTAGCAGTCGGGCACGTGGGGCCACTTGGCCATGGCTTGTTTTACGATGTCATCCATGCTCGTGAGCATCGCACATGCTGGCCCTTGCTGGCGCGCCGCTGGCTGCGCCAGGCTGTGCCCGTTCGCCGCCGACCCCGTCGAAAAAGGCCAGCAGGCGCTGCGGCAGCCAGTCCAGCCGTCCGGGTGGGCCGCCCACGGCGAAGCCCACATGGCCGCCGTGGGCCGGATACTCGAGCGTCACGGCGGGCGCGGCGCTGGTGGGCAGGTAGCGGCCCGGCAGGAACGGGTCGTTGCGGGCATTGAGCACCAGGGTGGGCACGCGGATGTCGTCGAGCACGTGCCTGGCGCTGGCGCGGTCCCAGTAATCGTCGGTGTTCTTGTAGCCGTGCAGGGGCGCCGTCACCACGTTGTCGAACGCGTACAGGTCGCGCGCGGCGAGCAGGGCGGCGCGGTCGAACAGGCCGGGAAACTGGGTCAGCTTGTGCAGGCACTTCGGTTTCAGGGTGCGCAGGAACATGCGCGTGTAGATGCGGTTCAAGCCCGACGACAGGGCGGCGCCCCCTTGCGCCAGGTCGAGCGGCGCCGACACGGCGCAGGCGGCATCGACAATGGCCGCCTGCCCCTGCGATTCGCCCAGCCAGCGCAGCAAGGCGTTGCCTCCCAGCGAGACGCCGGCGGCGGAGAACGGGGCCGTCGTGCGCAGGCGCAGCTTGCGCAAGACCCAGTCGATTTCGGCCGCGTCGCCCGAGTGATAGAAGCGGGGCGCCAGGTTCGCCTCTCCCGAGCAGCCACGAAAATGTGGCACCGCGCCCGACCAGCCGCGCGCTGCCAGCGCCGCCATCAAGGCCTTGGCGTAGTGGCTGCCTGACGAGCCTTCCAGGCCGTGAAACAGCACCACCATGGGCCGGCCCGGCAGGCCGTCGACGAAATCGACGTCGATGAAGTCGCCGTCGGCGGTCGGCCAGCGCTCGCGCCGCATGGGCGGGCCGGCCTGGCGCATGGCCACCGCCGGCAGCATGGTTTGCAGGTGGCCGCCGGGCAGCCAGGCGGGGGCGGGGTAGCGCATGGGGCGAATGAAGGACGACGCTATGTCAGTGCAGGCTCGACGCCGCCGGCATGCCGGTCGGCGCCGGGCCGGGCGCCACCGACACGTGGTGCAGCACCATGCGCCAGCCATGCGGCGTCTTCAAATAGACGTTGGTGGCGAGCAGGTGCGCCGGCTCCTTGCCGGTGGGGCCGTTCGGATCGATCCCCGTGCCCCCCTCGACCACCGTGTGCACCGCGCTCATGAGGTTGTGCGCCTCGTACAGCTGCGACGGCCGCACCTGCAGGCCGCCCTTGTGCAGAATCGCTTCCCACGAAGCCTGGATGGCGACATGGCCATGCAGGCGCGGCCCACCCGGGTGGATGCAGACGATCTCGTCGTCGTCGGCCCACAGTTTCATCAGGGCGTCGACATCGGCGCGGTTGAGGGCATCGTAGAACGCCGCTTCGACTTCGGCGGCACTACCGTTGAGCTTGACGCTTTTCATGGCGATCAGTGGTGCGCCAGCACCGTCCCCGGTTTCAGGCGGTATTCGGTGCCGCAGTACGGGCACTTGGCCACGCCGTGGTGGTCGAAGTCGAGGAACACGCGCGGGTGGGACGACCACAACGGCATGGCCGGGTTGGGGCAATGCGCCGGCAAGTCTTTGCCGTCAAGTTCTACCGCAGCTACGTGCTTGTCGTTCATGTTTTCTCCGAAGGGCAGGCCGGGACCAGTGCGGCCCAGCAAAACCAAGATTTTAGACGATTCAGACGGCTTGTCGGAACCCTCGGTAAAATAGCGCTTCCAGCCACACCGGCCGCATCGTCCCTTTGCCGCACAATTGTGACGCGCGCGCCCCCCACGCACCCCTATTCGATGCCATTTTTCGCTTGTCACACCGTCCTTCTCGCTTGCCGTTGTGGCATGAAAGCCACATGAGCGCCGCCCCCCTCGCCGCCGTCGATCCCAACGCCCTGTCCGATATTCCCGATGCGGCGGCCTGGAAAGCGGGCTTTGCCGCCGGCGTGCCCACCCTGCCCGGCATTGCCGCCTGGGGCATGGTAGTGGGCGTGGCCATGGTCAAGGTGGGGCTGACGGTGCCGCAGGCGTTGGGGATGACGCTGCTGGTGTTCGCCGGCTCGGCCCAGCTGGCGTCGCTGCCGCTGATCGTCGCCCATGCGCCCATCTGGGTGATCTTTGCCACCGCGCTGGTGGTCAATTTGCGCTTCGTGATTTTTTCGGCCCTGATGGCGCCCCATTTTGGCCACCTGCCGTGGAAGTCGCGCGTGGCCTTCGGGTATGTCACGGGCGACATGACGGTGGCACTGTTCCTGCAGCGCTTCCCCTCGCCGGCCCCGGCAGCGGGCAAGCTGTCCTATCTGAAGGCGCTGGTGTACCCGAACTGGGCGGCCTGGCAGGTCGGCTCGGTGGCCGGCATCTTGCTGGGCAGCGCGGTGCCGGCGCAATGGGGGCTGGGCTTTGCCGGCACCCTGGCCATCCTGTGCATCACCGTGCCGATGGTGGCCAACAAGGCGGTGCTGGCCGGCGTTGCCGTCGCCGCGCTGGTGTCCGTACTGGCCTTTGGCCTGCCCTATAAACTGGGCTTGCTGGTGGCGGTGGTGGCCGGCATGCTCACCGCCATGCTGGTCGAGGAATGCGTCGAACGCTACAACAAAGAAAAGGCCACAACATGAGCGAACTGGAAATCTGGGCCGTCATCGGCGTGCTGTGCGTGGCCACGCTGGCGGCGCGCTCGTCGCTGTGGCTGGTGGGCCACCGCATCAGTATCCCCAAGCGGGTGCAGGAGATGCTGCGCTTCGCCCCCGCCTGCGCGCTGGCCGCCATCATCGCCCCGGACATCCTGATGAGCGCTGGCGGCCAGTTGCAAACGAGCCTGGTCAACCCGAAATTGCTGGCGGCGATCGCCGCCACGGGGTTCTATTTGTGGCGCAAAAATATGCTGCAAACCATCGTGGTGGGCATGCTGGTGTTTACGCTGTTGCGGCTGGCGACGGGCGGCTGAAGAATGGCGCGCGCCCCGTGCCGATTGCCCATTGTGGACCGGTGCATCAGGTAAAATAGCCATCTTTCTACTTTCAGAGCGCTGTCACGGCGCGAAAAGCCATGCACGACGTCCTTCACTTCCTCCGCTTGCAAGACTTGATCGACCAGCAGGCCTTGCGCGGCAAACGCGTCTTCATTCGCGCTGACCTGAACGTGCCGCAAGACGATGCCGGCACCATCACCGAAGACACCCGCATCCGCGCCTCGGTGCCGGCCATTCGCGCCGCCCTCGACGCTGGCGCCGCCGTCATGGTGACGTCGCACCTGGGCCGCCCCACCGAGGGCCAGTTCAAGAGCGCCGACAGCCTGGCCCCCGTGGCCGCGCGCCTGGCCGAGCTGCTGGGCCAGGGCGTCGAGCTGAAACAGGACTGGGTCGACGGCGTCGAGGTCGCCCCCGGCCAGGTGGTGCTGCTGGAAAATTGCCGCGTCAATGTGGGCGAAAAGAAAAATGACGACGCGCTCGCCCAAAAAATGGCCAAGCTGTGCGATGTCTACGTCAACGACGCCTTCGGCACCGCCCACCGCGCCGAGGCGACCACCCACGGCATCGCCAAGTTTGCCCCCGTCGCCTGCGCCGGCCCCCTGCTGGCGGCCGAACTGGACGCGCTGGGCAAGGCGCTGGGCGCGCCCGCCCGTCCCCTGCTGGCCATCGTCGCCGGCTCGAAAGTGTCGTCCAAGCTGTCGATCCTGAAGGCGCTGGCCGACAAGGTCGACAACCTGATCGTCGGCGGCGGCATCGCCAACACCTTCATGAAGGCGGTTGGCCTGAACATCGGCAAGTCGCTGGTCGAAGCCGACCTCGTCGTTGAAGCGCGCGCCATCATCGACATGATGGCCGCGCGCGGCGCCACCGTGCCGATTCCCACCGACGTCGTGTGCGCCAAGGAATTTTCGCCCACCGCCGTCGCCACCACCAAGCGCGTCGACGAGGTGGAAGACGACGACATGATTCTCGATATCGGCCCGCAAACGGCGGCCGCCCTGGCCGCGCAGATCGGCGCGGCCGGCACCATCGTCTGGAACGGCCCCGTGGGCGTGTTCGAATTCGACCAGTTCGGCGGCGGCACGCGCACGCTGGCGCTGGCGATCGCCGCCTCGAAGGCGTTTTCCATCGCCGGCGGTGGTGACACCCTGGCCGCCATTGCAAAATATGACATTACCGATAAAATCGGGTATATCTCCACGGGCGGCGGTGCTTTCCTGGAATTCCTGGAAGGCAAAACCTTGCCGGTGGTAGAAATTCTTCTGCAACGCAACGCTTCCTGATCGACCTCCGTCCACTCCATTAAGGCGCTCCCCATGCTACGTGGCACCAAGATTGTTGCAACCATCGGCCCGGCATCGTCGGATTTCGAGATGCTCGTCAAGATGATCCGTGCCGGCGTGGATGTGGTGCGGCTCAATTTTTCGCACGGCACGGGGCAGGACCACATCGACCGCGCCGCCCTGGTGCGCCGCGCGGCGGCCGAGTGCGGCCGCGAAGTGGCCATCATGGCCGACATGCAGGGGCCGAAAATCCGCGTCGGCAAGTTTGAAGACGGCAAAATTACCCTCGAGCCCGGCGCCAAGTTCATTCTCGACGCCAAGTGGGGCAGCAATGGCGAACTGGGCAACCAGGACCGCGTGGGCCTCGACTACAAGGCCTTGCCGCGCGACGTGCGCCCGGGCGACAAGCTGCTGCTCAATGACGGCCTGATCGTGCTGATCGTCGACAAGGTGGTGCTGGCGGAAATTTTCACCACCGTGCGGGTGGGCGGCGTGCTGTCGAACAACAAGGGCATCAACCGCCAGGGCGGTGGCCTGACGGCGCCCGCGCTGACCTCGAAGGACATGGAAGACATCAAGACGGCGATGGCATTCCAGGCCGACTACCTGGCCATCTCGTTCCCGAAAAGCGCCACCGACATGGAGATGGCGCGCCAGCTGGCCAATATCGCCGGCGAGCCGTGGCAGCACAAGCCCATGCTGATCGCCAAGATCGAACGGGCCGAAGCCATTCCCGCGCTGCAGGAAATTCTCGACGCCTCCGACGGCATCATGGTCGCCCGCGGCGACCTGGCTGTGGAAGTGGGCAATGCCGCCGTGCCGGCCTTGCAAAAGCGCATGATCGCCATGGCGCGCGCCTCCAACAAGCTCACCATCACCGCCACCCAGATGATGGAGTCGATGATCGTCAATGCCGTGCCGACCCGCGCCGAAGTGTCGGACGTGGCCAACGCCGTGCTCGACGGCACGGATGCGGTGATGACCTCGGCCGAGACGGCCTCCGGCAAGTACCCCATCGAAACGGTAGAAATGATGGCCGCCATCTGCGTCGAGGCCGAGCAGTCCGAGTACAACCGCCTCGACGCCGACTTCCTCAACGTCAAGTTCACCCGCATCGACCAGTCGATCGCCTACGGCACCCTGTTTACGGCCCACCACCTGGGCGTGAAAGCGATCGCCGCGCTGACCGAGTCGGGCTCGACCGCCTTGTGGATGAGCCGGCACCGGGTCGAGGCGCCCATCTTCGCCCTCACGCCCAGCATTTCCACCCAGCGCAAGGTGGCCCTGTACCGCAACGTGCACGCCTACCACCTCACCCAACAGGGCGACAGCGGCGCCGTACTCAAACAGGCCGAGGATTTGATGGTCGCCAACCGCATCGTCAACAAGGGTGACATGATCGTCTGCACCTGGGGCGAGCCGATGGGACAGGTGGGCGGCACCAATGCTCTCAAGATTGTCCGCGTGGGCGAATTCAGCTAACCGGGCCCAGCTACCTTATTCGCCTGCTCGCAGGCCCCCATTTTTCTTATTGTTTGGAGTACTACCATGGCACTCGTCTCACTCCGTCAGCTTCTCGACCACGCCGCCGAAAACGGCTATGGTCTGCCCGCTTTCAACGTCAACAACCTCGAACAGGTGCAAGCGATCATGGCCGCTGCCGACGCCAGCAGCAGCCCCGTCATCATGCAAGCGTCGGCCGGCGCCCGCAAGTATGCCGGCGAAGCGTTCCTGCGCCACCTGATCGACGCCGCCGTCGAAGCCTATCCGCACATTCCCATCGTTATGCACCAGGATCATGGCCAGTCGCCGGCTGTGTGCATGACCGCCATCCGCTCGGGCTTTACGTCCGTCATGATGGACGGCTCGCTCGAAGCGGACGGCAAGACGGTCGCCAGCTACGAATACAACGTGGAAACCTCGCGTGAAGTGGTCAAGTTCGCCCACTCGATCGGCGTCACCGTCGAAGCCGAACTGGGCGTGCTGGGTTCGCTCGAAACCATGAAGGGCGACAAGGAAGACGGCCACGGCGCCGAAGGCCTGATGACGCGTGAGCAACTGCTCACCGACGCCACCCAGGCGGCCGATTTTGTCGCCCGCACCCAGTGCGACGCCCTCGCCATCGCCATCGGCACCTCGCATGGCGCCTACAAGTTCACGCGCAAGCCGACCGGCGACATCCTCGCCATCGACCGCATCAAGGAAATCCACGCGCGCATTCCGAACACCCACCTGGTCATGCACGGCTCGTCCTCGGTGCCGCAGGAACTGCTGGCGATCATCCGCGAATTCGGCGGCGACATGAAAGAAACCTACGGCGTGCCCGTCGAAGAAATCCAGGAAGGCATCCGTCACGGCGTTCGCAAGATCAACATCGACACCGACATCCGCCTGGCCATGACGGCCGCGGTGCGCAAGTACATGTTCGAGAACCCGTCGAAATTCGATCCGCGCGACTGGTTGAAGCCCGCCCGCGAAGCGGCCATGCAAATTTGCAAGGCCCGCTTCCAGGCCTTCGGCTGCGAAGGGCAAGCCGCCAAGATCAAGCCGATCCCGCTCGACAAGATGGCCGAGCGTTACGCCCGCGGCGAACTGTCGCAGATCGTCAAGTAAGTGCCGCACAGGCCGCCTGCGTGGCGGCCTGATTTTTCCCGCCGGCGGCGCTGCCCGCCGGTCACGTTTCCCCGGTAGCCTCCTATGAACAGCCTGTACACCACCACCATCGCCTCCCTGCCGCTGCTGGGCCACGGCAAGGTGCGCGACAACTACGCCGTCGGCGACGACAAGATCCTCATCGTCACCACCGACCGCCTGTCCGCCTTCGACGTCATCATGAACGAGCCGATCCCCGGCAAGGGCATGGTGCTCAACCAGATGAGCGATTTCTGGTTCGAAAAACTCGGCCACATCGTGCCCAACCACCTCACCGGCGTGGCGCCCGAATCGGTCGTCGCCGCCAGCGAAATCGAGCAGGTGCGCGGCCGCGCCGTCGTTGCCAAGCGCTTGCAACCGATCATGGTCGAAGCGGTGGTGCGCGGTTACATCATCGGCTCGGGCTGGAAGGATTACCAGGAAACGGGCGCCATTTGCGGCATCGCCCTGCCAGCGGGCTTGCAGCAGGCCGAAAAGCTGCCGGAGCCGATCTTTACTCCCGCCGCCAAGGCCGAGCTGGGCGCGCACGACGAAAACATCAGTTTCGCCGACATGGAACAACGCATCGGCGCCGACCTGGCCGCCAGGATGCGCGACACCGCCATCGCCCTGTACAAGGCGGCCGCCGAATACGCCGCCACGCGCGGCATCATCATCGCCGACACCAAGTTCGAATTTGGCCTGGACGAGGCCGGCGTCATGCACCTGATGGACGAAGTGCTGACGGCCGATTCCTCGCGCTTCTGGCCGGCCGATTCCTACCAGCCTGGCATGTCGCCACCGTCGTTCGACAAGCAGTTCGTGCGCGACTACCTGGAAACCCTGACCGACTGGGGCAAGACGGCGCCGGCGCCCGCCTTGCCGCAGGATGTCATCGATAAAACCCAGGCGAAATACTTCGAGGCCATCGAACGTCTGACCGGCAAGAAACTGGACGCCTGATGACCGACACCGTTGACATCAAGGCCAGCCCGCTGGTCGGCGTGGTGATGGGCTCGTCGTCCGACTGGGACGTCATGCAGCACGCCGTCGCCATGCTCGAGCAGTTCGGCATCCCCCATGAAGCGCGGGTCATTTCCGCGCACCGCATGCCCGACGATATGTTCATTTACGCCGAGCAGGCGCGCGGGCGCGGCTTGCGCGCCATCATCGCTGGCGCCGGCGGCGCCGCCCACTTGCCCGGCATGCTGGCGGCCAAGACCATCGTGCCCGTGCTGGGCGTGCCGGTGCCGTCCAAATACCTGCGGGGCGAAGATTCGCTGCTGTCGATCGTGCAGATGCCCAAGGGAATTCCAGTGGCCACCTTCGCCATCGGCGAAGCCGGTGCTGCCAATGCGGCCTTGACGGCGGTGGCCATGCTGGCCGCCGGCGACGACGCCCTGGCCGCGCAGCTCGAAGCCTTCCGTATCACCCAAAGCGCCGCCGCGCGCGCCATGACCTTGCCGCCTGCATGAACAAATTGCCCGCTTTTGTACCCGCCGCCGCCCCGCCCACCTGGCTGGGGGTGATGGGCGGCGGCCAGTTGGGCCGCATGTTCGCCCACGCCGCGCAGGCCATGGGCTTCAAGGTCGCCGTGCTCGAGCCGGCCGCCGACTGCCCGGCCGGCCAGGTGGCCGACGAGCTCATCGTCGCCTCTTACGATGACGCCGCCGCGCTGGCGGCGCTGGCGCAGCGCTGCGTGGCCGTCACCACCGAATTTGAAAACGTCCCCGCCGACAGCCTGGCGCTGCTGGCCGCCCGCAGTTTCGTGGCGCCGTCGAGCGCCTGCGTGTCGATTGCCCAGGACCGCGCCGCCGAGAAGCGCTTCTTTGTCGACTGCGCGCCCAGCTCGGGCGTGATGCCGGCGCCGCACCACCTGATCGCCTGCAGTGCGGACATCGACGCCATTGCCGATCACCTGCTGCCGGGCATCCTGAAGACCGTGCGCATGGGCTACGACGGCAAGGGCCAGGCGCGCGTCGCCAGCCGCGACGAACTGCGCGCGGCCTTCGCCGCCGGCGGGGGCGTGCCCTGCCTGCTGGAGAAAATGCTGCCGCTGGCCTACGAGGTGTCGGTGCTGACCGCGCGCGGCGAGGACGGCGAAGCGGTGGTCTATCCGATCGCTGAAAACGTCCACCGCGACGGCGTGCTGTTTACCACCACCGTGCCCGGGCCTAACGTGTCGGCGGCGCACGCGCTGCAGGCGCAGGACGCGGCGCGCGCCATGATCGGCCGGCTGGGCTACGTGGGCGTACTGTGCATCGAATTTTTCGTCCTCACGGACGGACGGCTGGTGGTCAACGAAATGGCGCCGCGGCCCCATAACAGCGGCCACTACACGATGGATGCCTGCATCACCAGCCAGTTCGCCCAGCAGGTCAGGGCGATGGCGCGCTTGCCGCTGGGCGATGTGCGCCAGCATTCGCCGGCCGTCATGCTCAATATTCTCGGCGACGTCTGGTTCGACGACACCAGTACGGCATCGCGCGAACCGGCCTGGGACCAGGTCCTCGAGCTGCCCGGCGCCTGCCTGCATTTGTACGGCAAGGAAGCGGCGCGGCCGGGCCGCAAGATGGGCCACATCACCTTTGTCGCGCCCACCCTGGCGCAGGCACAGGCGCAATTGCAGGCGGCCTGCGCCATCCTGGGCATCGCGGCGTGATGATCGATCACGCGAGCATCGGGCAGGCCGCGCGCGCGCTCGAGCAGGGCCTGCTGGTCGCCTTTCCCACCGAGACCGTGTACGGCCTGGGCGCGGACGCCGAAAACCCGGCGGCGGTGGCGGCCATTTACGCCGCCAAGGGCCGTCCGCAGGATCACCCGGTGATTGTCCACCTGGCGCCGGGCGCGTCGCTGGCGCACTGGGCCGCCGAAATTCCCGCCGAAGCGCAGCAGCTAGCCGACGCCTTCTGGCCCGGCCCCCTCACCATGATACTCAAGCGGGCCGCCGGCGTGCCCGCGGCCGTCTCGGGCGGCCAGGACACCATCGGCCTGCGCTGCCCGGCGCACCCGCTGGCGATCGCCCTGTTGCAGGCGTTCAAGCAGGGCAGGGGGGGCATCGCCGCGCCCTCGGCCAACAAGTTCGGTCATGTCAGTCCCACCACGGCCGCGCACGTGCACGATGAATTCGACGCCGACGGCGCGCTGGCCATGGTGCTCGACGGCGGCGCCAGCCTGGTCGGCATCGAGTCGACCATCGTCGACCTGTCGCGCCTGGCCACGCATGGCCCGGTGCTGTTGCGCCCCGGCCATATCAGCGCCGACGCCATCGCCGCCGTGATCGATCGCCTGCCGGCCGCGCCCGACGCGGCCGCACCGCGCGCCTCCGGCACGCTCGAGTCGCACTACGCGCCGCACACGCCGGTGGCGATGCAGCCCACGGCGACCTTGAAAACCACCCTGGCGCAATTGCACGAGGCCGGCCGCAAGGTGGCGCTGGTGCACTATTCCGACTTGCCGGCCACCCATGCGGCGGTGCGCCTGCCGGCCGCTCCCGGCGGCTTCGCCCACGCCCTCTACGCCGCCCTGCGCAGCATGGACGGCAGCGGCGCCGCACTGATCCTGGTCGAAGCGCCACCACAAGAGGCCGCCTGGCTGGGCGTCAACGACCGCTTGCGCCGGGCCGCCCACGGCTCGACCGGCATCGTCCACGGCCTGCTCAACAAGGAGGCGCCCTGATGATTTTTGCTGCGCTGCGGCAGCAGTGGGCCGTGACAGGATGTTGCGTTCATGTGACAGTCAATACAGGCCTTTTCCCTATACAAGCGCTACCATCACTGGCATATTAGTCGGGTTGCGAATAGCACGAGCGTTCGATTAAATTTATCACGAGAAAATTCAGGAGACAATATGCGTCAAACAACATTTGCACTCGCTTTGCTGACGGCAGCCGTCCTGTCCGCCTGCGGCGGCAGTAGCAGCGAACCGGGCGTGCAGAACGTCAAGGTCAAGTTCAGTTCCCAGGTCGCGTTCGGCGACAGCCTGTCCGATGTCGGCACGTACAACGTCGGCACCGTGGCGGCGCTCAAGGGCGGCAAGTTCAACATCAACGGCGACAATACCGCCGTCAATGCCACCCTGACGGGAAAGAACTACACGGAACTGCTGGCCACGCAACTGGGCCTGCCCGCCGCCTGCGCCGCTTACACCGGCCTGGACGGCAACGCAACGCAAGGCTTCTCGGTGCCGGTCGTCCAGCACGCCGGCTGCTACATTTACGCCCAGGGCGGCGCCCGCGTCACCAACCCGGTCGGTATTGGCAACAAGCTGACCGGCAGCGCGCTGGGGGCCCTGACCGTGCCCGTGGTCAAGCAAGTGGCCAATCACCTGTCGCTCTCCGGTGGCAAATTCACTGGCACCGAACTGGTGATCGTCATGGCTGGCGCGAATGACGTCTTCGTCAACCTGTCGCAATTGTCGACCGCCGCCACCGCCGCCGGTACTGCCGCTGGCACCGCCGCCGGCAGCGCCGCCTTCGGCACCAGCCTGGTGAGCCAACTGGCTGCCGGCGCCACCAATCCGCAAACGGCGGCCGTGGCCATCGGCACCGCGCTGCAAACGGAATCGGCCCGTCCCGGTCACACGGACGCGACCGTGGTCGCCGCCGCCGTCACGGCCGCCGTCATCGCCGGCAACACCCCGGCAGCGTCGGTTGCCGTGTATGGTCCGATGGTCGCGACCGCCCAGGCCGCCGGCACCAGCGCCGGCGCGACCGCCGGCGCCAAGGCCGGCGCCGATTACTTCGCCGCCAACGCCCCCGCCCTGGTCACCACCATGGCCGGCGTGGCCAACGAACTGGCCGCGCTGGTGAAAGACCAGATCGTTGCCAAGGGCGCCAACTATGTGGTCATCAACAACATGCCCGACATCGCCACCACGCCGTTCGGCCGTGGCCAGGCCGCCAGCACCGTGGCCCTGATCGACAATATGGTCAAGACCTTCAACAGCACGCTGGCCACCGCTGTCGCCAGCGAAAGCAAGATCCTGTACGTCGACACCTACGCCGTCAGCCACGACCAGGCCACCAATCCGGCGCCGTACGGCCTGACCAACGTCACCACCCCAGCGTGCAATCTGAACACCACCGTCAATCCACTGGCCAGCTCGCTGGGCTGCAATGGCGGTAATCTGGCCACGGGCGACGTCAGCCATTACTCGTTTGCCGACGAGGTGCATCCGACCCCGTTCGTCCAGCTGCTGCTGGCGCGCTATGTCTCGAAGTACATGGTCACCAAGGGCTGGCTGTAAGCCCTGGCGACCCCAGGCTCACGAATACACCGGCGTGGCTTCGGCCACGCCCACAATGATCAGGAGAACACATGAAACAAGGTTTCAAACACATCGCCAGCGTGCTGGCGGCATCGGCAGTGCTGGCGCTGGCAGGCAACGCTTCGGCCCAGAGCGCCGGTCAATTCACCGCCAAGCTGGGCGTCGGCAAGATCACCCCGAAAGTCGAGTCCGGCGACGTGAGCGCGCCGGCCCAGCCTGGCAGCAAGGTGGCGATCGCTGCCGACACCCAGCCCGTGCTGATTTTCGCCTATGGCGTGACGGATAATTTCTCGACCGAGCTGGCGCTGGGCTTGCCATACAAGCACAAACTGTACGGCGACGGCGCCATTGCCGGTACCGGCCAGCTGGGCACCGTGCAATCGCTGCCGCCCAGCCTGTTTGCCCAATACCGTTTCTTCACCCCGGACACGATGGTGCGTCCCTTCGTCGGTGTGGGCGCCACCTATGCCTATTTCCGCGAAGAGCGCGGTTCGGCGCAGCTGACCTCGATCCTCAACACGGGCGGCCCGGGCGTCAATTTTCACATCAAGAACAAGGTGGCGCCCACCATCCAGGCCGGCGTGGCCTTCAACATCAACCCGAAATGGTTTGTCGACTTCACCGTCACCAAGACCTACCTGAAGACCGACACGTATTATTCGACCGGCCAGACGCAGCACGTCGTGCTCGATCCGGTGGGCCTGGTCTTGGCAGTGGGTTACAAGTTTTAATGTAACTGGTGGTAATTATGAAACCCGCTGCGGCGGGTTTTTTTTCGTCGCGGGCACGCCTGCCCGCCGCATGCGTGGGGCATAATTTTGTCGCACCGCACCAACAAGCAGCGCCTAAATTTGCGCGTGAAGGACGAAGATGGTGTAAACCGTGTTACTTTACGGCATTAGAATTCTTGCCATTGATCCCCGCGCCCATGCGTTATTCGAAGAACAATAAGACTCCAGAGGTTGCCAAATTGCCGCGCGGACTGCTCGTCGGCAGTGCGGCCGCGTTCGCGCTGGTGGCGGCGGCGCTGACCTTGAGCACGCCGCAACCGTCGACGCGCAAGGCCTTGCCCGAGTTTAGCCTGCCGGGGCCAGTACCCGCCGTGCTCAATGTGGCGCCGCAGGACGACAAGCCGCTGCGCCTGGTCTACCGCAATTCCATCGTGCCCGGTGGCGTACACAGCGCTGCCGAACTGGCCGCCGTGATCAAGCGCGACCCCATCGCGGCCGCGCACTACGGCAATTTCAACGTCGCCGCGGCGCACCTGGTGCGGGTCGAGCAATCGCGCATGGTGCACGTGTCGTATCGCATCGGTAACCAGATTTACTGGACCAAGAACAAGGTGCGCCTGGCCTTGGGCGAGTACCTGCTCTCCGATGGCGAGCACCTCATTCGCGCCCGCTGCGGCAACCGGATTGCCGACACGGTGCAGGGCCCCGTCCTGCTCAACGAACCGGCGCCGGAAATCCTGGAAACGGCGTTTGTCTCGGCCGGCGACCTGATCGACCAGACCGTCAGCATGGCCGCCCTGGGCGGCATGCCCATCCCGCCAGTGCCGGGCAGCAGCACGGCCGCCATGGTGACCGCCACCCCTGCGCCCGCCTTTCGCGGCTATGCCGACCGCTTCGGCATGCCGGCCCTGGTCAGCATACCCACCTTGCCCGGCGTGACGGTGATCGGCACGCGCCCGACCGCACCCGCGCTGGTCGATGGCGGCAGCGCCACCGATCCGGTCGTAACCACCCCGGTGACCACGCCCCCGGCTGCCACCGTTCCCGCCACCGAACCGGTCGCGCCTGTCCCGGCAGTTGCCGACCCTGCCGCCACCGCCCCTGTCGTCACCGTTCCTGTCGTAACCGCGCCCGTCACCACCGACCCTGTCGTCGTCAAGCCCGTCGCCGAGCCGGCCGCACCGCTGTTGCCGGTGCCGGACAGCGTGCCCGTCCCGACGCCGGCACCGCCGATTGATATCAAAACGGAGTTGCCCGTCTCGAGCACCCCGGAAGCACCGTTTATCGAAACGCCGACCTTCACGCCGACGCCGCCGCTGGTGAGCACGACGGACGACAGCGGCACCGTGCCGGAGCCGGGCAGCCTGCTGCTGGCGGCGATGGCGCTGGTCATGCTGTTCATCGCACATCGCCTGCGGCGCAGCCAGCGCTGACCCTGCGGGACCGTCCCGGCCGAAAAAAAAGCGTTGCCCGATTTCTCGGGCAACGCTTTTGTCATCGTGGGGCGGTGTTTATTGAAACGCCTGGATGCCCGTCTGCGCGCGGCCCAGGATCAGGGCGTGGATATCGTGGGTGCCCTCGTAGGTGTTGACCACCTCCAGGTTGACCATGTGGCGGATGATACCGAACTCGTCGGAGATGCCGTTACCGCCGAGCATGTCGCGGGCGACGCGGGCGATGTCGAGCGACTTGCCGCAGGAATTGCGCTTCATCATCGAGGTGATTTCGACGGCGGCCGTGCCTTCATCCTTCATGCGGCCCAGCCGCAGGCAGCCTTGCAGGGCCATGGTGATTTCGGTCTGCATGTCGGCCAGTTTCTTTTGCACGAGCTGGTTGGCCGCGAGCGGCCGGCCGAATTGCTGGCGGTCCATGGTGTACTGGCGCGCCGTGTGCCAGCACGATTCGGCCGCGCCCAGCGCGCCCCAGGCGATGCCGTAGCGGGCCGAGTTCAGGCAGGTGAACGGCCCCTTCAGGCCACGCACGTCGGGGAAGGCGTTCTCTTCCGGGCAAAATACATTGTCCATCACGATTTCGCCAGTGACAGAGGCGCGCAGGCCGAATTTGCCGTGGATGGCGGGGGCCGACAGGCCCTTCATGCCTTTTTCCAGCACAAAGCCGCGGATGGCGCCCTCATCGTCCTTGGCCCAGACCACGAACACGTCGGCCACCGGTGAATTGGTGATCCACATCTTGGCGCCCGACAATGCGTAGCCGCCGGGCACGGCGCGGGCGCGGGTGATCATCGAACTGGGGTCGGAGCCGTGGTTCGGCTCGGTCAGGCCGAAGCAGCCAATCCATTCGCCGGTGGCCAGTTTCGGCAAGAATTTCTGCCGCTGCGCTTCCGTGCCGAACTCGTAGATGGGCACCATGACGAGCGACGATTGCACGCTGGCCATCGAGCGGTAGCCGGAATCGACACGCTCGATTTCGCGGGCGATCAGGCCGTAGCTGACATAGTTCAGGGCGGGGCCGCCGTAGGCTTCCGGAATGGTGGGGCCGAGCAGGCCCAGTTCGCCCATTTCGCGGAAAATCGTCGTGTCCATTTTTTCGTGGCGGAACGCTTCGAGCACGCGCGGCTGCAGCTTGTCCTGGCAATACGCATTGGCGGCATCGCGCACCATGCGCTCGTCGTCGGTCAACTGGTCGTTCAGCAACAGCGGGTCGTCCCAGTGAAACTGGGCCTTGCGCGGCGATTCGTGTGTGCTCATGGAGGATCCTGTCAGAAATGTCGATCGGACGGGTGGCCGGCCAGCGGCTCTGGCCACAGCGTCAAGGTTGTCTATTCTACCGGAACGATGCTGCCGAACCGGCCGCCGTGAAAGATCAGCGGCGCCTGTGGATGGATGGCGCATTCCTCAACTTCGCCCACAAAAATGACATGGTCGCCTTCCGGGTAGCGGCTGCGGTTGTGGCACTCGAACCAGGCCACCGCGCCGGCCAGGATGGGCTGGCCCGTGCGCGAGAGTTCGTACTCGGTGACTGCGAAGGGATCGCCGCCGCGACGGGCGAAGCGCTCGGCCAGTTCGGCCTGGCCGGCCGCCAGCACGTTGATCACGTAGTGGGAATTGCCGGTAAAAATCGGCATGCTGTTGGCGTTGCCGGACAGGCTCCACAGCACCAGCGGCGGGTCGAGCGACACGGAATTGAAGGAACTGGCCGTCAGGCCGCGGAACGTGCCGTCGGCCAGGCGGGTGGTGATGACGGTGACGCCGGTGGCAAACTGGGACAGTGCCTGGCGAAACTGGGTGACATCGAAAGCGGGCGCGGCGGCGCGGGGAGAACGAGTATTCATCGGAACCTTTAGAGTGCGCCCATTATGCCAAATTTACGGGGACACGGGCGTCGCTGCCCCCGCCTTGTCACGCTAAGAGTGACACGAAAACCCAGGGCTGCAAGGGGGCGTCGTTTGGAGTACAGTGATTCCATCGGAAACATATTGCTGAGAATCCAACATGCTAAATCAGACTGAGGTGGCAATCCTGGGCGGCGGGTGCTTCTGGTGCCTGGAGGCGGTGTACCGCGAGGCGCGCGGCGTGACCCTGGTCGAGTCTGGCTACATGGGCGGGCAGCAGCCTCACCCCACCTACCAACAAGTCTCCACCGGCAACTCCGGCCACGTCGAAGTGGTGCGCATCGAATACGATCCGGCGCTCATTACCTACCGCGACCTGCTCGAAGTGTTTTATACGATCCACGATCCAACCACGCCGGACCGCCAGGGCAAGGACGTCGGCACCCAGTACCGCTCGGCCATCTTCACCACCACGGCGCAGCAGGCCGAGCTGGCGCGCCAGGTCACCGCCGAGATGGCGGCCGTGTGGGACGCCCCCATCGTCACGCAGATCGCGCCAGCGACGGCGTGGTACCGGGCCGAAGACGAGCACCAGGATTATTTCAGGCAGCACCCTAACCAAAGCTACTGCGCCCTCGTGGTGGCGCCCAAGGTGATGAAGTTTCGCGCCATGTTCGAGCACCGCGCCAAACAAGGGCACTAAGTGCCTATCCCAGTAGATTGGAGTGGCTGCTGCCGCGCCTGGCAAGCGGGGGCGGGCCGTCATATATGACTTGCCTCGTCGTTGCATGGCTAGCCATGCTGCCTCCTCGCGCCTTGCCCGCGCTTGCCAGTCATCGCCTACGCGCATGTCGCCATCCGCTTCCTCCCCTCTACTGAGATAGGCACTAAGTAAGCGTGGCAATGTAACGACACGGGTTGCGGAAACACTGGGCGGGGCAGGGGAGCCCCGCTTACAATCAAATGTTTCCGCACATCAAGGAATTACCATGATTTTTCGCTTCATCCCCCACGCCGCGATTGCCGGCGCCCTCGTCGTGTGCAGTGCCGCGCAGGCGCAACTGGCGGTGACCGTCGACCTCGGCACGACCGGCGCCGGCGCCCACCTGGTGGTGCCCATGGGGACGCAGTGGAATGCCCGCGTCGGCGCTGCTTTTCTCAGTCACGAGTTCGACGGCAGCACCAATGCCATCGACTACCGGATCGACGGCAAATTGCGCATGGCGGAGGCCTTGCTGGACTGGTTTCCCGTGGCCGGCAGCGGCTTTCGCCTGAGCGCGGGAGCGGTCTACGATGGCAATAAATTCGACCTCAACGGCAAGCCGTCGGCCGGCCGCTACCTGATCAATGGCGTCAGCTATTCGGCGCTCGAGGTGGGCACGCTCAAGGGTGTGCTCGACTACGGCAAGTTTGCGCCCTACCTGGGCATCGGTTTTGGCAATGCGCCCGCCGCCAGCGCTGGCTGGGGCTTTGCGGGCGACCTGGGCGGCTACTACCAGGGCAAGGGCAGCGCCCGGCTCAACAGCGTCGGCTGCACCGCCAGCGCCCCGATCTGCCAGGCGATCGCCCGCAACGTTGCCATTGAAGAGAGCCGCTTTGCCGATCAGATCAGCGATGTGCCGAAGATCTACCCCGTGCTGCGGGTGGCGCTGTCGTACAGATTTTAATTCAGCCACCCAGCGGCGCCGCATACATGGGGCGGCGCGACCACGGCATCGCGGGCGCCCGTCCGGCCTTGCCGCAGACGATCTGGTACAGGCTGATCCAGTCGTGTTCGAACGCATAGCTGCAGCCGGCCAGGTAGACGTGCCAGATGCGAAAGCGGCGCGCGTCCGTGAGCTGCCTGATGCGATCGGCCTTGTGTTCGAAGTTGTCGGTCCACAGCGCGCAGGTGCGGGCGTAGTGGCGCCGCAGGTTTTCCACGTCGCGCACTTCCAGTCCCCCTTCCTGCATGCAGCGCACGACGGTGCCCAGGTGGGCCAGTTCGCCGTGCGGAAACACGTAGCGGTTGATGAAGCGGCCGCCGCCGTAGGGGGTGCCCCGCTGGCCCGTGTCGGTGGTGGTGATGCCGTGGTTCATGGCCACGCCGTCGTCCGTGAGCAGCGCACTGACGCGGGCAAAATAATCGGGCAGGTGGCGTAGCCCCACGTGCTCGAACATGCCCACGCTGGTGATGCGCTCAAAGGCGCCGCCCACGTCGCGGTAATCCTGCAGGCGAATTTCCACCAGCTCTTGCACACCCGCCTGGCGCACCCGTTCGCGCGCCAGTTCCAGCTGATTGCGCGACAAGGTGATGCCCAGCACTTGCACGCCGAAGCGCTGGGCGGCGCGGATCGCCAGCGCGCCCCAGCCGCAGCCGATGTCGAGCAGGCGGTGACCGGGGCGCAGGTCGATCTTGGCGAAAATGTGGTCGATCTTTTTTTGCTGCGCGGTGGCCAGGTCTTCGTCGCCGTTTTCAAAATAGGCGCACGAATAGAGCATGGCCGGGTCCAGCCATTCGCGGTAAAAATCGTTCGACACGTCGTAGTGGTAGCGCACCGCCTCGGCGTCCGTTTCGCGCGTGTGGATGAGGCTGCCGACGGCGCGCGCGAGCAGGCCGCGGGGGCGCAAGGTGGCGGCGGCGAGCATGTTGACGACGGCAATCATGTCGGCCGCGCGGCCGCGCACGTCGATGGCGCCTTCGACGTAGGCGCTGCCCAGGTTGTACAGCGAGGGCGCCATCAGGTAGCGCAGCGCCGACGGCTTCGGCACGTGCACGGTCACTTTGGGCAACTGGTGAGAGAAATCGAGTTCTTTTCCATTCCACAAGACCACCCGCAGCGGCACGGCCCCGCGGCCGCACACCTGGTCGCGCCAACTGGTCAATCGCATCTGCTTGAACACGCTCACCTCCACACAATGGCAGGGCGCGCGCCAGGCGCGACCTAGGGCTGCAACCGCTCGGTGTGCCAGCTGCCGTCAGGCTGCCGGGTATAGACGATGCGGTCATGAAAACGCGACCGCCTGCCTTGCCAGAATTCGATGCGTTCAGGCACCAGGCGGAAGCCGCCCCAGTGGTCCGGACGGGGCGGTGCTTCGCCATACTGCGCTTCGGCCGCTGCAAAGTTCTGTTCCAGCGCAGCCCTGCTGGCGATTGGCGCGCTCTGGACGGAGGCGATTGCCGCGAGGCGACTTTTCAGGGGACGGCTGTGAAAATAGGTGTCGCTCTCTGGCGCGCTGGTATGTTCCACGCGGCCTTCGATGCGCACCTGGCGTTCCAGTTCCGGCCAGAAAAACAGCAGCGCCGCGTGCGGATTGGCGGCCAGCTGGCGGCCCTTCTGGCTGTCGTAATTGGTGTACCAGGTGAAGCCGCGCGCGTCGTACTGCTTGATGAGGACGATGCGCGAAGTCGGCTTGCCGCCGGCATCGACGGTGGCCACGCTCATCGCGTTGGGCTCGTTGACGCGGGCCGCCAGCGCCTGCTCGAACCAGGCATTAAATTGCACGAACGGGTCGTCGGCCACATCGGCGGCGTCGAGCGTGGCGTGGCCGTAATCCTTGCGCAGGGCGGCGACGGCGTCGCCGGTGGCGGGCGCCGCCGGCAGCAGGCCCCGCCGCTGCTGCATGGCCTGGCCCAGTTCAATTATCTGCTGCGCTGAAAACAGCCGCTTGGCCATCGGCGCGATATGCGTCTCTTCCAGCGTCATGTGGGCCTGGTAGCGTTCGGCAAAGGCGCTGGCGGTGACGGCGTCGAGCGTTGTGGCAGTGCCGGCGGCGATGGCGCTCAACTGTTCATGCAGCAACTGCCACATCGCGTCCATGGCATTGTGGTCGTCCAGGATGCCGGGCACCAGCGCTTCCAGGGTGGCGGCGTCGGCGTCGATGGCCACCGTGCCCAGCATGGGCAGCAGGTTCTCTTCTTCGTCGGCGTGGTGCAGGGGCGCGGCCTGGTCGAAATACTTGGCGATGGCCCGCGCGGCCTGCTGCGCCTGCGCGTCGGCGCCGTGGGCGGCCAGGTGCGCGGGCAAGCGCAGCAAGGTGTCGAGCTGTTTGCGGATGCGGTCGTGGCAGTGCTTGAGCACGGCGATCGGCTGGTCGAATCCTGGGGCGGTGTCGGGCAGGGCGTGGGTCATCGTGGTCTTTCCTGGTGGGGGTGCCGAAACTGTCATTTTAGAGCAGCCAGCCTGGCCGGGTCCGCTAAAATGGCGCCATGAATTCACCTGACACTTTTATTGCCGACAACGCGCGGCGTTTCGGCGGCCTGGCCCGCCTGTACGGCGCGCCCGCCTTGCGCCGTTTCGGCGCCGCCCACGTGTGCGTGATCGGCGTGGGCGGCGTCGGTTCCTGGATCGTCGAAGCACTGGCCCGCAGCGCCATCGGCCGGCTCACCCTGATCGACCTGGACAACGTGGCCGAATCGAACATCAACCGCCAGGTGCAGGCCCTGACCAGCACGCTGGGCCAGGCCAAGATCGACGCCCTCGCCGAGCGCGTCGCACAGATCAATCCGGCCTGCCAGATCACGCTGGTGGAAGAGTTCATTGACGCCGACAATCTCGAGACCATGTTGGGCGGCAAGGGGTTCGATTACGTCATCGACGCCATCGACAGCGCCCGCGCCAAGGCGGCCGTGATCGCCTATTGCCGCGACCACAGCCTGCCCCTGTTGATCATCGGCGGCGCCGGCGGCCAGACCGATCCCACCAAGATTGCCGTGCGCGACCTCGCCCGCACGGAACAGGAACCGCTGCTCAAGCGGGTGCGCAAGCTGCTGCGCAACCAGTACGGTTTTCCGCGCGGCGAAAAAGCCAAGTTCCACGTCGATGCCGTGTTCTCCATGGAGCCGCTGCGCTATCCCGAGGGCGAACCGGGCTGCTCGCTCGACGCCGACCAGCGCGGCAGCGCCGGCATTACCGGTATCAATTGCGCCGGCTTCGGCTCGAGCGTCGTCGTCACCGCCAGTTTCGGCATGGTGGCGGCCGCCCACGTGCTGCGCCAGCTGGCCGACCAGGCGATGGCCGACGCGCCCGCGCAGGCCGATGTGCACGATCACGGCGGCGCGGTATGATAGGCATAGTGCGCGCCCTGGTCGGCTGGCGTGGACCTTCTTCAATTTTATGGAAACCATTATGATGATTCGTTGTTCCCTGCCGCGCCTGCTCGTGTGCGCCGCCTTCGCCTCGTTCGCCACCGCCGCCGCCGCCCAGAGCGCCACCACGGCGGCGCCGCAAACGGAGGTGCAAGCGGCCCCGCAAATCGCCCCGGCCACCGTGCTGCCGGCGCCCACCGAGACGAACCCGCTCGTCAAGATCGACAACGTCGTCGGCACCGGCAAGGAAGCGACCGCCGGCAGCAATATCGTGGTCCATTACACGGGCTGGTTCTACAAGCCGCTGGCCACCCGCCAACGGGGCCGCAAGTTCGATTCCTCGCTCGACGCCGGCCGCGAGCCGCTCGAGTTTCAACTGGGCGCCGGCCGCGTCATCAAGGGCTGGGACCAGGGCGTGGTGGGCATGAAGGTGGGCGGCAAGCGCACCCTGATCATCCCCAGCGATCTGGCCTACGGCAAGCGCGGCGCCGGCGGCGGCTCGATTCCCGCGGACGCGGACCTGATCTTCGATGTCGAACTGCTTAACGTGAAGTAAATCGTCAAAAACAAGTAAAAAATGAAATAATATTTCAACCACCCGCGGGGAGGAGACAGCATGCGCATCGCCAATGACGTCACTGAATTGATCGGCAATACCCCGCTGGTGCGGATCCGTCGCATGGGCCTGGCGCCCGGCGACGCCGAGCTGGTGTGCAAGCTGGAATTTTATAATCCCGCCCACAGCGTCAAGGACCGGATCGGCCTGGCCATGATCGAGGCGGCCGAAGCGGCCGGCCAGATCGGCCCGGACACCGTCATCGTCGAGCCCACCAGCGGCAACACGGGCATCGCGCTGGCCATGGTGTGCGCCAGCCGCGGCTACCGCTGCACGCTGGTCATGCCCGACACCATGAGCCTGGAGCGGCGCCTGCTGCTGCGCGCCTACGGTGCCGAACTGGTGCTCACGCCCGGCGCCGAGGGCATGCTGGGCGCCATCCGCCGCGCCGAGGAGCTGGTGGCGGCCAACCCCGGCTGGTTGATGCCGCAGCAATTTAACAATCCCGCCAACCCGCAGGTACACCGCCGCACCACCGCCGAAGAAATCTGGAACGACACCGACGGCAAGGTCGACATCGTCGTCGCCGGCATCGGCACGGGCGGCACCATCACGGGCGTGGGCGAAGTGCTCAAGGCGCGCAAGAGCGGCGTGCAGATCATCGCCGTCGAACCGGCCGCCTCGCCCATGCTGTCGAAGGGCAGCAAGGGCCCCCATCCCTTGCAGGGGATCGGCGCCGGCTTCGTGCCGCAGGTGCTCAACACGGGCATTTACGACGAGATCGTTGCCGTCAGCAACGACGACGCCTTCGCCACCGCGCGCGCGGCGGCGCGGGAAGAAGGTTTGTTGGTCGGCATTTCCTCGGGCGCCGCCCTGTGGGCCGCCCTGCAGGTGGCGCGCCGGCCCGACAACAAGGGCAAGCTGATCGTGACGATCATCCCCTCGTTCGGCGAGCGCTATCTGAGTACGCCCCTGTTCGCCAACCTGGCCTGAGCCTGGCTGACGCTGGTCAGTGCGCGTGCAGCGCCACCGGCGGCGCCGCCACCAGCAGGCAGCAGGCGTGCGCCGTGGTGCCCTGTTCGATTTGCAGGGTGCTGTGGTGAATGGCGAACTGCTCTTTCAGGCGCGCCGTGATGGCGTCGATGGCGGCGTCGCCGGGATAGCCGTCAGGCATCACCAGGTGCGCCGTCAGCGCCGTTTCCGTCGTGCTCATTGACCAGATGTGCAGGTCATGGGTGCTGCTCACACCGGGCAGGGCCGCCAGGTAGGCGCCCACCAGGTGCGGGTCGATGTTCGACGGCACCGCCGCCAGCACCATGCGCAGCGATTCGCGCAGCACCGACCAGGTCGACACGATGATCAGGGCGACGATGACGAGACTGACGGCGGGGTCGATCCAGGCCCAGCCGGTGCCCATGATGAGCAGGCCCGACACCACCACGCCCAGCGAGATGGCGGCATCGGCCGCCATGTGCTGGTAGGCGGCGCGCACATTGATGTCGTCCTTGCTGCCGGACATGAACAGCCAGGCCGAGATGCCGTTGATGGCCACCCCCACCAGCGCGACCATCGACACCGTCCAGCCCGCCACTGGGGCCGGTTCATGGAAGCGTTGCACCGCCTCCCAGGCGATGGCGCCGCACGCCACCATCAGCAGCAGGGCATTGCCCAGCGCCGCCAGGATCGACGAACTGCGCAGGCCATACGTATACGTCGGGTTCGGCGCGCGCCGCGCCAGCACGGCCGCGCCCCACGCCAGCACCAGGCCGAGCACGTCGGACAGGTTGTGGCCCGCGTCGGCCATCAACGCCGTCGAGTTGGCGATGAAGCCGTAGACGAATTCGACGCCCACGAACACGGTGTTGAGGACGATGGCGATGACGAAGGCGCGGCCCATGTTGTTGGGGTCGACGCTGTGGTGGTGGCCGTGGCCGCCGTGGTCGTGGCCGGCATGCGCCGCATGGCCGCTGGCCTTGGCGCCGTGCTCATGGTTATGGTCGTGGCCGTGGTCGTGGTCGTGCGGGTGATCGTGTTTCATCGCTGTTCTTTTATGGCTTTTGCATCTCGGCGCGGATGGTGGCGCGGGTCTTGGGGTCGAGCTTTTGTATGATCTTATCGAGTTTATCGGCCTGGCGCAGGGCGGCGCCCTGGTCGGCGCTCAATTCGCGCGCCTGCACCACGGCCGCCGGCGCCGGCACGGGCTTGAACCACAGCGCCTGGCCCAGCAGCACCAGCACGGCGCCCAGCACGGCAGCGGCGCCGGCCAGCAGGGCCGGCCCGGTGGCGGCAACGGCAACGTGAGCGGCCGGGGCCACGGGCGCGGCCGCCCGCACGGGCGCCGGCGCCCCCGCCAGCGGTCCCGCCAGCCGCGCCGCCATGGCGTCGCTGGCCTGCTCGATCAGCGCCACGTGGCGCTCGACCGCTTCGGCCAGCACCGCCTCGTTCAGGGCCACCAGGGCGAACACGGGATCGTCGAGATCGATCTTGACGCCGGTTTTTTCGAACACCAGCGTGCGCAGTTTTTGCTGATCCATCGCCGCGCTCCTACCAGTTGACCTTGTCGAGCTGCTCGAACAGGTCGCGGAACACCACCTTGATGCGCTGTTTTTCCATGACATTGAACTTGTCGCTGGCGCGCACCTCGGCCGCTGTCATGCGGGCGATATTCATTTTTTTCAGGTCGGCGCCGAAGGTGTCGGCGTTTCTTTGGGTGAGCACCACGCGGCCCACCACGCGGCTGGCGTGTTCGGCATAGGTGGCCGAATCGGTGAACTGCTTGCCGCTGCCCGACTGCAACAGGCCGAAATGCTGGTTTTCCCACAGCACCAGCGGCACCCGGGTCGCCTTGGCGGTCGAGACAAAGCCCATCGCCGTGTCGTGCAAGGTGTCGCCGCCGCCGACGATGGTGTGGATGTACACGGTGCGGCCGGACTCCTTGAGCAACTCGAAGCAGTCGTTTTCCAGCAGGTAGCCCATCAGGGGCGAAAACGTGTTGGCGCCGTTGTCGACGACGCAGTTGCCGTCTTCCTCGAGCAGGTCGATCATCAGGGCGTCGAAGCGTTTCGGGTCGATGTTGCGGCTGTCCGTCATCACCGGCACATGCTTGACGGCCATCGCCTTGTAGCGCGAGAAGGTGGCGTTTTCCTGGTCGGTGTCGTAGCAGCGCAAGGGCCGGCCTTCGCTGTCCTTGTCGGCCAGCCATTGCGCCAGGATGGTCGACACCATCGTCTTGCCGATGCCACCCTTGCCCTGCAAAATAAAATGAACCGTGTTGTGCATCGATCGCTCCGTAGGTAATGCTGTGCCAGTTGGCGAATGGCGGGAATCAGTGGCAGGACGCGCTGCCGCGGTCGGGCGCGAACAGGGCGTCGCTGCCGACCGGCAGGAAGGCCCAGTCGTAGCCGTCGGCGCGCAGCACCAGTTTCAGCACGCCCAGGTGATTGCTGTCGCGCGCTTCGCTGTTGCGCAAGGGCAGCAGCAACGGCGTGAGAAAGGCGCCGCCCGTGCCCACCACGAACTGGCGGATGCCGCCGGCGTCGTCGCGCTGGCCCTGACCATCTTGCGGCGCGAAGCGCTCGTACAGGTGGTCGTGGCCGGTCAGCACCAGTTCGGCCCCGGCGGCCATCAGCAATTGCCACGCGGGCCGCATGCGGGGATCGACGCCTTTCAAGCCGGAACTATACATGGGGTGATGCCAGTAGGCGAGCGTGCAGCGCGCGGGGTTGGCGGCCAGCTCGTTTCTGAGCCAGGCCAGCTGGCTGGCGCTGGCGGCCGCGCCCAGGTTGCTGTCGAGCGAGATCAGGCGCCAGCCGCCCAGCGTGAACGCGTAATGGCCGGGACCGGCCTGGGCGCCGAAATACGTGAAATAGCCCGCTGCCCCGGCGGTGGCGTATTCGTGGTTGCCCGGGGTGGGATAGGTGCGCGCCTTGAAACGGCCCCAGGTGTCCTGGTAGCAGCCGGTAAATTCGGCCAGGCGCCCGCGCGGGTAGGTCAGGTCGCCCAGCGCCAGCACGACCGCCGTGCGGTCCTGGGCCAGCGCGGCGTCGATCAGGGTCGCCGTTTGCGCCGCGCCCGCGTAGCGCGGCGGCGCGCTGCCGCAGTGGGCGATATCGCCGGCGGCGTAGACGGTGACAGCGGGCGGCGCCGCCTGGGCTGCCGCCGCCAGCAGCAGCGCCGCAGCGGCCATGAGGGAGGGATGCAAGCCTTACTCGATGAAACGCAACAGGCCCTGCAGCGCATGGATCACCGTCTGCTCGCGCACGGCGGCGCGGTCGCCCTGGAACACCAGCCGTTCGGTGTGGGTGCGCTCGGCGCTCGACCAGGCGAAACAGACGGTGCCGACGGGCTTGCCGGGGACGGCGCCGGTGGGGCCGGCGATGCCCGTGGTCGACAGCGCCACGTCGGCGTTGCTGTTGGCCAGCGCACCTTCGGCCATGGCGCCGGCCACTTCTTCGCTGACCACGCCCATCTGGGCGATCAGGGCATTCGAGACATTGAGCATCTCGATTTTCGACACGTTCGAATAGGTGACGAAACCGCAATCGAACCAGGCGCTCGAGCCGGCGATTTCCGTCACCGCCTGGGCCACGCCGCCGCCCGTGCACGACTCGGCAGTGCACAGCATGCGCTCGCTGGCCTGCAGGGCGTGGCCGACGCGGGTGGCCAGATCCATTAACTCGTTTGTCACGTGCAATCCTTTCGCGACCCCGCCGCCGGGCGGGGCACCGATGAAATCGGTGAAATGGTGGTAAATCGGTCTGACGGTATCGGCTACTTTAGCATGGCAGCCTTGCCGATCACGCAGCGCGCCGACGAAATTTTCAGGGCAGCGCGAAGTGGTCGAAACCGGCCGCGTCGAGCGCGACGGCGCGCCCGTTCCCGTCGACCAGGCGCAGGCCCGCCTGCGCGTCGATCACGCCCACCCGCGTGACGGCGGTGGCGCAGGCGGCGGCGGCGGCGACGATGGCATCGCGCCGGGCCGGGTCGGCCGTAAAGCACAGTTCGTAGTCGTCGCCACCCTGGGCGCAGAAGCGGCGGCGGGTGGCGCTGTCCTCGCGCGCAAGGGCGGCGCCGGCGGGCAGGGCGTCGACATTGACGCTGGCGCCCACCCGCGAGGCGGCCAGGATGTGGCCCAGGTCGCCCGCGAAGCCGTCGGAAATATCGAGCGCCGCGTGCGCCAGTGCGCCCTGCGCGAGCGCCTGGCCCAGCGCGACGCGGGGTTCGGGCAGGTGCATGCGGGGGCTGGCCAGGGCCAGCGTGGCCTGATCGATGGGGAATTCGTCGCGCAGGCCGGCCAGGGTCAGGCGGGCGTCGCCCAGCGTGCCCGAGACCCAGATGTCGTCGCCGGCGACGGCGCGGCTGCGCTGCAAGGCCTGGCCGGGCGCGATCTCGCCGAAGATGGTGATGCTGATGGTGAGCGGGCCGCGCGTGGTGTCGCCACCGATGAGCTCGCAGCCATGCAGGTCGGCCAGCGCGAACAGGCCCTCGCTAAAGCCGGCCAGCCAGACGGGATCGGCTTTCGGCATCGCCAGCGCCAGCGTGAACGCCAGCGGCGTCGCGCCCATCGCGGCCAGGTCGGACAGGTTGACGGCGAGCGCTTTATGGCCCAGGCAGCGGGGATCGGCGCCGGCAAAAAAATGGCGGTTTTCCACCAGCATGTCGGTGGAAATGGCCAGTTCGGTGCCGGCGCGCGGGGTCAGGAGGGCGCAATCGTCGCCGATGCCGAGGGTGGCGCGGCTGGGGCGGTCGCGCACAAAATATTGCTTGATGAGGTCGAATTCGGAGAGCATGCGCTGATTTTACAACGGCCGCCGCTCCCCGCCTGCGTCAGCCCTGCGCGCCGGCGCCTTGGTGGGCCTGATCGAGTTCCGCCATCAGCGCGTTGCGCAGGGCCGGCGTGTGCAGCGACAGGCCGAATCCCCGCACGATGCCGGCGCCGTCGACAAAGCGGGCGACGATGCGCTCGCCGTCGTCGACATGGATCCAGGCGCCCGTGCTGCCCGCTGGTGGCGGCGCCAGCGCCAGTTTCAGGCTGGCCGTCTTGACCACCACCGCATCGTTCCTGAGGACGATCGGGGTGGGCGTGCCGGCCAGGGTGGCGCCGATCGCCCGCGCCGCCAGCAGCAGCGGGGCGACATACGGCATCACCGCGCCGCCGCCCGCGCCGGTGCGGTACTCGGCGCAGTCGCCCAGCGCATACACGTGGGCGGCGCTGGTGCGGCCGAACGGGTCGATGACGATGCCGCGCGCGGTGGCCAGGCCGGCCGACTGCGCCAGCGCAATGGCCGGGCGCAGTCCCACCGCCGAGAGCACGATATCGGCGTCGACGGCGCTGCCGTCGGCCAGTTCGACCACCAGGGCGGCGCCCTGCCGGCGCACGACGCTGGCGGTGGTGCCCAGCTTGAGCGTGATGGGCAGGGGCGCCCACGCGGCCACCAGCGCGGCCGACAGCGCCGGCGCGGCCAGCGCGGCCAGCGGGCGCGGATGGGGATCGACCAGCGTGACCTGGTGGCCGCCGGCGACGAGGTCGTCGGCAAATTCGCAACCGATCAGGCCGGCGCCGAGGATGGTCACCCGCGCCGGCCGGCCCAGTCCCGCCAGCGCCGTGCGCAACAACGCGTAGTCGTCCAGGTGGTTGACCGACAGGACGGCGGCGGCGCCGTCGCCGCCGAGCGGCAGGCGGATCGGGCTGGCGCCCAGCGCCAGCACCAGGTCGCGGTAGGCGAAGCTGCGCCCGTCGGCGCTGCCGATGGTGCGCGCGGCCGGATCGATGGTGGTGATGTCGACGCCGCCGACAATGGTGGCGTCGAGCGTGGCGGCCATCTGCGCCGCGCTGTGCGACAACAACTGGGCGGCGTCCTTGCCCATGGCGAGGGCGTTCGACAACATCGGCTTCGCGTACGCGCCGGCCTGGTCGCTCGAGACGATCAGCAGGGCAGTGGTCTTGTCGAGCTTTCTGAATTCACGGGCGACACCGTAGGCAGCCATGCCGGCGCCGACGATGATCACCGGAAGTGGCTGCGTCATATCAGATTTCCACCATCTCGAAGTCGGACTTGGCCACGCCGCAGTCCGGGCAGGACCAGTCGGCCGGAATGTCGTTCCACAAGGTGCCGGCGGCCAGGCCTTCCTCGGGCAGGCCGACGCTTTCGTCGTAGATGAAGCCGCAAACGATGCATTGGTAAGTTTTCATGGTGGTTCCTGTGGTGGTCAATCGGGTAAGGGGCATGCGGGGCGTGGCGTCAGGCGGCGGCATTGAGCTTGTCGAGCGCCGCCTTGTAGTGGTTGGCGTGGCGCTGCTCGACATTGACCAGGGCGGCGAAGCGCTTGGCGGCCATTTCCAGGGTTTTCTTGAAGCGCGCTGCGTGCTCCTTCGATTCCTCGATCTGCTCGTCGTATTCGGCCACGGCGGCGCTGTTGCCCTCTTCGACGGCCAGGTGGCGAAATTTCGGGTACATCTCCGTGTATTCGTAGACCTCGCCCTCGATGGCGATTTCCAGCGCCCGTGCCGGCGTCATCAGGTCTTTCGGGTACAGCAGGTCGAGGTGGCCGAACGCGTGCATGACTTCCTGGTCGGCCGTCGCCTCGAACGCTTCGGCCACCTCGATGGCGCCGGCGGCGCGGGCCAGCTTGGCAAAATAGCGGTACTTGATGTGGGCCATCGATTCGCCGGCAAAGGCCGCTTCAAGGTTGGTGATGGTGACCGATGGGGTGGCGTGGCTCATGGTGTTCTCCGGTGGGTTCTGCTTGCTGCGCGGCTGCGCTAACAACTGGAGTCCATCATACTGCGGTCCGTCGCATTGGTAAATTTAATCGTTTTCATCGGCTCGATAGTTTTTATGATTTTTGTGTGGGGCGTGGTGCAACTTTGACACGCCCGCGTAGCCCTTGGTGAAAATACGTAGCTTGTTGAAAGAATCAGTCTGATAAAATCCTCAGTCCCCGTATAGCAAGGAAGGCAGCACAGCATGGATTCGAATTCAGACAATAAAGAACAACTGCGCCAGCAATTGCGCACTGCCGCTCTCGATTACCATGAGCTGCCGCGGCCGGGCAAAATCAGCGTCACGCCTACCAAGCAGGTGCTCAACCAGCGCGATCTTGCCCTGGCGTACACGCCGGGCGTGGCCGCGCCCTGCGAAGAAATCGTCAGCGACCCTGCCAATTCCTATAAATATACGGCGCGCGGCAACCTGGTGGCCGTCATCACCAACGGCACCGCCGTGCTGGGCTTGGGCAATATCGGCCCGCTGGCCGCCAAGCCGGTGATGGAAGGCAAGGCCGTCCTGTTCAAGAAATTTGCCGGCATCGACGTGTTCGACATCGAGATCGCCGAAAACGACCCGGACAAGCTGGTCGACATCATCGCCGCCCTCGAGCCCACCTTCGGCGGCGTCAACCTCGAGGACATCAAGGCCCCCGAGTGCTTCTACATCGAGCGCAAACTGCGCGAAAAGATGAAGATTCCCGTCTTCCACGACGACCAGCACGGCACCGCCATCATCGTCGGCGCGGCCATCATCAATGGCGTCAAGGTGTGCGGCAAGAAGCTCGACGAGTGCAAGATGGTGGTGTCGGGCGCCGGCGCGGCCGCGCTGGCCTGCCTCGAACTGCTGGTCGACCTGGGCTTTCCGATTGAAAACATCACCGTCACCGACCTGGCCGGCGTCGTCTACAAGGGCCGTGTCGAACTGATGGACCCGGACAAGGCCCGCTTCGCCCAGGACACGCCGCATCGCACCCTGGCCGAAGTCATTCCCGGCGCCGACATTTTCCTCGGCCTGTCCGCCGGCGGCGTGCTCAAGCCGGCGATGGTGGCGGCGATGGCGAAGCGCCCGCTGATCCTGGCGCTGGCCAATCCCCATCCGGAAATCCTGCCGGAAGAAGTCAAGCTCGTGCGTGACGACGTCGTCATGGCCACCGGTCGTTCGGACTACCCGAACCAGGTCAACAACGTGCTGTGCTTCCCCTACATTTTCCGTGGCGCGCTCGACTGCGGCGCCACCACCATCACGCGCGAGATGGAAATTGCGGTGGTGCATGCCATCGCCGACCTGGCCCACGCCGAGCAGAGCGACATCGTCGCCACCACCTACGGCATCAACAACCTGTCGTTCGGCCCGGAATACCTGATCCCGATGCCGTTCGATCCCCGCCTGCTGACCCATATCGCCCCCGCGGTGGCCCAGGCCGCCGTCGATTCGGGCGTGGCCACGCGGCCGATCGCCGATCTGCACGCCTATGCGCAGAGCCTGCAACGGTTCGTCTATCGCAGCGGCAACTTCATGAAGCCACTGTTCCAGATGGCCAAGGAAGTGGCGCCGGAACTCAAGCGCATCGTCTACGCCGAAGGCGAAGAAGAGCGTGTGTTGCGCGCCGTGCAAGTGGTGATCGACGAAAAACTGGCGCGGCCGATCCTGGTGGGCCGTCCCGCCGTGCTCGAGCAGCGCATCGAGAAATTCGGCCTGCGCCTGAAAATGGGCGAGCACTTCGACGTCATCAATCCGGACCACGACGAGCGCTACCGCGACTACTGGCAGACCTACTACGAGATGGGCGCGCGCAAGGGCGTCACGCAGGAGTGGGCCAAGCTGGAAATGCGCCGCCGTCATACCCTGATCGGCGCCATGATGATCCACAAGGGCGATGCTGACGGCATGATCTGCGGCACCTTTGGCACCACCTGGCTGCATTTGCATTACATCGACCAGGTGCTGGGCAAGCGTGCCGGCGTGAACTGCTATGGCGCCATGAATTTCGTCATCCTGCCCGAGCGCCAGCTGGCCATCGTCGACACCCACGTCAACGAAAACCCCAGCGCCGAGCAACTGGCGGAAATCACCGTCATGGCCGCCGAGGAAATGAGCCGCTTCGGCATCCTGCCCCGCGTGGCCCTGTTGTCGCACTCGAATTTCGGGTCGGCCAACACGCCGTCGAGCATCAAGATGCGCACCGCGCTGGGCCTGATCCAGCAAAAGGCGCCGGACCTGGAAATCGATGGCGAAATGCACGGCGATGCCGCGCTTGACTCCAAGCTGCGCGCGGCCAGCATGCCCAATTCGACCCTGAAAGGCGATGCCAATCTGCTGGTGCTGCCGGACATCGACTCGGCCAACATTTCCTACAACCTGCTCAAAACGGCTGCCGGCAACGGCGTCGCCATCGGTCCCGTGCTGCTTGGCTGCGCCAAGGCCGTGCACATCCTGACCCCGTCGGCCACCGTGCGCCGCATCGTCAACATGACCGCGCTGTGCGTGGTCGATGCTGTCGCCCAGCGCTAAGCGCCGCTCCGGCCGGGACACTCCAACCCGGCCGGAGTTCATTCATTAAACAGTAACATTCAGTAAAGCTGGCGCTTCGCTGGGCCTTTGCACGTCATAATAGAACAATAAATTGCATTTAATGCATTAGTTTCTTTTAGGTAATGCATCCCTGCTATAATAATAGCCAATTAGTTAATTAATCGATATTATTTCGAATCTAACCATGCAAACAAGAAAAAAAGCCCTGATCACCGGCATCACCGGCCAAGACGGCGCCTACCTTGCACAGTTATTGTTGGAAAAAGGCTACGCTGTCACGGGAACCTACCGCCGCTCCAGCTCGGTTAATTTCTGGCGTATCGAAGAGCTCGGCATTCACCCGCATCCGCAACTCGACCTGGTCGAATATGACCTGACCGACCTGTCCTCGTCGATCCGCCTGATCGAGCGCTGCGATCCCGACGAGGTCTATAACCTGGCGGCCCAGAGTTTTGTCGGCGTCTCCTTCGATCAGCCGCTGGCCACCGCCGCCATCACGGGCCTGGGCGCCGTGCACCTGCTCGAAGCGATCCGCGTGGTCAAACCGGGCGCGCGCTTTTACCAGGCATCGACGTCGGAAATGTTCGGCAAGGTGCAAGCCATTCCCCAGGTGGAAGATACCCCCTTCTATCCGCGCAGCCCGTATGGCGTGGCCAAGCTGTACGCCCACTGGATGACCATCAATTACCGCGAGTCCTACGGTATTTTCGGCGCCTCCGGCATCCTGTTCAACCACGAGTCGCCGCTGCGGGGCCGTGAATTCGTCACCCGCAAAATCACCGACACGGTCGCCAAGATCGTGCTGGGCAAACAGGACGTGCTGGAACTGGGCAACCTCGACGCCAAGCGCGACTGGGGCTACGCCAAGGAATACGTCGAAGGCATGTGGCGCATCTTGCAGGCCGAGCAAGCCGACACCTTCGTGCTGGCGACCAACCGCACCGAGACCGTGCGCGACTTCGTCCGGATCGCCTTCGAGGCCGCCGATGTGGCCATCGAGTGGCGTGGCAAGGCCGAGGACGAGGGCGGCTTCTGCGCCCGCAGCGGCAAGCAGCTCGTGCGCATCAGTCCGAAGTTCTACCGCCCGGCGGAAGTCGAATTGCTCATCGGCGATCCGGCCAAGGCGCGCAAGGTGCTGGGCTGGGAGCCCAGCACCACGCTCGAGCAGTTGGCCGCCATGATGGTCGAGGCCGATTTGCGCCGCAACAAAGCCGGCTTTTCCTTCTGATATGGCGGCCCTTTCCGCCCCCGGCGCCGGCGCCGGCAAGCGGGCCCTGGTCACTGGCGTGAGCGGTTTTACGGGCGTCTACGTTGTCAATGCGCTCAAGCAAGCCGGCTACCGGGTGTTCGGTACCGTGCGTGCCGATCAGCCGGCCGGCATCGACCAGTTCGCCGTCGACCTCGCTGACGCCGCCGCCGTGGGCGCCGTGGTGGCGCAGGTGCAGCCCGACGTCGTCGTCCACCTTGCCGCCATTTCCTTCGTGGCGCATGCCGATGTCGATGTCATCTACCGCGTCAATATCGGCGCCACCCGCAATCTGCTGGCTGCCCTTGCCGCCGCGCCCCACCGCTGTTCAAAGGTCGTGCTGGCGTCGTCGGCGAATATCTACGGCAATGCCGACGTCGGCCTGATCACCGAAAGCCAGGCGCCGGCGCCGGCCAACGACTACGCCGTCTCCAAGCTGGCCATGGAATACATGGCGCGGCTGTGGATGGACCGCCTGCCGATCGTGATCGTGCGGCCGTTCAATTACACGGGCGTGGGCCAGGACGCGCGGTTTCTGCTGGCGAAAATGGTCGACCATGTCCGCCGCCGCGCGCCTGCCATCGAACTGGGCCAGTTGGCCATTGCCCGCGATTTCTCCGACGTGCGCACGGTGGCGACCTGCTACCAGCGCCTGCTCGAGACGGGGCAGCCGGGCCAGGTCTACAATATTTGTTCGGGCCAGTCCGTGTCCTTGCAAGGCGCGCTCGACCTGCTCGCCGACATCGCCGGCTACCGCATCGCGGTGAGCGTCAACCCCGCCTTCGTGCGCGCCAACGATGTGCTGACCCTGGCCGGCAGCAATGCCAAACTGATCGAGGCGATCGGTCCCATCGACGCCGTGCCGCTGGCCACCACCTTGCGCTGGATGGTCGAAGCGTGAGTGTGTTGCGCGTCGGTCTGGGCACCACCATGATCGAGCCCTTGTTCAACGGTGGGCGCCAGGACGGCATTGGCGTCTACACGACGGCGCTGCGCCGTCACCTGCCCGACGCCGGCTGCCACGTGACGGGATTTTCCTACCCGCGCTGGGGCGCCGACGGCGCTGCCGTCACGGTTGGCCAGGCGCTGCCGCAATCGTTCGAAGCGGCCACCCTGCGCGACTTGCTCACGCCCGCCGTACACCGCATGCACATGCCGGTCGATATCTTTCATGCGCCCGATTATCGGCTGGTGCGGATGGACTGTCCGCAGGTCGCCAGTTTGCACGACGCTTTGCCGATCAGCCATCCCGAGTGGTGCAATCCGCGCCTGCGCAGCCTCAAAAACTGGCTGCAGCGCAGCGCCAGCCGCAAGGCCGACCATGTCATCGCCCTGTCCCATTTTGCCGTCGATGAACTGGTGTCGTGTTTCGGCATCGACCCCACCCGGATCAGCGTGGTGCCCTGCGGCATCGACGACGACTGGCAGACGCCCCCCGATCCGGCCGCGGTGCGCGCCACCCTGGCCGCCAACGGCTTGCGGGCAGGGTATTTTTTGTTTGTCGGCACTTTGCAGCCCCGCAAGAATGTCGACCGCCTCATCGATGCGTGGGAATCGCTGCCGGCGGCCATCCGCGCCGCCCACCAACTGGTGCTGGTCGGCGCCGCCGGCGCGCGCAGCGAAGCGACGGTGCGGCGCCTGGCCGGCGCCCGTGAACGGGGCGAGCACATCGTCTGGCTCGATGCGCTGACCGAGCACAGGGCCTTGCGCCACGTGTATGCCGGCGCCGCCGTGTTCGTCTTTCCGTCCCTGTACGAAGGCTTCGGCATTCCCGTGGTCGAAGCGATGGGCGCCGGCGTGCCGGTGGTGACGTCGAACAGTTCCTCCTTGCCCGAGGTCAGCGCTGGCGCGGCCCTCGAAGTCGATCCCCGCGACGTGGGCGCGATGGCCGCCGCGATGCGCGCCCTGCTCGATGAACCTGCCTTGCGCGCGCGCTGCATTGCCGCCGGTCTCGAGCGCGCGGCCGTCCTGACCTGGCGCGCAGCGGCGCGCCAGACCGCCGCCGTCTATCACCAGGTTTTATCGCGCTGACACGCAGCGGCGCACCAACGGGCAAACACATGCGTATACTTCATTTCTATAAAGACTATTTTCCCGACTCGATGGGGGGCGTGGAACAGGTCATCCGGCAAATTTGCGTGGGCACGGGGCGCATCGGCGCCCGCAACGACGTGCTGACCCTGACCGCCAGCGACGATCTGGCGCCCATTGCGTTCGAGGGCCACACCATCCACCGCGTCCATCGCGACCTGAATATCGCCTCGACCGGCATGGCCGTGGCCGCCTTTGGCGAACTCAAGCGCCTTGCGGCGCAGGCCGATGTTGTTCACTACCATTTTCCGTGGCCCTTCATGGACCTGGTCCACTTTATTGCCGGCATCAACAAGCCGACGGTGCTGACCTACCACTCCGATATCGTGCGCCAACGCACCCTGTTGCGCCTGTACACCCCGCTCAAGCGCAAGTTTCTGCAAAGCGTGGACACGATCGTGGCAACGTCGCCCAATTACCTGGCCACCTCGACGGTGCTGGACCGTTACCGCGACAAGACCCGTGTCATTACCTACGGGCTCGATCAATCGACCTATCCGGCGCCGGACGCTGCCTTGCTGGACAAGTGGCGCGCCGTGGTGGGCACGAAGTTTTTTCTGTTCGTGGGGGTGCTGCGCTATTACAAGGGACTGCACATCCTGCTCGACGCCGTGGCTGACCTGGACTACCCGGTGGTCATCGTCGGCGCCGGCCCCATCGAAGCCGAACTGAAGGCGCATGCCTTGCGGCTGGGCCTGACCCATGTGCTGTTTCTGGGCTTTCTCGACGATGCCGACAAGGTGGCCCTGCTGACCTTGTGCTACGCCATGGTGTTTCCCTCGCACCTGCGCTCGGAAGCGTTCGGCATTTCCCTGCTGGAGGGGGCCATGTACGGCAAACCGCTCATATCCAGCGAAATCGGCACCGGCACGTCCTACATCAATGTGCATGACGAAACGGGACTGGTGGTGCCACCCAGCGACGCCATGGCCTTCCGGGATGCCATGGTGAGCTTGTGGAACGATCCCGCGCGCGCCCACGCCATGGGCCGGCGCGCTGCCGAGCGCTACACCACACTGTTCACCGCCGAACGCATGGCCAGCAACTACATGGCGCTGTACCGGGAACTGGTGACGCGCCATGCGGACGCCGCCGTGGCCCGGCACGGGGTGGCGCGCGAGCAGTAGGCGATGGTGCCAGACGCTTCACCGCCTGCAATACTGCTATGCTTGGGCCAGCGGGCGCTTGCCCGGCGCCAAATGGGGATGGCAATGGGGTGGAACACAGCGGTGCTGACGGTATGCCTGGGCAGTGCGACACTGGGCTGCATGGCCGCGACCGCGCCGCCGCAGTTGTACCTGATGACGGAATCATCGCCCCCGATCAGCATGTTGGACGGCCAACAAGTGGTGGGCAGTGGCACCGAAAAAGTCGCCGACATCATGGCCCGGACGGGCACGGCCTACAGCATGGAACTGTTGCCGTGGAAACGGGCCTACCTGGAACTGCAGCGCCGCCCCGATGCGTGCCTGTTTTCCACCACCCGCACGCCCGAGCGCGAAGCGCTGTTTCGCTGGGTCGGCCCGACCGACGAGGCCGAGTGGGTATTGCTGGGCCGCGCCGACCGCGTCTACCACCTGCGCACCCTGGAAGACGCCCGCCCGCTGCGCATCGGCACCTACAATGGCGACGTGCGCGACAGTTATCTGCGCGCGCGCGGCTTCCAGGTCGATCCGGCCCCCAACGACCTGCTCAATCCCGACAAGCTGCTGATGGACCGCATCGACCTGTGGGCGGCCGGCCTCAAGCGTGGTCATGCCGCCCTGCAGCATTTTGACTGGGCCAGCAAGATCGTGCCTGTCCTCACGTTCAACAAGGTGAGCGTCTACCTGGCGTGCAACCGGGGCGTGCCGGCGTCGCTGGTGGCCCGCATGAACACGGCCGTGAAGGCCATGAACCGCGATGGCACCATGCGCCGCATCGACCTGAAATACGAAAAATGGGTGGACGTGCAGCGTCCCCGGCCATGAAGTATTTCGACGCCGCCGCCACCCGCGCGGCCTTGCCCTTCGATGCCCTGATCGACGCCCTCGACGCCCTGTTTGTCGAGGGCTGCACGGTGCCGCCACGCCACGTCCACCGCATCGGCGAGCTGGGCACCAGCCTGATCATGCCGGCCTGGCAGCAGCGCTATCTGGGCATCAAGACGGTCAATATCTTCCCTGACAACAGCGCACGGGGCTTGCCCGGCCTGTTTTCCACTTACGTGCTGTACGACGCCGCCACCGGCGCGCCGCTGGCGTCGATCGACGGCAATGAAATCACGTCACGCCGCACCGCCGCCGCCTCCGCGCTGGCGGCGCGCCACCTGGCGCGCGCCGACGCCACGCGCCTGCTTGTGGTGGGCGCGGGCCGCGTGGCCAGCCTGCTGGCCCACGCCTACAGCGCGGTGCTGCCGCTGCGCCAGATCGAGCTGTGGAGCCGCAAGCCCGAGGCCGCCGCCACGCTGGCGGCGGCGCTGCGCGCGCAGGGCCTGGCGGCGCACAGCGTGACCGATCTGCAAGGGGCGGTGCGGCGGGCCGACATCGTCAGTTGCGCCACCCTGTCGAGCGCGCCCCTGATCCACGGCGACTGGCTGCCGCCGGGCAGCCACCTCGACCTGATCGGCGGTTTTACGCCGCAGATGGTGGAAGCGGACGACGCCTGTTTTGCCGGCGCCGGCATTTACGTCGACACGGCCGAAGCGCTGCAAAAGGCGGGCGACTTGCTGGGCCCGATGGCGCGTGGCGTGTTCGGCGAAGCGGACATCCGCGGCACCCTGGCGCAACTGTGCCGGGGCGAGCGGGGCGGGCGCCGCGACGCCCGCGAGAAGACGGTGTTCAAATCGGTCGGCAGCGCACTGGAAGACCTGGCGGCGGCGATGCTGGTGGTGAAACAGGACTGATAAAATCGCGGGCAACAAAAAACCCGCCGGGCTGAGCGCTGGGCGGGTATTTGATACAAGCAAGTACAGACTGTGCGTTCAAAGGCTGGTGCCAGCAGGTGCATCCCCTGGCCGTCAGTGTGCTTGTCGCCAGCAGGTGCGCCGCTGTGTTTTACGTTGCGCAGGAAGGTATCGATCAGTGGCATATTGGCCTTCGTGTTGGTATCTGCTTTGGCAGATTTTGCAGGTACCAACAAAAGTACCCTCCAAACGATGATATACCATGACCTTTAATGCAACAGCGTAAGACGTAAAAAAACCCGCTGTCCTATGAGAAGGGCGGGTTTTGATACTACTTAGCGCTTGGTAACGTGAGGTTATGGTGCCCAGAGCCGGAATCGAACCGGCACGCCGCGAAGCGGCAGATTTTGAGTCTGCTGTGTCTACCAGTTCCACCATCCGGGCAGCATTACAGCACGTCAAACGCAAGCCACGCATTATAGACGAGGCGAGCGCAGAAAACGAGGGTTTTATGGTGCCAGCCGATGTTTGAGCTGGCGCAGGGCTGGCAGCGGGCCGCCGACGGTGATGGCGTGCTGCTGGACGGACAGCGAGATGGTGCGCTCTTTCCAGTGGAACAGGCCGGCGGGGCGCTGGTAGCAGCGGGTGGCGGCGCCCGCGTCCGCGCTCGCACTCGCGGCGGGCCGATAGCCCATGTCGCCCAGGCTCGCATCGAGTGTGCCGAGCAGATGGCTGGCGTCGAAGCGGGTGACGACATCGAACTGGCCGGGCAAGGCGGCAAACAAGGGCAGCGAGCCGCCCAGCAGCACCGGGATCACGATCCAGGCAGCCGGGGCGAGAGGGTCGAACATCATCAGGAGCACCGTGAGCAGCGCCAGGCCCGCCGACAAGGTCAGCGTCAGCGCCACCAGTTCGCGCCACGACTGCACGGGGCTGGCCAGCCGGTACGGCGACTGCGCGCGGACGACCTGCGACAGCGATACGCTTTTCATGGCGCGCTCCTTCGAACAGTGACAACGAAGGTTTCATTCTCGACGCCAATGACGATGGCGAATTGATATTTCTCAAGCGGCGTGAGCAATCCGCCCGGCTCGGCGTGCGCCGGCGCCCGTCAGTGCGGCGCCAGCCTGGCCGTCGACGGCCGCAGCACGGGCAGCACTTCGCCGGCGGGCGCATCGACCCGGCGGTACAGGCGGAAACGCTCGTCGCGGTCGATGGCGCGGCGCCCTTCCCACAAGGGCGCCCACTGGCGGCCGCGGAAGGCCTGTTCGATCTCGCCGTCGTCGCCCAGGTGGATGCTGTCTTGCAGCAGCAACAGCTGGCACTGCTGGTGCCGCAGGCCGGCAAAATCGAGACCGCCAAAATAGGCGAACGACGCGCGCTGGGCCGGCGCGACATTGGTGATGATGCAGCCGCCCCCTGCCGGCAAGTGGGCGGCGATCTGCTGCGCCACGCTGCGGTAGCTCTTGCCGTAGTTGAGCGCCGGCAGCATCAAGGTCATCAGCAGGACCCAGAACAGGATCAGGCCGCCCGAAGACAGCACCACCGCGCGCCACAGCACGGCCGGGTGGCGCGAAATGCGCCAGTGCACGAGGAAGAACCAGCCGATGGTGGCGCAAGCGGCCACCACGAAGCCGGCCAGCTCGAACTGGGGATGGAAGTCGGGCAGCAGCCTGGTCGCGTTGCGCGAAAACTGCGCCGGCCAGCCCGTCATCATGCCCAGCCAGAACACCCACACGCCGATGGCAATCATGGTCAGCACCATCACCGAAAACCAGTCGATGGCATTGATGGCGCCCCGTTTCATCGCCGGCAGGCCGAACGCGGCCATGATCGACAGGGGCGCCAGCAGCTTGAGCAGGTCGCCGTTTTCCGGCGCCGGATCGCACAGCACCAGCAGCGTCAGCGCACCGACAAAGCTGAGCGGCACGACGATGTGCAGCAGGTGGTGCTGGCGGCGCCAGGCGTAGATCGCCCACAGCGCGAACGGCCAGGCGGGCCAGAAAAACCACATGCCGACGCGGCACAGGTATTTGAGCGAGTGCCAGTTGGGTAAGCCCATCTGGCTGGCGTTCCAGGCCAGCCAGCCCGCCACCGGCGAGGCGCCGTAGGGTTGCAGCACGGTCGCCGGCACGATCCACAGCAGGGACAGCAGCAGGGCCACCAGGGCCGCCACCGCCATGTCGCGCAGGGTGATGGCGGCGGCGATGTTGAGGAAACGGGTGCAGAAAAACAGCGCCAGCAGCAGCACCGCGGGCGGCAGCCAGCCACGCGTCAAGGTCAGGCCGCCCAGCGCGACCCCGACCAGCATGGCATTGCCGCTGCTGGCCGCCTCCACGTAGCGGGTGGCGCGGTAGACGAAGAAGGCCAGCAGCGAGCCCTGCAAGGTCACCGCCAGCGTCTCGTGGCTGTGCAGCAGCAGGCCCAGGCAGCCCAGGTAGATCAGCAGGGCGGTGTCGGCCAGGGTGCGGCCGTAGTCGTTCGGTTCGGGCTGGCCGCCGAAGGCCAGGCGCAGGGGCTGGGCGTCGGCGCGCCGGCCCAGGTGAAAGCTGGCGTACCAGACCGACAGCGCGCCGATCACGAAAATGCCGATAGTCGACACGCGCGCGGCCATGACGTCGCCCAGCAGCCAGCCGAACAGCTTGATGCACAGCGCGCCCAGCCAGAATGCCAGCGGGCCCTCGTCGGGCACCGCCAGGCCGGCGATATTGGGCAGCAGCCAGTCGTTCAGGCCGCCATGCGCCATGGTCCACATGATGCCGAAACTGGCCGCATCGTCCTTCCATGGATCGCGCCCGATCAGGCCCGGCAGGATGTACAGCAGGCCGAGGCCGAAAACGGCCCAGCGGGGCAGGGCGAGGGTGGCGGCGGCAGGGAGGCGGACTGGCTTCATCGGCAATTAGGTGGCGGGCACGGCCCAGATTTCTGATAGTGCGTAGTATCCGCGAAAAAAAAGCAGCCGTAGCTGCTTTTTTTATCGGCTTGTAACAACTTAGCCGTTGGCGACTGCGGTTTTCGAACCGACGGTGCCGAATTTCTGGCGGAATTTCTCGACGCGGCCGGCGGTGTCGACGATCTTGTGCTTGCCGGTGTAGAACGGGTGCGATTCAGCCGAGACCTCGATCTTCACCAGTGGGTACTCTTTACCGTCGTGGGTAATTTTGTCACGGGTCTGGATGGTCGAGCGGGAGACGAATTTGAAGTCGCAGGAGACGTCGTGGAACACAACATCGCGGTAATCTGGGTGGATATCTTTACGCATGGTCTTGCCTCATTAGTGTCGGTAGCCAAACAGCACTTCGTCGATCGTCTTGCCTCGTGACCCGATTGCCGCTCACTTGCCTGGGGGTTAAATACTGCAACCCGCGATTGTACAAGCATTTCGCGGTGCAGTCACCAAAAAAAAGGACACCGCAGTGTCCTTGTATTGGCGAGCGGGTTTAGCCGCCGCGGCGCATCAAGTCAAAAAATTCATTGTTGTTCTTGGTCGCCTTCATCTTGTCGAGGATGAACTCCATCGCTTCGATCTCGTCCATCGAGTACAGCAACTTGCGCAGAATCCAGATTTTTTGCAGCTGGTCGGGCTTGATCAGCAGTTCTTCGCGGCGGGTACCCGATTTGTTCAGGTTGATTGCCGGATAGACCCGCTTCTCGGCCAGGCGGCGCTCGAGGTGGACTTCCATGTTGCCGGTGCCCTTGAATTCCTCGAAAATCACGTCGTCCATGCGCGAACCGGTTTCGATCAGGGCGGTGGCGATGATGGTCAGCGAGCCGCCTTCTTCGATGTTTCGGGCGGCGCCGAAGAAGCGTTTCGGGCGCTGCAGGGCGTTGGCGTCGACACCACCGGTGAGCACCTTGCCGGAGGCAGGGATGACGGTGTTGTAAGCGCGCGCCAGGCGGGTGATCGAGTCGAGCAGGATCACCACGTCTTTTTTCATTTCGACCAGGCGCTTGGCTTTTTCCAGCACCATCTCGGCGACCTGCACGTGGCGGGTGGCGGGCTCATCGAACGTGGAGGCGACCACTTCGCCGCGCACCGAGCGCTGCATTTCCGTCACTTCTTCCGGGCGCTCGTCGATCAGCAGGACGATCAGGGTGCAGTCAGGATGGTTCGCGGTGATCGCGTGCGCCATGTGCTGCAGGATGACCGATTTACCCGATTTGGGCGACGCCACCAGCAGGCCGCGCTGGCCCTTGCCAATCGGTGCGATCAGGTCGATGATGCGGCCCGTGATGTTTTCCTGGCCCATCATTTCGCGCTCGAGGCGCAAGGGCTCGTTCGGGTGCAGCGGGGTCAGGTTCTCGAACAGGATGCGGTGCTTCGACGCTTCGGGCGACTCGCCGTTGACCTTGTCGACCTTGACCAGTGCAAAGTAGCGCTCGCCGTCTTTCGGGGTGCGCACTTCGCCTTCGATCGAGTCGCCGGTGTGCAGGTTGAAGCGGCGGATCTGCGACGGCGAGATATAGATGTCGTCCGTCGAGGCCATGTAGGAGGCGTCGGGCGAGCGCAGGAAGCCGAAGCCGTCCGGCAGCACTTCGAGGGCGCCGTCGCCAAAAATTTGTTCACCGGACTTTGCGCGCTTTTTCAGGATCGCAAACATCAGTTCCTGTTTGCGCAAGCGGGCCGCGTTGTCGATGTCGAGGCCAATTGCCATCTCGAGAAGTGCCGAGACGTGCATTGCCTTCAGTTCAGATAAGTGCATGTGTTGAGTCCCGTGACGGGAAAGTAAGGTAGGGGAGGGAACTACGTGGGTTGATCAAGGGGAGGCAGGCGAGTGCGCCACACCCGTCCACATCAGATTCCGACGCGGGCGCGCCGGAATCGCGTCATCATATCAGATGTTGCTGTCGATGAACGAGGTCAATTGGCCTTTGGCCAGGGCGCCGACTTTTTGCGCCGCAGCGACACCGTTCTTGAACAAAATCAGGGTGGGGATGCCGCGGATGCCGAACTTGGCCGGTACGGCCTGGTTGGCGTCGACGTCCATCTTGGCGATCAGGATCTTGCCGTCGTATTCCTTGGCCACTTCTTCCAGGATGGGACCGATGGCCTTGCAGGGACCGCACCACTCCGCCCAGAAGTCAACCAGCACCGGACGCTCGGATTTGAGGACGTCGGCTTCGAAGGATGCGTCGGTAATGTGTTTGATATTTTCGCTCATGTTATTTTTTCCTCAATCGAGGGTAAGGTGAAAATTATGCCTGGCGGTGGGCCGTCCAGCTTCTGATTTTGCACACGTTGTGTCAACGTAATTGCAACACTTATGGTGGCGACGAAACACGCGAATTCAATAAGTGGGGGAAGAGGAAGAGGCGTCGGGCGGGATATTGATAGAAATAATAACCGATTTTTTACTTGGGGGGCGGGGCGCCGCACAAAAGTTGAAGTTTATGTAAAACCGCTCAAGCCACGCTGCCCGTGTACTGGTACAGATCGCCCGGGTGCCACATCGTCACCACCGAGGCCACGCTGCCGCCCGAAGTGGTGGTGCGCTTGAGCACCAGGCAACTGGCGTTGGCGTCGATCGCCAGCATCTGCGCCACCTCTTTGGGCGCGGCCAGCGCCTCGATGCTGTAGCTGGCCCCTTGCAGGGGCGCCGCCTGCATCAGGTGCTCATTCGGGGTGATGCGGGCGTAATCCTGCTGCAAATAGGCGGGCGCGCTGGCCGGATTGACCCAGCGGTCCTCGACCTGGATGGGTTTGCCATTTTCAAAGTGGACGATGACGGAGTGAAACAGCGCGCTGCCGGCGGCCAGCGCGAAGCGGCGCGCCAGCGCCTCGCTGGCGCGCTCTTCGGCCAGCAGGTGCAGGCGGCTGGCGTGGACGTGGCCGCGGGCGCGGATTTCTTCGGCGATACTCTTGATTTCCACCAGCGTCGCCTGGTATTTTTTCGGCGCCACGAAGGTGCCCGAGCCCTGGCGGCGCGTCAGCACCTGCTCGGCCGTCAGCTCGCGCACGGCGCGGTTGACGGTCATGCGCGAGACGCCGAACTGGCGCACCAGCGCCTGCTCGGACGGCACCACCTCGCCCTCTTTCCAGCGGCCGGCGGCGATCTCGGCAACGAGGTAATCCTTGATGCGCTGGAAAATCGGGGTGCTCTCTTGCGCGTTCGGGTGATCCACACTACTCTCCGGGGTGAAACGGCGGCACGCCGCGACGGGGCCGAATGGGGCCGATTCTAGCATTTGAATTCAAAAGCAAGACCCGGGGTGCGGCACGGCGCGCGACGGTCCATCCTGCGCTGGTACCGGACAAGGAGAGCGCCATGGACCGCATGATCGACGACACACTATATAAGACCGACGCCACCGACGCCGACGCCTGCTGGGCTGGCGTATTGCGGCGCGACGCCCGCATGGACGGGCGCTTCTGGTATTCGGTAGCCAGCACGGGGGTGTTTTGCCGGCCCTCGTGCGGCGCCCGGCCACCCCTGCGCCGCAACGTCGCCTTTCACGCCAGCGTGAGCGCGGCGCTGGCGGCGGGCTTCCGGCCCTGCCTGCGCTGCAAGCCGGACCAGCCGCCGCTGGCCGAACGCCACGCCGCCGCCGTCGCCGCCGCCTGCCGCATGATCGACAGCGCCGCCGCCGACGCGGTGCTCGACCTCGAGGCCATCGCCGCCGCCTGCCGCATGATCGACAGCGCCGCCGCCGACGCGGTGCTCGACCTCGAGGCCATCGCCGCCGCCGGCGCCATGAGCCGCTTTCACTTTCACCGCATCTTCAAGGCCCACACGGGCATCACCCCGAAGGCCTACGCGGCCGCCGCCAGGACCCGCCGGGTGCAGCAGGCGCTGACGCAAGCGGGCTCGGTGACCGATGCCATCTACGCCGCCGGCTACCAGTCGAGCGGGCGGTTTTATGCGGGCGCCGATGCCATTCTGGGCATGCGGCCGGCGGCGTACCGGGCCGGTGGCGCCGGTGCCAGCATGGTGTTTGCCATCGGCGCGTGCTCGCTGGGGGCGATCCTGGTGGCGGCGAGCGAGATCGGCATCTGCGCCATTCTCATGGGCGACGACCCGGACGTGCTGGTGCGCGACCTGCAGGACCGCTTTCCCCGCGCCGAACTGCGCGGCGCGGACGGCCACTTCGAGGCCATCGTCGCCCGCGTGGTCGGCCTGGTCGAGCAGCCCGGCCTGGGCCTGGACCTGCCGCTCGATGTGCGCGGCACCGCCTTCCAGCAGCGCGTCTGGCAGGCCTTGCGTGCCATTCCTGGCGGCGAGACGGTCAGCTATGGCGCGCTGGCCGAGCGGCTCGGCGTGGCCGGCGGCGCCCGCGCCATCGCCGGCGCCTGCGCCGCCAACCCGCTCGCCGTGGCCATTCCCTGCCACCGGGTGGTGCGCCAGGATGGGTCCATGTCCGGCTACCGCTGGGGCGTCGAACGCAAGGCTGCCCTGCTCGAGCGCGAAGCGGCCCAGGCCGTGCCCGTGCCCGTGCCAGCGGCGCCATGACGCCCGCCGCGCTGGACTGGGATGCCATTCGTGAACGGCTCGACGCCCACGGTTGCGCCGTCGTGCCCGCACTGCTCGACGCCGCCGCCTGCGCCGCGCTTGCCGCCAGCTATGCCGAACGCGCCCTGTTTCGCAGCCGGGTGGTGATGGAGCGCCACGGCTTTGGCCGCGGCGAGTACCAGTATTTTGCCTATCCGCTGCCGGACCTGGTGGCGCGCCTGCGCGAGCAGTTGTATGGGCCGCTGGCGGCGATCGCCAACGACTGGCACGCCGCCCTGGGCATCGACAGCCGCTTTCCCGCCGCGCACGCGGGCTTGATCGCCCGCTGCCACGCGGCCGGCCAGCGCCGCCCCACCCCCTTGCTGTTGCAGTACGGGGAAGGCGACTACAACTGCCTGCACCAGGACCTGTATGGCGAGCAGCTGTTTCCGCTCCAGCTGGTGGTGCTGCTGTCGCAGCCGGGCAGCGATTTTACCGGCGGCGAACTGGTGCTCACCGAGCAGCGCCCGCGCATGCAGTCGCGCGTCGAGGTGGTGCCGCTGGAGCGGGGCGACGCGGTGATCTTTCCCGTCAATCTGCGCCCCGTCAACGGTGCGCGCGGGCCGTACCGGGTGGCGATGCGCCATGGCGTGAGCCGCATTCGCAGCGGCGCGCGCCACACGCTCGGGATCATCTTTCACGACGCCGCGTAGGCGGGTACACTCTGAGTTCGCGCTGCCGCGCCCGCTACCTGGAGATGATTCGATGCGCCTGATGCCCCTGTTTGTCCTTGCCCCGCTGGCATTGCTGTCGGCCGCCCATGCGGCCACCGTCCTTGACCGCGCCAACGGTTACACCCTCAACAGCAAGAATGAACTGGTGCGTTTCAGCTCGCTCGCGTTCGACGACGCCGGCCGCATCATCTCGGTCGGCAGCGCCGCCCAGGTGGCGGCCAGGGCGCCAGGCGCGCGCCACATCGACCTGCAGGGCCAGACCGTGCTGCCGGGCCTGATCGACGCCCACGGCCACGTGTTCGGCCTGGGCCAGATGCTCACCGAGCTTGACCTGTCGGCCAGCGTCAACCTGGCCGACGCCCTCAAGGCGACGGCCGCCTACGCGCGCGCCAATCCGGGCGACGACAGCGCCTGGCTGCGGGGACGGGGCTGGAACCAGGAAGTGTGGAAGCTGGGCCGCTTCCCCACCGCGGCCGAACTTGACAAGGTCGTGCCCCGGCGCCCCGTCTGGCTCGAGCGGGTCGATGGCCACGCCGGCTGGGCCAACAGCGCCGCGCTGAAACTGGCCGGCATCACCAAGGCCACCGCCGATCCGGTGGGCGGCAAGATCATCCGCGACAGCGCCGGCAATGCCACCGGCATCCTGGTCGACGCGGCCAAGGAACTGGTCGAAAAAGTGCTGCCGCCCCAGAGCGAAGCCCAGGCCCGGCTGGTGCTCGAGCGCGCACTGGCGGAAATCGCCCGCGTCGGCCTGACCACCGTGCACGACGCCGGCATCGATGTGGCCAGCGACGCCCTCTACCGCGACTACGCCGACAACGGCAAACTGAGCGCCCGCGTCTACGCCATGATCGGCGGCACCGAGCGCGACTTCGACGTGCTGGCCGCCAAAGGCCCCCTGAAAACCTACGCCAACGACATGTACGCGCTGCGCGCCGTCAAGCTGTACTCGGACGGCGCGCTGGGCAGCCGCGGCGCCGCCCTGATCGCCCCCTACAGCGACGAGCCGACCTCGCACGGCCTGCTGTTCAAGAGCGACGCCCAGATGCGCGCCATGATGGAAAAGGCCATGAAGAAGGGCTACCAGGTCAATGTGCACGCCATCGGCGACGCCGGCAACCGCCAGATACTCGACGGCTACCAGGAACTGATCGGCAAGACCGCCACCAGCGGCCTGCGTCACCGCATCGAACACGCGCAGGTGGTGGCCTTGCCCGACATTGCCCGCTTTCGCCAGGCCGGCGTGATCCCCTCGATGCAGCCGACCCACGCCACCTCGGACATGAACATGGCCGAGCAGCGCGTGGGCGCCGAGCGCATCAAGGGCGCCTACGCCTGGCGCACCTTCCTCAAGCAGGGCTCGCGCATCGCCTGCGGCTCCGATTTCCCCGTCGAGTCGCCCAATCCCTTCTACGGCATCCACGCCGCCGTCACCCGCCAGAACGGCGCCGGTGTGCCCGCCGGTGGCTGGCACAAGGAGCAGGCGATGACCTTGCCCGAGGCGTTCCGCTGCTTCACCCTGGACGCCGCTTTCGCCGGCCACCAGGAAAACCAGGTCGGCTCGCTCGAAGCGGGCAAGTGGGCCGACTTCATCGTCATCGACCGCGACCTGTTTACGATCGCGCCGGCCGACATCGGCAAGATCGGCGTGCTGCAGACCTGGGTGGCGGGCAAGCAGGTATTTTTGAAAAAATAAGGCTGGCAACAAGGAGAAAGCCATCATGCTCGAGCTCGATCCCTCCCTGCTGGGGCGCATGACGCTCAGCGCCGCCGCGCTTGCCGCCATCGATCCCGCCGCTGGCGCGCTGGCGCCGGGGCGCCATCGGCTGGGCCTGTCCGCCGGGCGCGACGCCGTGCTGTTCGTCCCCGCCGGCCTGCGCATTGACGCCCCCGTGCCCCTGCTGGTGTTCTTCCACGGCGCCGGCGGCTTCCCCGAAAAGGTGCTGCCGTTTATCGAAGAACACGCCGAGCGGGGCCAGTTCCTGGTGCTCGCGCCGCACGCCACGTTTGCCACCTGGGACATCGTCATCGGCGGCCACGGCCCCGACCTGGCGCGCCTGCAGGCGGCGCTGCGGCTGGTGGCGCAGCACTACCGCATCGACGTGGCGCGGCTGGCCTTCGCCGGCTTTTCCGACGGCGCCAGTTACGCCCTCTCGACCGGCATCACCAATGGCGACGTGGTCAGCCACGTGATCGCTTTTTCCGGCGGCTTCATGAATATCTTCCGCCAGCACGGGGCGCCGCGCGTGTTCATCGCCCATGGCCTGGTCGACGAACAACTGCCGATCGCCACCAGCGGGCGCGCCAACGCGGCCAGCCTGCAGGCGGCCGGTTACGACGTGCGCTATGTCGAGTTCAACGGCCTGCACGTGATCGCGCCGCCCATCGTGGCACTGGCCGTCGACTTTTACCTGGACCATTAACCGTTAGCCGATCAGGACCGCGCATGGACTTTGAGATCCCCGAATCGCTCGTCAAGCCCCTGCTGGGCGCCATCGCGGCCGACTCGCCGCTGGCGCGCCGGCTGGGCGAATTTGGCGCCTGCCACGGCGACATCGTCGTGCCCAGCGCCCTGTTCGACGCCGCCGCCCTCAACACCCTGTACGCCCTGAGCAAAACGGGCAACGAGCGCGCGCTGATGTTCCAGATGCTGGCGCTCGATAACATCTATAACGCCCCGCAGGCGCGCCCCATCCCCGCCCTCGACCAGCTGGTGCCGGGCCTGGTGGCCTACCTGGCGCGCGACCTGATCGACGGCTGGCTGTACCGCCGCAACAAGGACGGCACCCTGCTGCCCTGGCTGGTGCAGCGCCTGCGTTACGTCGAGCCCGACCAGGGCCGCCCCTACGTGGTGGTGGACCTGCTGGCCAATACCATGGACGCGGCCAACGCGGCGCACACCGACCCCGCCCAGCGCCGTTCCGGCATGTCGTACTCGCTGGTGATCAACCGCCACGATATCGTCAACCGCAGCATTCCGGCGCTGCTGGCCGAATTCGGCTTTTACAAGGAATGCGCCGAATTCAAGCGCGAATACGAGGGCCACGCCGCGCTGTTCGTGCGCTACCAGCCCCGCTTCGGGGCCCAGTTCGTCGCCCGCCACGGCGGCTTTGTCGAGGACGACGGCGCCAGGGGCCAGCTGCAACTGCGTCGCATCGCCGCCCCGGGCGGCGCCCGCTGCGTCAACGACGAAGCACTGCTCGAGCGCCGCTTCGACACCGCCAGCGACGCCGATTTCTGGCGCGCCGCCGGCATCGGCGAGGGCTTCGAGCGCATCCCGCTGCACTGCTATATCCACCTGTTCCATCTCGAATGGCACCGCGCCATCCGGGTCCACGTGCAGCACCTGCAGCCCTACCAGTACCGGCCCGCCTTGCGCGACAAGCTGGTGCTGCCCAGCCACCACCGCGACCTGATCGACATTCTCACGGCGAACCTGGACGTTTTTACGGAAGACGTGGTGCCCGGTAAATCGGGCGGCACCACCATCCTGTGCCAGGGCGCGCCGGGCCTGGGCAAGACCCTCACTGCCGAAATCTACGCCGAGGTGGTGGGCAAACCCCTGTACCGTGTCCACTCGGGCCAGCTGGGAACAACGGCGGCCTCGGTGGGCGCCACCCTGACGGGCATCTTGCACCGCGCCATGCGCTGGCAGGCCATCATCCTGCTCGACGAAGCCGACGTGTACATCCGCCGGCGCGACAACGACCTCGAACACAACGCCATCGTCGCCGAGTTCCTGCGCACGCTCGAGTATTTCGACGGCCTGCTGTTCATGACCACCAACCGCAGCGGCGACGTCGACGACGCCATCCTGTCGCGCTGCATCGCCACCATCTGCTACGAGACGCCGACGCAGGACGACGCGCTGCGCCTGTGGAAGCTGCTGGGCGAGCAGTTCGGCGCGGCCCTCACGGACGAGCTGATCGAGGCGCTCAGCGGCGCCTTCCCCCACGCCAGCGGGCGCGACATCAAAGAGCTGCTCAAGCTGGCCACGCGCTACTGCAAGGCGAAAAACCTGCCCCTGTCGGAGCCCGTGTTCCGCCTGTGCGCGCGCTTTCGCGGCCAGCCGTGAACCGATGCGCCGCCGCCCCACCGCGCGCCTGCTGGTGACCGACCCGCAGGGCCGGGTGCTGCTGTTCCTGTTCGAACACCGGGGCGGCGCCCTCGCTGGCCTGCGCTACTGGGCCACCCCGGGCGGCGGGGTCGAGCCGGGCGAAGCGGTGGCCGCCGCCGCCGTGCGCGAACTGCGCGAGGAAACCGGCATCGTGCGCACCCTGGCGGCCGTGGGCGCGCCGCTGGCCCGGCGCCAGCAAGTGTTCAAGGTCGATTGCGGCGCCAGCGTGTGCGACGACGAACATTATTTTTCGGTGCCCGTCAGCGACGGCGCCGTCGATTTCTCCGGCTGGACCGACTACGAACGCAACTGCATGAGTACGCACCGCTGGTGGTCGACCCTTGATCTGGCGCAAACTGCGGAAACCATCTGGCCGCAAGATTTGTCGCGCCTGCTCGAACTGGCACGCCGTCATCGAAGCGCTTGACGATCTTGTATAGACAACTTATCCTTCGTTTCAGACCCGTCCACCAGGAGCTGACATGCAAGATCCCCGCTTCGATCCCACCCGCGTCGTGAGCGCACCGCGCGGCGCCACCCTCAGCTGCAAGAGTTGGCAGACAGAAGCGGCCTACCGCATGCTGCAAAACAATCTTGACGCCGCCGTCGCCGAAAATCCCCAGCACCTGGTCGTCTACGGCGGCATCGGCCGCGCCGCCCGCGACTGGGCCTGCTTCGATCAGATCCTGGCGTGCCTGCGCACGCTCGAGGACGACCAGACCCTGCTGATCCAGTCCGGCAAGCCGGTCGGCGTGTTCCAGACCCACGGCGACGCCCCCCGCGTGCTGATCGCCAATTCCAACCTGGTGCCGAAGTGGGCCACCTGGGAGCATTTCAATGAGCTCGACCGCAAGGGCCTGTTCATGTACGGCCAGATGACGGCGGGCAGCTGGATTTATATCGGCACCCAGGGGATCGTGCAAGGCACCTACGAAACCTTTGCCGAAGCAGGGCGCCAGCATTTTGGCGGTTCCTGGCGCGGCCGCTGGATCCTGACGGCGGGCCTGGGCGGCATGGGCGGCGCCCAGCCGCTGGCGGCCAGCTTTGCCGGCGCCGTGTCGCTGACCATCGAATGCCAGCAAAGCAGCATCGACTTCCGCCTGCGCACGCGCTACCTCGACAAGCAGGCACGCGACCTGGACGACGCGCTCGCCCTGGTCGAGCACCACTGCGCGCTGGGCGAGGCCGTCTCGATCGGCTTGTTGGGCAATGCCGCCGAGATCCTGCCCGAACTGGTGCGCCGCGTGCAGGCGGGCGGCCGCGCGCCGGACCTGGTGACCGACCAGACCTCGGCCCACGACCTGATCAACGGTTACCTGCCGGCCGGCTGGAGCGTGGCCGCATGGCAGGCGGCGCGCCAGGACGCGACTGAACACGCGCGCCTGCGCGATGCCGCCGCCGCCTCCTGCGCCGTGCACGTGCAGGCCATGCTGGCCTTTCACGCGATGGGCATCCGCGTCGTCGACTACGGCAACAACATCCGCCAGGTCGCCTTCGATCAGGGCGTGGCCGACGCCTTTGCCTTCCCCGGTTTCGTGCCCGCATATATCCGCCCCCAGTTCTGCGAAGGGCGCGGGCCGTTCCGCTGGGTGGCCCTGTCGGGCGACCCGGAGGACATCTATAAAACCGACGCCAAGATCAAGCAGCTGTTCCCCGACCACGCCCAGGTCCACCACTGGCTCGACATGGCGCGTGACCGGATCGACTTCCAGGGACTGCCGGCGCGCATCTGCTGGCTGGGGCTGGGCGAGCGCCACCTGGCCGGCCTGGCCTTCAACGAGATGGTGCGCACGGGCGAACTGAAGGCGCCGATCGTGATCGGCCGCGACCACCTCGACACCGGTTCCGTGGCCAGCCCGAACCGCGAAACCGAAGCCATGCGCGACGGCAGCGACGCCGTCTCCGACTGGCCCCTGCTCAATGCCCTGCTCAACACCGCCGGCGGCGCCACCTGGGTCTCGCTGCACCACGGCGGCGGCGTCGGCATGGGCTACTCGCAGCATGCCGGCATGGTCATCGTCGCCGACGGCAGCGCCGCCGCCGCCAGGCGCCTGGCGCGCGTGCTGGTCAACGACAGCGCCTCCGGCGTCATGCGCCACGCCGACGCCGGCTACCCCGCCGCCATCGCCTGCGCCAAGCGCAGCCACCTCGACCTGCCGATGATCCCATGACCACTTTTACCCTCACCCCCGGGGCCATGACCCTGAGCGATCTGCGCGATGCCTGGCACGCGCGAGCGCCGCTGGCGCTGGCGCAGTCCGCCTGGGCGCCCGTCGAACGGGCCGCCGCCGCCGTGCGCGCCATCGTCGCCAGGGGCGACGCCGCCTACGGCATCAACACCGGTTTCGGCATCCTCGCCAAGACCCGCATCGCCGACGACCGCCTCGAGCAACTGCAAACGAACCTGATCCTGTCGCACGCGGTGGGCACGGGCGCGCTGCTGTCGGACGCGGTGGTGCGGCTGATTTTACTGATGAAAATCGGCAGCCTGGCGCGCGGCTACTCGGGCGTGCGCCCCGTCATCGTCGAGACCCTGATCGCGCTCTACAACGCCGGCATCATGCCGGCCATTCCCGCCAAGGGCTCGGTGGGCGCCTCGGGCGACCTGGCGCCGCTGGCGCACATGACGCTGGCCATGCTGGGAGTGGGCCAGGTGCGCGTCGACGGCGTGCTGATGGAAGCGCAGGCGGCGCTCGACGGCGCCGGCATCGCCGTCGTCACGCTGGCGGCCAAGGAGGGCCTGGCGCTGATCAACGGCACCCAGGTGTCGACCGCGCTGGCGCTGCACGGCCTGTTCATGGCCGAGCGCCTGCTGGAAGCGGCCATCGTCACCGGCGCCCTGTCGCTCGATGCCGCCCGCGGCAGCGACGCGCCGTTCGACGCCCGCGTGCACGAAGTGCGCGGCCAGCCGGGCCAGATCGCCACCGCCGCCATGTACCGCGAACTGCTCGCCGGCAGCGCCATCCGCGCCTCGCACCTGGTGGGCGACGAGCGCGTGCAGGACCCCTACAGCCTGCGCTGCCAGCCGCAGGTGATGGGGGCGGTGATGGACCTGGTGGGCAATGCGGGCCGCACCCTGCTGATTGAGGCCAATGCCGTCACCGACAACCCGCTCATTTTTGCCGACACGGGCGAGATCATCTCGGGTGGCAATTTCCACGCCGAACCGGTGGCCTTCGCCGCCGACACGCTGGCGCTGGCCATCGCCGAGATCGGCGCGCTGGCCGAACGCCGCATCGCCCTGCTGATCGACGCCAGCCTGTCGGGCCTGCCCGCCTTCCTGGTGCGGGAGCCCGGGGTGAACTCGGGCTTCATGATCGCCCACGTCACCGCCGCCGCGCTGGCGTCGGAAAACAAGTCGCTGGCGCACCCGGCCAGCGTCGACAGCCTGCCCACCTCGGCCAACCAGGAAGACCACGTCAGCATGGCCACCTTCGCGGCGCCCCGGCTTGACGATATGGCGCACAATACGGCTGTCATCATCGGCATCGAGCTGCTGGCGGCGGCGCAGGGCATCGACTTTCACCGTCCGCTGACCAGTTCGCGCCACCTCGAACACGTGCATGCGCGGCTGCGGGCAACGGTGCCGTTTTTCGCCGCCGACCGTTTTTTTGCGCCCGACATCGAGGCGGCCCGCACGCTGGTGATCGAGGGCGCGCTGAGCGCCGCGTGCAAGCACCTGTTTACCGCTTTGCATCAGTAAATCAAGCCGGAGGCAGCATGGATTTCGATTTTGTCGGCGGTAGCCTGCCCCTGCTGGTGTCGATGCCGCACGCCGGCGCGCACTTGCCGCCAGAGCTGGCCGCGCACATGACGGCGTGCGCCGCGCGCAGCGCCGACACCGACTGGCACCTGCCGCGCCTGTACGATTTTCTGGCTTCGATGGGCGCCTCGACGCTGGCCGCCCGCCAGTCGCGTTACCTGATCGACCTGAACCGCCCGCCCGACGACATCAACCTGTATCCGGGCCTGGACACCACCGGCCTGTGCCCCCTCGACACGTTCGCGCGCGAACCCCTGTACCGGCCCGGCGCCGCGCCCGACGCCGCCGAAGTGGCGCGGCGCCGGGCGCGCTACTGGCAGCCCTACCACGCGCAGCTGCAGGCCGAACTGGCGCGCCTGCTGGCGCTGCATGGCGCCGTGGTGCTGTGGGAAGCCCACTCGATCGCCTCGCGCGTGCCGCGCTTTTTCGACGGCCGCCTGCCCGACCTGAACATTGGCACCGCCGATGGCGCCGCCTGCGCCGCCGGCCTGGCCGAGGCGGTCATGGCGCAGGTGCCGGCGCACTTTTCCACCGCCCTGAACGGCCGCTTCAAGGGCGGTTACATCACCCGCCGCTACGGCCAGCCGGAGCAGGGCGTGCACGCGATCCAGCTGGAACTGTGCCAGTGCCTGTACATGAACGAGCCGGGCATGGATGCAGACTTGCTGGCCGGCGCCGACGCCACCCCGCTGGCCTACCGCCCCGACCTGGCCGCGTCGCTGCGCCCGGCCTTGCAGGCGATGGTGACGGCGGCCGTCGACTGGGTGGCCCGGTGAACGGCGGCGCCGTGCTGGCGCGCCACGCGCTGCTGCCGGACGGCTGGGCGCGCGACGTCGCCATCGCCTGGAACGGCGACGGCGTGATCACCGCCGTTGGCGCGACCGCCGCCGACGCTGGCGCGGCGGCCGCGGCGGCGGTCGGCCTGGTCATTCCCGGCATGGTCAACCTGCATTCGCACGCCTTCCAGCGCGCCATGGCGGGGCAGGCCGAAACGGCCGGCGAGGGCGAGGACAGCTTCTGGACCTGGCGCGAGCTGATGTACCGCTTCGCCGGCCGCATCACGCCGGCCCAGCTCGAAGCGGTGGCCGCCCAGCTGTTTGTTGACTGCCTGCGCCACGGTTACACCAGCGTCTGCGAATTTCATTACCTGCACCGCGCCGCCGACGGCGCCGCCTACGCCAGGCCGGCCGAGATGGCCGAGCGGGTGGCGCAGGCGGCGCGCGAGACCGGCATCGGCCTGACCATGCTGCCGGTGCTGTACAGCCACGGCGGTTTCGGCGCGCAGCCGCTGGGCCCGCGCCAGCGCCGCTTCCAGAGCGACGTCGGCGCCGTGCTGGGCATGGTCGAGGCGCTCGATCGCCTGCGCGACGGCCAGTTCGAAGTGGGCGCCGCCCCCCATTCGCTGCGCGCGGCGTCGATGGCGCAGATCGGCGAACTGGCGGCCGCCCTGCCGCCGGGGCGGCCGATCCACATCCACATCGCCGAGCAGCAACTGGAAGTGGACGCCTGCCTGGCCCACAGCGGCCAGCGCCCGCTGGCCTGGCTGCTCGAGCGCCAGGGCCTGGACGCGCGCTGGTGCCTGGTGCACGCGACCCACCTCGACGAGGCCGAACTGGCCGCGCTGGCTGCCAGCGGCGCCGTCGCCGGCCTGTGTCCCAGCACCGAAGCGAACCTGGGCGACGGCCTGTTTGCGCTGGCGCCCTACCTGGCCGCGGGCGGGCGCTTCGGCATCGGCAGCGACAGCCACGTGGGGCACAGCCCCGTCGAAGAGCTGCGCTGGCTCGAGTACGGCCAGCGCCTGCGCCAGCAGCGCCGCAACATCGCCGTCAGCCCCGTCCAGCGCCACGTCGGCGACCTGCTGTGGCAGGCGGCCCTGGCCGGGGGCGCCCAGGCCAGCGGCCGGCCGGTCGGCGCGCTCGCCGTGGGCCGGCGCGCCGACTTCCTGGTGCTCGACGACGAGCACCCCAACCTGGCCGGCGCTCCTGCCGACGAGGTGCTGGGCCGGCTCCTGTTTGCCGGCAACGACAATCTCGTGCGCGACGTGCTGGTGGGCGGGCGCCGGGTCATTCAAGACGGCCGCCACGCGGGGCAGGCGGCGATCGCCGCGCGCTACCGCGCCGCGCTGGCACAACTGCGGGAGAGATCGCCATGACCATCCTGATTCCGTTTGCCGGCCTGGCGCCGGCGCCGTGGAAAAACGGCGGCGGCAGCAGCACCGAGATCGCCATCGGCCCGCCCGGCGCCAGCGTGCACAATTTCGAGTGGCGCATCAGCCTGGCGACGATTTCGCACAGCGGGCCGTTTTCCCCGTTCGCCGGGGTCGACCGCACGCTGGCGCTGGTCGAGGGCCCTGGCCTGACGCTCGATATCGACGGCAGCCGCCACATCCTGCTCGACATCGACGACGGCGTCATCGCCTTCGACGGCGAGGCGGCCGTCAGCGCCACCCTGCACGAGGCCAGCACCACCGATTTCAACGTGATGACCCGGCGCGCCGTGTGCCAGCACAAGTTCGGCCGCCGCCACGTCGAGGGCAGCGTGCGCTTCGCGCCGGGCGGCCAGCGCAGCCTGCTGTTCCTGGCCGCCGGCGAAAGCCTCACCGTCAGCTGCGACGACGAGCGCATCGGCCTGGTGCGCTACGATGCCGTGCTGTTTTCGCCCGGCAAACTGTGGACGCTCGAGGCGGACGACGCCACCGTGTTCATCGTCGATATCTATGCGCGCCCCGCGCAGGCCGCATGAACGCCAGCGTCATTCTCAATGTGCACCTGGCCACCATGGTCGACGGCTACGGCGAACTGCGCGACGGCGCCGTGCGTGTCGAGGACGGCCGCATTGCCTGGGTGGGCGCGCGCGCGGCCGCGCCGCTGGAAGGCGCCGCCATCATCGACGGCGCTGGCGCCTGGCTCACGCCCGGCCTGATCGACTGCCACAGCCACATCGTCCACGCCGGCAACCGCAGCGCCGAGTTCGAGGCGCGCTTAAATGGCGCCAGCTACGAAGCGATCGCCCGCGCCGGCGGCGGCATCATGGCCACCGTGCGCGCCACCCGCGCCGCCTCGCTCGATGCCCTGCTCGAGCAAAGTGCGCCGCGCGTGCTGCGCCTGCTGGCCGAAGGGGTGACGACGCTGGAAATCAAGTCCGGCTACGGCCTTGACCTGGCCAGCGAGCGCACCATGCTGCGGGCGGCGCGCCTGCTGGGCCAACGCTTGCCGGTCGATGTCGTCACCACCTTCCTGGGCGCGCACGCGCTGCCGCCCGAATTTTCCGGCCGCGCCGACGCCTACATCGACCACCTGGTCACCGTCATGCTGCCGGCGCTGGCCAGCGAGGGACTGGTCGACGCCGTCGACGCCTTTTGCGAAACCATCGGTTTTAGCCTGGCCCAGACGGCGCGCCTGTTCGACGCCGCCCGCGCCTTGCAGTTGCCCGTCAGGCTGCACGCCGAGCAGCTCTCGGACCAGGGCGGGGCCGCCCTGGTGGCGCGCTGCCAGGGCTTGTCGGCCGACCATCTCGAGCACCTCTCACCGGCCGGGGTGGCGGCGATGGCGCGCGCCGGCACGGTGGCGGTGCTGCTGCCGGGCGCCTACTATTTTCTGCGCGAGACGACGCCGCCGCCGATCGCCGCCCTGCGCGACGCGGGCGTGCCGATGGCGCTGGCCACCGACTGCAACCCGGGCACCTCGCCACTCACCTCGCTCCTGCTGGCGATGAACATGGCTTGCACCCTGTGGCGCCTGACGCCCCTCGAAGCGCTCGCTGGCGCGACTGTGCACGCCGCCCGCGCGCTGGGCCGCGGGCACGCCATCGGCACGCTCGAAGCGGGCAAGCGGGCCGACTTCGCCCTGTGGCGCATCGACCGTCCCGCCGACCTGGCGTATGCGATGGGCGCCAATCCCTGCGTGGGCGTGGTCAACGCCGGCGTGCTGCGCGCGCCGGTGGTAAGCTGGGGCGCTTGACCACTGCTGGAGCTCGCGTGCCGCTGTCCCCCTTCACTACCGCGGCGCCCCGCTGGCTTGCCGCGCTGCTTCTGCTGCTACTGCTGCTGTTTTCCCTGCTCGCCGGTGCCCCGGCGGCGGCCGACGACGTCCTCAAAATCGGCTCGAAGCGGTTCACCGAATCGTACGTGCTGGGCGAAATCCTCACGCAGACGGCGGCCGCGCACGGCAAGGCCGCGCACCGCCAGGGACTGGGCAACACCGCCATCGTGCTCGCCGCCCTGCAGGCGGGCAGCATCGACGTCTACCCCGAATACCTCGGCACGATCGACCTGGAGATCCTGAAAAATCCCGCGCCCACCAGCCTGCCGCAAATGCGCGCGGCGCTGGCCAAGCTGGGCCTGGGGGTGGGGGTGCCGCTGGGCTTTAACAATACCTACGCGCTGGCGCTGCGGGGCGACAGCGATGGGCCGACCAGCCTGTCGCAGCTGGCCGCTTACCCGGCGCTGCGACTGGGCCTGTCGCACGAATTCATCGGCCGCGCCGATGGCTGGCCAGGCCTGGCGCGGCGCTACGGCCTGCCGCAGGCGCCGCGCGGGCTCGATCACGGCATCGCCTACGCCGCCCAGGCCGAGCGCCAGGTCGACGTCATCGACATCTATTCGACCGACGCGAAAATCGCCCAGTACAAATTGCGTGTGCTCGACGACGATCTCGGCTATTTCCCCCGCTACGACGCCGTGCTGCTGTACCGGCTCGATGTACCGGCCCGCTTCGGCGCCCGCTGGCAGGCCATCGCCGCGCTGGAAGGGCGCATCCCGTCGGCGCAGATGATCGCCATGAATGCCGCCGTCGAAGTGGGCCAGCGCAGCTTTGCGGCGGTCGCCGCCGACTGGCTCAAACGCGCCCCCGGCGCGGCGCCGGCCACCACGGCGGCACCGGCATCGGCCCCTGCGCCGGCAGCGGGCGCCCTGATGGCCCGCCTGTTCGACGGCAAGCTGTGGCAGCTCACCGGCGAGCACCTGTTCCTGGTGCTCGCCTCGGTGGGCCTGGCCTGCCTGGCCGGCATTCCGCTGGGGGTGCTGGCGGCCGGGTCGCCGCGCCTGCGCCAGAGCGTGCTGGCGTTGGCGGGGCTGCTGCAGACGGTGCCCTCGCTGGCCCTGTTGGCGATGCTCATTCCCCTGCTGGGCATGATCGGCACGGTGCCGGCGCTGGTTGCCCTGTTCGTCTACGCGCTGCTGCCGATCGTGCGCAATACCTGCACCGGCCTGCTGCAAGTGCCGGCGGGGCTGCGCACGGCGGCGCTGGCGCTGGGCCTGACCACGCGCCAGCGCCTGCTGCATGTCGATCTGCCGCTGGCGCTGCCGGTGATACTGGCCGGCGTCAAGACGGCGGCGGTGATGAGCGTGGGCACGGCGACGATTGCCGCCTTTATCGGCGCCGGTGGCTACGGCGAGCGCATCACCATCGGCCTGGCCCTGAACGACAACAATATGCTGCTGGCGGGGGCGATCCCGGCCGCCGTGCTGGCCCTGCTGACCCAGGCCGGCTTCGAGTTGCTGGAAAAGCTGCTGGGACGCCGGCTGGCGCCCCCTGTTTGAGCGAGCTCAACAGAGGACATTTTCCCGGAGGTAAGATCACTGCAACGCTGGCACCCCGGATGGGCACAGCGAAGCTGGTCTCCCCTCCCATTGCCTGGAATGGGTTGTCCCACGGTCTGCATGCCGTGGGATTTTTTTAGCGGACGTCGTCGGCCAGCGCCGCCAGGGCGTCGCCGGCCAGCCGGCAAATCCGCCACTCCGGCATCACTTCTGCGCCCACCCCTTCATAGAAAGCGATGGCGGGGGCGTTCCAGTCCAGCACCGACCATTCAAAGCGGCCGCAGTCGCGTTGCCGGGCAATCTGCGCCAGCGCCACCAGCATCTGCCGGCCAAAGCCTTTGCCACGCTGGGCCTGCTTGACGTACAGGTCTTCCAGGTACAGGCCCTTGCGGGTCAGGAAGGTGGAAAAATTGTGGAAGTACAGGGCGAAGCTGACCACGTCGCCGTCGATCTCGCCGACGATCGCTTCGCACGACGGGCGGGCGCCGAACAGGGCATCGTGCAACATCGCTTCGGTGGCCACCACCAGGTGTTCGAGTTTTTCAAACACGGCCAGCTCGACGATCATGGCGTGGATGTGGGCGACGTCGGCGGCTTGGGCAGGGCGGATGGCAAAGGCGGTCATGGGGTCTCGGGTAAGGGGGAAGGGGAAATCGGCGCGGCCTGCGCGGGGGCGCGCACGGCCCAGGCCACGCTGGCCAGGCACAGGATCATACCGGCCCATTCGAGGGGGCCGGGGCGGTAGTGTTCGAGGCGGATCGACAGCAGCACGGAAATGACGGGCGCGCAGACGCCCACATACACGGCCTTTTGGGCGCCGATCCGGTTGATCAGGGTGAAATAGGCGATGAAGGCGATCACTGAACCAAACAGCGACAGGTACATCAGCCCCATCCAGTAACGGGGCGCCGCCGGCAGCACCAGGGGCTGGCCCGACAGCAGCACCAGCAGCAGCACCAGGGCGGTGCCCCAGGCCATCGACCAGGCGGTGGTGAGGTAGACATTGGCCGATGCGGCGCGCACCTTGCCGACGATGACGTTGCCGGCCGAGCTGGCGATGGTGGCGCTGACGGCCAGCACCAGCCCCAGCAGGAAGTGGCCCTTGCCGCCGCCGCCGATCTCGTGCAGCGCCGCGCCGATCGAGCGGGAGAACAGCAGCGCCACGCCGGTCACGGCCACGCTGCCGGCGGCCCACACGCGCCAGCCGATCGGCGTGCCAAACAGGAGGCGCGCGCACAGCGGCGTCCAGAACACCATCAGGGCGAACAACACCGCCACCAGCGCCGACACCAGGTATTGCTCGGCGCTGTAGGTGCACATGTACGACAGGCCGAAGGTGAGGAAGCCCTGGCTCATCAGCCAGCGCTGGGTGCGCCAGGGCAGGCGCAGGCGGTCGCCCCGCAGCAGGCAAAAGCCGAACAGGGCGGCGGCGGCCAGCGCGAAGCGGTAGACCACCGACACCATCGGCGGCACTTCGCCCAGTTGCAAGGTGATGGCCCAGAAGGTGGAACCCCAGATGAGCGAGGCGAGCAGGAACAGGAAGGGAGAGGGCATGGCGAAAGTATACGGGAGTTCACACTTTCTTGTGGGCACTGCCTGGAAAACGACAGCGGCCGCGCGGCGGCTTGAGGCGGCGCAAGCGAGGCCTGCCCGGTCCAGGGCGGCGTGGGGGCGCCGGTATCATGGGTGACTCTTTTCGCGAGGACGTCGATGAAACGGTCGCTGCAGGTGAAGGTGTGGATTTTGCTGGGCTACGTGATGCTGTGCACGGCGCTGGTGCTGCTCGAACAGGCCGAGATGGCGCCGCCGCCCCACCCGGCCCGCGGCGCGGCGCTACCAGGACCTCAGTAACTGAGCCGCAGGCGGCGGTACAGGAAGCCCAGCACGAACAGGGGGCCGATCAGCAAAAAGCGCAGGTCGTCGAAAAACGATGGTTTTTTTCCTTCGATCTGGTGGCCGATGAACTGGCCGATCCAGGCCAGCACAAAAATGCTCAGCGAGATGGGCAGCACGGTCAGTGGCGGCATCGCGTAAAGCAGGCCCAGCATGACCAGCGACATCGCCAGCATGCCCAGCGCGAACGGGCGCGACAGCTGAAAATAGTAGGCGAGGGCGGCGCCACTGACGAGCACGGCGGCCAGCGGGTGCATCCACCACACCAGCCCCAGCAGGGAAAACACGATCAGCGGCACGCACACCATGTGGATCAGCTCATTGGTGTGATTGCGGTGGCTCTCGCTGTACTGGCCGAGCAGGTGGTCGATCTGGCGTGGGTCGCGCATGCTGGTCTCCGTCATGGTTTTTTTTAAGAAGCGGCACACCGATTCTACACCGCTGGCCGGGCTAGAATGCGGCATGACCTTGCCCCCTTCTACCCTGTCCCCCGCTGCCGCCGCGCCCAAGCGTTGTTTCGATCCCGTCGTCAATGCGCACACCCGCCTGCTGGTGCTGGGCAGCTTGCCGGGTGAACAATCGCTGGCGCTGCAGCAATATTATGGCAACCGGCAGAACAAGTTCTGGACGCTCATGTCGGCCGTGCTCGACGTGGAGCTGGTGCCGCTCGACTATCGGACCCGGCTGGCGCAGTTGCTCGCGCACGGTGTCGGCCTGTGGGACGTGGTGGCGCAGGCGCAGCGCCAGGGCAGCCTTGACAGCAATATCCGCCAGCGCGACGACAACGATTTACCCGCGCTGCTGGCGCGCTATCCCGCCATTGGCAGCCTCGCCTTCAACGGTGGCACGGCGGCCCGGCTGGGTCAGAAGGTGCTGGGCGAGCGGGCATCGCACTACCGCCTCATCGAGCTGCCCTCGAGCAGCCCGGCCTACACCCTCGCGTATGCGGACAAGCTGGCGCGCTGGCTGGCGCTGCGCCCGGCTTTGCAAGCCTGAATCAAGCGCGCGCCGGCGCGGTATCGATCCGGCTGAGCACCCGCACGGTCGACTCGAGATAGTCGACAAAACCCATCCGTTCATAAAAATCGTGGGCCTGCCGGTTGGCCCGCATCACGTGCAGGAAGGGCAATTGGCCCGCTTGCATCTGCTGGTCGATCAGCTTGCCCATCAGCTGGCGCGCCAGCCCGCGGCCCTGGGCGTCGGGGTGGGTGCACACGCCGCTAATTTCCGTGTAGCCGGGCACGCGCATGCGCTGGCCCGCCATGGCGATCAGGCGGCCTTGATCGCCCCCTTCCAGGTAGCCGTAGTAGTTGCCCAGTTCGATGGTGCGGGGGCCGAACGGGCCGGGCCGGCACAGCGCCGCCAGTGCCACGGCGGCGTCGACGTGCTGCGGGCCCAGCGCCACCGCGTGCGGCGCGCTGTCGACGGTGATCACGCGGGGATCCCAGACCATGCGCAGCATGGTGGTCTCGGCATCGATGCGCCAGCCGTCCGGGCAGTCGCCCTGCCAGCCTTCGCAATAAAACACTTCGCCCGGCGCGCAGAACGGCGTCAGTGCGGCGAAATCGGCCGCCCCGGGATCGGCGAAAGCGATGATGGGCGAGAAGCCGGCGGCGTAGCGGCGGGCGCCGCCGACGCCGCTGGCGTGGCGGGCGTGCGGCCCGGTCAGGGTGTTCCAGAAAATGGCGTCGAGCGGCGGGTGGGCAGTAGTCATGGTGATCGGGCAGGCAAAAACCCCATTGTAGTGGGGTGCTGGCGCCGCGGCCTTCTGTTTCTTGCTACGGCTTACAAGGCCAGGAGATCGACACCGCGTCCGCAGGCCTCAGTGCGTAAAACAGTCCAGCAGCTGGTCGACCAGATCGCTGACCTCATCCTCGCCCATCGACAGGTAGGCGCAGGCGCTCGCGCCCCCTTTTTGCCACTCGAGCGAGACGGGCGCGCCCTGGCAGGCCTGCAGGGCGCGTTCGGCCACCAGCGACAAGGCCACCAGCGAACGCACCGTGTCGTCGCTGGCGGCGTCGTCGATCACCTGGTAGTCGTGGTGGTGCAGGATGGCCCAGGTGACCTCGCTCGACAGGCCCCAGTTGCGCGCCAGCAGGCAGCCGATGGCCGCGTGGTTGGTGTTGTGGCGCTCGTCTTCGATCTCAGTGACGCGGCGCAGTGGCTCGTGGGTGGCCGCGTCGAAGGTGGCGCCGTAGTCGGCAAAGCGGTCCAGCAGCAGGGCCACGCCGGTATCGCAGAACAGGCCGAAGGTGTGGGCCACGTCGGGCGCGCCGATGTGCAGGCGCTTCGACAGGAACACCATCGCTTGCGCGCGCCGCGTCGACAGCTCCCAGAACTGCGCCAGCGAGACCCCGCTGCTGCTGGTAATCGCCTGGCGCGCCAGCAAACCCGCCATCAGCGCCGCCACCTGGTTCATGCCCAGAAAAGCGATGGCCTGGTCGATCGACTTGGCCGGCCGGGTGGCGCCATAAAACGAGGAATTGGCAAGTTTGAGCAAGGCGCCGGCCATGCCGACATCGGCGCCGATGATGCGGCTGATCGCCGCCGGCGCAGGGTCGTCCCGCGCCAGCTCTTGCTGCAGGTCGGCCAGCAGGCTCGGACGCGGCGGGATGCGGATTGACTTCATCAGCGCCTCGACCGGATCGGCCGCTGCGACGGCAGGGTTGTGCATGTTCATGGGGGGGAGGGTAATGCTTTTGAGAAATATCCCCCACTATAGACCAATCGCCGCAGCACCGCATCGGTCGGATGGTTCAGATGGTTAAATGGCGGCCGAATCGGGCGCAACTGTGGCGCGCAAGCCCTGTAATATTGTCATGAAAACACAGCCCGCATGATTTGTACCAGGCGCGCCCGTATCGCCGCGGGCGGCGCCTGCTTAGCGGGTGCGGCGCGCCGGCAGCGCCCGTGGCGTGGCGGCGCGCATGCCGCTGCTGGCGGCACGTCGCTCGTGCGGCTCGTGAAACGCGTCGGCGTCGCCATCGCCGGCCTGCGCCCGCGCCCGCGCCGGCGCGGGCGGGGCCAGGTCGGCGGCGTCGTCGAACTTGAACACCGCCACCGCTTGCGCCAGGTTGATGGTCTGTTCGTGCAGGCTGGCCGCCGCCGCCGCAGCCTGTTCCACCAGCGCCGCGTTTTGCTGGGTCATGTCATCCATCTGCCCCACCGCCAGGTTCACTTCGGCGATGCCGTCGGCCTGCTCGGTGCTGGCGGCGCTGATGCGGGCGATGATTTCGTTGACCTGCTGGACCGAGGCGACGATATTGCCCATGCTGTTGCCCGCCTCATTGACGGAGGCGCTGCCGCCGTCGATGATGGCGACGGAATCGGCAATGAGCGCCTTGATCTCTTTGGCCGCCGCCGCCGAGCGCTGCGCCAGCGTGCGCACCTCCGAGGCCACCACCGCGAAGCCGCGCCCCTGCTCGCCGGCGCGCGCCGCTTCGACGGCCGCATTGAGCGCCAGGATATTGGTCTGGAACGAGATGCCGTCGATGACGCCGATGATTTCGACGATCTTGCGCGAACTGGCCTTGATCGACTCCATCGTCGCCACCGCCCGGTTGACGGCGGCGCCGCCGCTCGAGGCCAGCGACGACGCGCTCGCCGCCAGTTCGGTGGCCAGGCGGGCATTGTTGGCGTTGTCTTTCACCGCCACCGTCAGCGTTTCCATGGCGCTGGCAGTCTCCTCGAGCGAGCCGGCCTGCATTTCCGTGCGCGCCGACAGGTCCAGGTTGCCGGTGGCGATTTCCTGCGAGGCCGTGTCGATCGAGTGCACCGAGCTGAGGATGCTGCGCAGGCTGCCGGTGAGCCGTTCGATGGTGTGATCGAGCGCGCGCGAGGTGGCCGCGATCTCGTCGCGTCCGCTGTTGGCCTGTCCTTTCGCCAGGCGCCCCTCGGCCAGCTCGTCGACCACGTCGGCGATTGCGCGGATGTCTTTCAGCATGGCGCGGCGCACCAGCATGGTGGCGATCAGCGACAAGGCAATCGACAGCAGCACCAGCGCCGCCATCGTCATCACCAGCTTGCGGTACTCGGCGCGGGCGGCGGCGAACGCCGTTTCGCTCAGTTGCCGTTCGTGCGCGGCCAGCTGGTCGAGCTGGGCGTGCAGGACATTGAACTGCTTCTCCGCCTTGCTCATCGACGCCGTCGCCGTCGACTGGTCCACCTGCGCCAGTTCGATCGTCTGCTGCACGCTCTGGCGGTACGCCGTCAGCGCGGCGGCGCTGGCGTCGAGCAGGCGCCGCTCGGCCGGATCGGCCACCGCCGCCAGCGCCGTCAGGTGGATGCCCAGATCGACGTGCTTGCGGCCGATGTCGGCCGTCAGCGCGTCGATCCTTGCCTTGGCGAAGCTGCCATTGATCCACGCCAGCAGCTGATAGATATTGGCGTGCGCATACTTGGCGTCGCCGGCGATGTCGGCCGTCGCCTTGAGCCGCGCCGCCCGCACCTGCACCAGGTTTTCCAGCGATGCGTTCTGGCGCACCATCCCTTGCCAGGCACTGCCGGCCGTGATGACCAGCAAGACCAGTACCAGGCATGGCGCCAACAACAATTTCGGACCAATGCGCAATTTGCTCAGCATGCTGCCTCCCTGGTGGATGTTGAATGGACTCGAGCGGGACGCGGCCAGCCCCTATTTTTTGTAGATGCCCGCTTCCAGGGTGACGTCGCCGACCAGCTGGATGTACGTGGTCTTGGCCTCGACCTTGCCGCTGGCCGGGTTCTTGAACTTGTAATCGACCCAGCCCTTGCCTTTTTTCTTGGCCAGTTCCAGGATTTCGCGGCGGAACGGCTTGCCGTCGGCGTCGGGCACATCGACCAGGTCCTTGCCGATCATGGCGGGATTGACCGGGTTGGCCAGAATCACCCCTTTCGCGTCGCGCATGGTCAGGTACAGGGGGCCCTGGATGAACTCGGGGTCCTTGGCGTTGATGCGCTTGATCATATCGTCCTTGCCCGCCGTTTTCATGAACGTGGCGCCTTTCTCCACCATGGCGATGGCGTCTTTCTCGGACGGTTCCGCCGCCCACGCGGGGGCGGCGATGGCGCAGGCGGCCAGGGCGAGGGTCAGGACAGTGGTATGCAGGGTTTTCATGTTTCCTCCGGGAAATTTATCGGCGCTATCCACTTTACCGAGACGGCCGATTCAGTTTTTGCGATTGCGCAAGTGCACAGCGTTCACCTATGCGGACCGGGTTTGTGGGCGCGCAATGCCCGCCGAACGCACGCTCCTATCATTCCCACTCGGCAATAAGTTTCTCCCGGCTCCCCGCCCGGCAGTGTCGTTCCACTCCCACCTGAAGAGGAATTCATGTACAAGATCGCCATTATCGGCCTTGGTCCGCGTGGTATTTCCGTGTTCGACCGCATCATTGCGTACGCCCGCAATGACGCTACCGCCACGCCGCTCGAGTTATACCTGTTCGACAGCAAGGAGTTCGGCCCAGGCTGCCACACCACCGACCAGGCCGATCATTTGCTGGTGAACACGGTCGCGTGCCAGATGACGCAGTTTTCCGACGACACCGTGCGTGCCGCCGGACCGTTGCTGTACGGGCCCTCGTTCGCGGACTGGCTGATCAGCAAAAACAGTGCGCTCGGCAAGGGCACCGACGCCACGATCCACATCGACCGCAATGGCTATTATTCGCGCGCCCTGTTTGGCGATTACCTGCGCTGGGGCTTCGAATACCTGAAAAAAATGGCGCCGCCCCACCTGACGATTTACCTGCACAACTATGCGGGCGTCGACGACCTGCATTGGGAGAATAATCGCTGGCAAGTGTCTTACGATGGCTGCAATTTCCCTGCCGACTTCGTCTACCTGACCACCGGCCACGCCCGCAAAGTGCTGACCGAGGGCGAGCGCAAGCTGACGCGCCAGGTCGAGTGCGCCCGCGTGCGCAATCCCCGCCTGCAACTGGTGCTGGAGCCGTATCCGATCCGCAATGCCACCTCCAGCGTGATGGCCGGCGACACCATCGCCATCGAAGGCATGGGCCTGACCAGCTTCGACCTGATCGCCCAGCTGACCCAGGGCCGTGGCGGCAAGTTCGAGGCGGCCGGCAAACTGCAGCCGGCGGGCAGCTTGCGCTACCGGGTGTCGGGCCAGGAGCCGAAAATCCTGCTCTATTCGCGTTCGGGCCTGCCGCTGACGGCGCGCGCGGTCAACCAGAAGGGCGTGTTCGGCCAGTACAAGCCGAAATTCCTCACCTTTGCCAAGCTCGACGAACTGCGTGCCCGCGCCGACGGTGGCCAGCTCGATTTCGAGCAGCAAATCATCCCGCTGCTGTGGGCCGACATGCAGTTCGCCTACTGCTTCGCGTGGCTGCAGCAAAAGCGCGACAAGATCGCCGCGCTGATGTTCAGCAATGAATTTCTCGCCGCCGACAGCGCCCAGGCCCGCCAGCACCTGGTCGATCGCCACATCGACAAGCGCGAGCAGCTCTCGTGGGCGCGGCTGGTCGACCCGGTGCCGCCACTGGCGCTGAAAAGCCGGCGGCAATTCGATGACTGGCTGCGCGGCCACATGTGGCGCGACGTCGAGCACGCCCTTGAGGGCAACCTGGACAATCCCGTGAAATCGGCCTGCGACGTGCTGCGCGACGTGCGCGACGTGGTACGCGCCGCCATCGATTTCGGCGGCCTGTTCGAGCACTCGCACCGCTGGGTGTTGGGCGAATTCCTGCCCATCATGAACCGCCTCGCGGTGGGCCCGCCGAAAGAGCGCATCGCCCAGTTGCTGGCGCTGATCGACGCCGGCGTGGTGCGCGCCGATTTCGGCCCGGGCGCCCGCTGCGAACTCGATGAGGCCAACGCTACCTTTGTCGTACGGGGCCACTGGGCCGGCGACAGCGAGCGCGCCAACGTGCTGGTGCGGGGCCGGGCGTCGCTGCCGGGGCCGCTGGAAGACAAGTCGCCCCTGATGCGCCAGCTGGTCGAGCGGGGCATCGTGCGGCCCTTCATGAACGGCCAGTTTCACCCGGGCGGCATCACGGTCGACCGCAACATGAACGTCGTCGCCCGCGACGGCACCGCGCAGACCACCCTGTGGGCGCTGGGCACCCTGGTCGAAGGGTGCAAATTCTATACCTTCGTGCTGCCGCGCCCGGGCGCGAACTCCACCACCATGGTCGATGCGGGCCGCGCCGTCGGCCGCATGATGGACGCGATCGCCGAACGGGGGCAAAGCCAGCAGGCGGCGCAGGAAGAGCTGCAGGGCGTGGCCGCAGCGGGGCCGGCGCCGGCGGCCGTCAGGAGCATCGGCGCGGCGGGCGTGACGGGCCTGGAAGCGGCGCCGGCGCGCGTGCGGCGCCTGGACGCCGATTCGGCCAACTGCCCCGCGTTCGGCCGCACCTGAGATGGCGCGCGTAGCGGCCGCCGCCGGCGTCGACGCGCGCCTCTGGCCCGGGCTGTGCGGGCTGGCGGCCACCCTGACCGGGGTCGGCGTGGGCCGCTTCGCCTATGTCGCCATCCTGCCCCTGCTGGTCCAGCAGCACTGGTTCAGCCGCCAGCAGGCCGGCTGGCTGGGGGCGGCCAACCTGGGCGGTTACTTCGCCGGCATCGGCGTGGCGGCCCTGCTGGCGCGCCGCCTGGCGCCCGGGCAGATGGTGCGGCTGGCCATGCTGCTGGTGTCGCTGAGCTTTTTTGCCTGCGGCTGGCACGGCGGCGGCGTCACCTGGTTCCTCGCCTGGCGCAGCGTGGCCGGCGCCTGCGGCGCCATCCTGATGGTGCAGGCGCCGGTGCTGATCTTGCCGGCCACCGCCGTCGCCCGCCGGGGCCGCGTCGGCGGCATCATCTTCAGTGGCGTCGGCCTGGGCATCATCGCCGCCGCCACGCTGGTGCCGATGGTGATCGCGCAGGGACTGGCCATCACCTGGCTGACGCTGGGATCGCTGTGTACCCTGCTGACGGCGGCCACCTGGCGCTTCTGGGGCGGCGCCGGCGCGCCGGCGGCGCCGCCCGCGGCGCTGGCGCCGGCCCTGCTGCAGGCATGGCGCCTGCCGCTGCCGGTCGCCCTGCTGCTGTTCGCGTACGCCCTCAACGCCATCGGCTACCTGCCGCATACCCTGTTCTGGGCCGATTTTCTCACCGCCGAGCTGCACCGCCCGCTGCCGCAGGCGGGATTTTTCTGGGCCTGCTTCGGCGCCGGCGCCGCCTGCGGCCCCTACCTGACGGGGGTGGTGGCCGACCGGATTGGGCTGGCGCCCACCCTGCTGGGCGCGTTTGCCCTCAAAGCGCTGGGCGTGGCGCTGCCGCTGGTGGCGCAGGGCGACGCGGTGTTGCTGGGGTCGTCCGTGCTGGTGGGATTTTTCTCGCCCGGCATCGTCGGCGTCGCCTCCGGCTACGCGCTGGAAATCGGCGGCGCCGTGCACCACCGCCGTTACTGGACGGTGATGAACGTGGGTTTTTCACTGGCCCAGGCGGGCGGCGCGGCGCTGATGGTGGCCATGATGGCCACGCGCGCCTCGTACGCGCCGCTGTTCGCCATCAGCGCCGCCGCGCTGCTGCTTTCCTGCGCCTGCATCGGCTTGATCATCCTGCTGCGCGCCAAGGTAGAATGCCAGCCTGGCATCGCTTTGAAAGCAGAATATGAAACTGGTCCGCTATGGCCGTCCCGGCAAAGAGAAACCTGGCCTGATCGATGAATTCGGCCGGCTGCGCAGCCTCGCCGGCGTCGTCGACGACATCACCCCCGCGCAACTGTCCGCCGCGGCCCTGAAGAAACTCGCAAAGATCGATCCGGCCAGCCTGCCGCTGGTGCGCGGCGAACCCCGCTTCGGCGTGCCCTTGCGCGGCGTCGGCAAGTTCATCGCCATCGGCTTGAATTACGCCGACCATGCCGAGGAAGCGGGCATGGCGATCCCGCCCGAGCCGATCGTGTTTTCCAAGGCGATCACCTGCCTGTCCGGTCCCGACGACGCCATCGTGCTGCCGCCCGGCGCCAAAAAAACCGACTGGGAAGTCGAACTGGGCGTGGTCATCGGCAAGCGCGCCCAATATGTCGACCAGGCCGAGGCCCTCGATTACGTCGCCGGCTACGTCGTCGTCAACGACGTCTCCGAGCGCGCCTGGCAGCTGCAAAGCTCGCAGTGGGACAAGGGCAAGGGCTGCGACAGCTTCGGCCCGGTCGGTCCCTGGCTGGTCACCCGCGACGAAATCGTCGACGTCCAGGACCTCGACATGTACCTGGAAGTCAATGGCAAGCGCATGCAGACGGGCAGCACCGCCACCATGATCTTCGGGGTGGCGCAGCTGGTGAGCTACCTGTCGCGCTACATGACGCTCGAGCCGGGCGACATCATCGCCACCGGCACCCCGCCCGGCGTGGGCATGGGCCGCACCCCGCCCCGCTTCCTGAAAAACGGCGACACCGTCCGGCTGGGCATTCCCGGCCTGGGCGAGCAGCAGCAGGTGGTCCAGTCCCATCCTTTGAAAGGGAGCCGCGCATGAAGTCCGATCGCAAACCGGAAGCGGACCGCCTCGGTCCCCTGTCGATGGAGCAGATGAGCAATGCCCAGCGGGTGGTGGCCCAGGCCATCATCGACGGCCCCCGCGGCGCCGTCTACGGCCCCTTCGTGCCGCTGTTGCGCAGCCCCGAGCTGATGCAGCATGCCCAGCGCATGGGCGAGTACCTGCGCTTTCGCAGCGCCATCGGCACCCGCCTGTCGGAGCTGGCGATCCTCGTCACGGCGCGCCAGTGGAACCAGAAGGTCGAATGGGCGATTCACGCGCCGATCGCCTTTCAATGCGGGATCGACCGCGCCATCATCGACGCCATCGGCGCGCGCCAGGCGCCGGCCGGGCTGCGCGAGGACGAAGCGGCCGTCATCGATTTCTGCACCGAGCTCCATTGCGACAAGCGCGTCAGCGACGGCACCTACGCCCGCGCGCGCAGCCTGTTCGGCGACCATGGCGTGGTCGATCTGATGGGCTTGAACGGTTACTACACCTTCCTCGCCATGATCATGAACAGCGCGCAAACAGCGCTGCCGCCGGACGCCAGCTGGTTGTTGCCGGACTGATCACGGCCGTGGCAATGGCGGCGGCACGCCCGTCGCCATCGTCGCGGCGCCGCCACGTATTGTTCAATTGATGCATTGCTTCATGGTTATTGCTTGATTTTGAGCAAGTTTCAACATTAAGATGGCTTCCTTTGCCGCCACCGGTGGCGCCATCCCTGATGAAGGAAACTCCATGTCGTTGTCGAATCTGAAAATCGGGGCGCGCCTTGGCGGCGGCTTTGCCATCATTCTTGTCTTGCTGTCGGTGGTGGTCGGTCTGGGCGTCGTTTCGATGGGCCGGATCGATGCGCAGGTACGCGAGATCGTCGATAACCAGGAAGTGTCGACGGCGGCGGCGATCGCCATTGGCGACAGCCTGCGCGATGTGTCGTTCGCGGTGTCGACCCTGGTGCTGGTGAGCGACCCTGGCGATGTGCGGGTGCAGGTGGAAAAGCTGGCGGCGGCACGGGCCGGCTTCGCCAGGGCCAAGCGCGATTTTCTGGCCACCCCGCAAAGCGAGGCAGAAACGGCGATGATGGCCAAACTCGACGCCGCCATCGCCATCGCCAGGCCGAAAGTGGACCACACGGTCGCGCTGGGCATGGCCGGTCAACGCGAGGAGGCGACCGAAGACATGCTCAAGCAATCGGCGCCCGCCACCGCCGCCGTGATCGCCATCACCGCCGACATCGTCGCGTACGAAAAGGCGCAAGCGCTGGCCGGCGCCGCCACGGCTCGAGCGCTGTACGAGAGTGCCAACGCGCTCATGCTGGGCCTGGGCGGCATCGCCATCGTGCTCGGCAGCCTGATTGCCGTCGTCACCACGCGCGCCATCGTCAAGCCGTTGCGCTACGCCGTCAAGGTGGCCGAGGCCGTCGCCGCGGGCGACCTGACCACCGTTGTCGAGGTGCGCAGCAGCGATGAAATGGGCCAGCTGATGCGCGCCTTCAAGCACATGAACGAAAGCCTCAATGGCATCGTCGCCAACGTGCGCCGCGGCACCGATTCGATCGCCACCGCCTCGGGCGAGATCGCCAGCGGCAACCTCGATCTGTCGGCCCGCACGGAGCAGCAGGCGGGCGCGCTGGAAGAGACGGCCTCGTCGATGGAAGAGCTGACGTCGACCGTCAAGCAGAACGCCGACAATGCGCGCCAGGCCAATGTGCTTGCCGCCTCGGCCTCGCAGGTGGCGGTCACGGGCGGCCAGATGGTCTCGCAAGTGGTCGACACGATGGGCGTCATCAACGCCTCGGCGCGCAAGATCGTCGACATCATCGGCGTCATCGACGGCATCGCCTTTCAAACCAACATCCTGGCCCTGAACGCCGCCGTCGAGGCGGCCCGGGCGGGCGAGCAGGGCCGCGGCTTCGCCGTCGTCGCCTCCGAGGTGCGCAGCCTGGCACAGCGCTCGGCGGCGGCCGCCAAGGAAATCAAGGTGCTCATCGGCGACTCGGTGGCGGCCGTCGAAACGGGCTCCCGGCTGGTGGGCCAGGCGGGCAGCACGATGGACGACATCGTCGCTTCCGTGGCCCGCGTGACCGACATCATGAGCGAGATCTCGGCCGCCAGCCACGAGCAGGAAGCGGGCATCGAGCAGATCAACCAGGCCATCGGCGAGATGGATGCGGTGACCCAGCAAAACGCCGCGCTGGTCGAGGAGGCGGCGGCGGCGGCGGCGTCGCTGCGCGAACAGGCCGGCCAGCTGGCGCAGGCGGTGGCGATTTTCAAACTCGACGGCGTGACTGGGCAGGCCCCGGCCCCGCGGGCGCGCCCGCCCGTCAGCGCCACCGCGCCCGCACGACAACTGACCAGCGCCGCGCCCGCACGGCCCGCCAGGGCGGCGCGGACGGCGCCCGCCGCCACCGAGTGGGAAGCGTTTTAGTCAGCGCCAAAAAAAACGGGGTCACGCTTGCGCGGACCCCGTTTTTTGTTTGACGTGACGCGTTACGCCAGCGCTTCCTTGGCCGCTTCTTCCGGCGTCAAGCCATCATAAAACTGGTCGGTGAACCACTCGACCTGCTCTTCGATGTGTTCCTGCGCCTGCGCCTGGGTGGCGCCGCCGGCGACCAGGAAGCCCTCGACTTCGATACACCAGTGAATCAGGGCCAGGGTTTCTTCGTCCAGCTCTTCTTTCTTTGCCATCATGCGCTCCTTTATGCCTGCAGGCCCTTGGCCAGCAACTGGCCGACCAGTTCATTGATGTCGATCGCCTGTTCGCCGGCGCGCGCCTGCAACTGCTTGACCAGGTCGGCGTTGATCTTGACGGCGAACGGCACCAGGCCGGCCGCCTGGTCCAGGCGGCGCTGTTCGCGGCGGTCGACGGCGGGGGCGGCAACGCTGCCGAAGGCGGCGGCGCCTGCCGGGGCCATCTGGCCCATCAGTTTTTTGGCGTCGCTCTTTGCCATTCCGGTTTTTTTCATGGGGTGCTTTCGTAAGGAGGGGAGGGCCGGCGCGCCGGTTCGGTCAGGCGCGCGGGCAAGTGAAGAGAAAAGCGGGGAGGTCGGTGGCGCTTACGCCAGGACCTTGTGCAGCCAGGCGCCGATGTCGAGCACCTCCTGCTGGCACAGCGAATGCTGCATGGGGTAGTCGTGCCATTCGACCTGGTAGCCCAGCGACTGCAGCAATAGGCGCGAATCGCTGGCGCGGCCGATCGGCACCACGCCGTCGCTGCGGCCGTGCGCCATGAAGATCGGGGTGGTCAGGGACGCCTCGCTGCGCTCGGCCGCCACGGTGCTGGCGATGGGCAGGTAGCCCGACAGGCACAGCAAGCCGGCCAGGGTTTCGCCGTGGCGCAGGCCCGTCTGCAGGGTCATTGCGCAGCCTTGCGAGAAACCGGCCAGGATGATGCGGCTGGCGGGAATGCCACGCGCTTTTTCGCGCGCGATCAGCGCCTCGACCTGGCGCTGCGACTTGCGCAGGCCCGCTTCGTCTTCGCGCCGGCCCAGGTCGGAATGGACGATGTCGTACCACGAGCGCATGACGTAACCGTTGTTGACGGTGACGGGCATGGTGTCGGCATGGGGGAACACGAAGCGGATGCCGGGCAGGCCGGTTAAATCGAGTTCGCGCACCAGCGGCACGAAGTCGTTGCCGTCGGCGCCCAGGCCGTGCATCCAGATGATGGCCACGCCAGGCTGGGGCGCGGTCTCGATTTCGATATTCTCAAGCAGGTCAGTCATGGGTTCTTTCAGGCGGGGGGACGCTGCGCCGACTTGGGGCGCCAGGCCACGCACACGGCCGGGTTGGTGTCGAGGTAGGGTCCGCCGATCAGGTCGACGCAATACGGCACGGCGGCGAAAATGCCACCGACGATGGAGACGCCATTGGCATCGCGCACCCCTTCCAGGGTTTCCTTGATGGCCTTCGGCTGGCCCGGCAGGTTCATGATCAGGGCGGCGTGGTCGGCCGTTTCGCGCACCACCGCCAGTTGGCGCGAGAGCACCGCGGTGGGCACGAAGTGCAGGCTGATCTGGCGCATCTGTTCGCCGAAACCGGGCATTTCCTTGGTGCCCACGGCGCGCGTCGCCTCGGGGGTGACGTCGCGCCGGGCCGGGCCGGTGCCGCCGGTGGTGAGCACTAGAACGCAGCGCTGCTGGTCGACCAGTTCGATCAGGGTGCGCTCGATGACGGCCTGGTCGTCGGCGATCAGGCGCGTCTCGACCCGGAACGGCGTCGACAGGGCCGCCGTCAGCCATGCCTGCAGCGCCGGAATGCCCTTGTCCTCGTAGACCCCGCCGCTGGCGCGGTCGGACACCGACACCAGGCCGATGACGATATCGTCAGTCACGCTCGTGCTCCTGGGCGTCGCCGTCTTCGTCGACGTCATCGTCATTGCCGTCCGCGTCGGCAGCCTTGGCTTTTTTCGACAGGTCCTTGAGGATCTGGAAAATTTCGCGGTAGGCCTTCGGCGGCTTGTTCTCGGCCTGTTCTTTCTTGGCGTTGCGGATCAGGGTGCGCAGGTGCTGCACGTCCAGATGCGGGTATTCCTCGATCAGCTTGGGCAGTGCCGTGTCGTCGGCGAGCAGCTTGTCGCGGCGGCGCTCCATCGCGTGCAGGAAGGCGGTGTCGGCTTTCGAGGCGCCTTTCCAGCCCTCGATGGTGCGCTGGATGATCGCCACTTCCTCTTCGTCGAGGGTGCGCATCTTCTTGCCGACATATTGCATCTGGCGCCGACGGCCTTCGTGGTTGGTGATGGTCTGGCACATCAGGATGGCGTCGAGCACGTCTTCGGGCATCGGTACCTTCTTGACCCGCTCGCGCGGCGCCTCGACCAGTTCTTCGCCCAGCTTTTGCAGCTCACTCATGAGGCGTTTGAGCTCGGACTTGGAAGGACGTTCGTACTCTTGTTCGAACTCGGAGGATTGGAACCCGACGGAACCGCGGTTAGGATTTGGCATGATAGGAGGGGCCGGTAGCCGCGCAGGCGACCGGTAAAAACAGTAAACGACTGCTATGATAACCCCTTTAGCGCCAGTCGAAGAAAACACCCCATGAACGAATCGATCTTCATCCACTCCCAGGACCAGCTCAAAGAGCTCGCCGCCGACGTGCTGGCCTTCGCCCGCGAGAAGGGCGGCACCGACGCCGCCGTCGATATCAGCGAAGGCAGCGGCCTGTCCGTCACCGTCCGACGGGGAAAAATCGAGACGATCGAGCAAAACAAAGACAAGGGCATGGGCGTGACGGTCTACATCGGCCAGAAGCGCGGCAATGCCAGCACCTCCGATTTTTCCGCCGCCGCCCTGCGCGCCACGGTGGACGCGGCCTACAACATCGCCCGCTTCACCGCCGACGACGATTGCGCCGGCCTGGCCGATGAACATTTATTGGAAAAAAATCCGCAGGATTTGAAGCTGTGCTACCCATGGCGCATCTCCACCGAGGAAGCGGTGCTGCTGGCGCAGCGCGCCGAAGGGGCCGCCTTCGACGTCGACCCGCGCATCACCAACAGCGAGGGCGCCAGCATCCATGTGCAGCAATCGCACTTCGTCTCGGCCAATTCGCGGGGCTTCTCGGGTGGCTATCCGTTCTCGCGCCATACCCTGTCGGTGGCGCCGATCGCCGGCAAGGGCGCGCGCATGCAGCGCGACGACTGGTACACCTCGGTGCGCGACCCCAGCAAGATGGCCGCGCCCGAAGCGGTGGGCCGCTACGCCGCCGAGCGCGCGCTGGCGCGCCTGAACGCGCGCAAGCTCGACACCCGCAACTGCCCCGTGCTGTTCGAGGCGCCGCTGGCGGCCGGCCTGGTGGGCGCCTTCGTGCAAGCGACCTCGGGCGGCGCGCTGTACCGCAAATCGACCTTCCTGCTCGATTCGCTGGGCACATCGATTTTCCCCAACCACATCCAGATCGTCGAAGACCCGCACATCATCGGCGGCGTCGGCTCGGCCCCGTTCGACGAAGAGGGCGTGCGCACGGTCAAACGCAATATCGTGGAAAACGGCGTACTCAACGGCTATTTCCTGTCGAGTTACTCGGCGCGCAAGCTGGGCATGCAAACGACCGGCAATGCGGGCGGCTCGCACAATCTGACCATGTCGTCGAGCAAGGCGAAACGGGGCGACGACTTCGCCGGCATGCTGCGCAAGATGGGCACGGGCCTGCTCGTCACCGAACTGATGGGGCAGGGCACCAACTACGTCACGGGCGACTATTCGCGCGGCGCCTCCGGCTACTGGGTGGAAAACGGCGTGATCCAATACCCCGTCGAGGAAATCACGATTGCCGGCAACATGAAAGACATGTTCCAGCAGATCGTGGCAATCGGCAACGACGTCCTTACCCGCGGCAACAAGTCGACGGGCTCGATCCTGATCGAGAACATGGTCATTGCCGGTAGTTAATTTATCCCGTTTTGTCGTCTGTTCGGTTTTTAGTTGCAAGGTTTCAACAGCACTAATACACTAGCCTGAGCAAACACCCATGCTCGGGCAATCTGCCCGCTAAAACCAACAGGAGACAACCCCCATGGAACGTCGTTCCTTCCTCAAAAAAGCGGCTGTCAGCGCCGGCGTCGCCGGTAGTGCCGTGGTGCCCGGACTGGTGCAGGCAGCCGAGCTGCCGACCATCAACTGGCGCCTGGCCAGCAGTTTTCCGAAAAATCTCGACACCATTTTTGGCGCCTCCGAAGTGTTCTGCAAGCGCGTCGCCGCGCTCACGGGCGGCAAGTTCACCATCCGGCCGTTCGCCGCCGGCGAAATCGTGCCCGCCCTGGAAGTGATGGACGCGGTGCGCAACGACACCGTCGAAATGGGCCACACCGCCTCTTATTACTACGTGGGCAAGGACGCCGCCTTCGCCTTCGACTGCGCCGTGCCGTTCGGCCTGACCTCGCGCCAGCAGTCGGCGTGGATGGAAGTGGGCGGCGGCAAGCAGTTGATGCGCGAATTTTTCAAGGGCTACAACATCATCAATTTCATGGGTGGCAACACGGGCACCCAGATGGGCGGCTGGTTCCGCAAGGAAATCAAGACGGTGGCCGATCTGAAGGGCTTGAAGATGCGCATTTCCGGCCTGGCCGGGCGCACCATGTCCAAGCTGGGCGTGGTCACCCAGCAACTGCCCGCTGCCGACATCTACCCGTCGCTGGAAAAAGGCACGATCGATGCGGCCGAGTGGGTGGGACCGTACGACGATGAAAAAATCGGCATCTATAAAGTGGCGCCGTTCTATTACGCGCCCGGCTGGTGGGAAGCCGGTCCGCAGCTGTCGTTCTACATCAACATCAAGGAATGGGAAAAGTTGCCGAAGGAATATCAGGCAGCCGTCGAAGCGGCCACCTATGAAGCCCACGTCTACATGCAGGCCGACTACGACGCCAAGAACCCGGCCGCACTGGCGCGCCTGATCAAGAACGGCGCCAAGGTGCGCTTCTTCAGCAAGGAGATGATGGACGCCGGCTACAAGGCGGCGGCCGAAGTGCTCGACGAAGAAGCGGCGAAAAATCCGAAGTTCAAGAAAATCTACGAGCCGTGGAAAGCCTTCCGCCGCGAGCAGAATACCTGGGCCTCGGTGGCCGAAGCGCCGATGCAGAATTTTCTGATCAGCGCCAACAAGGCCAAGTAATCCTGTTCTTCCGCGGGAGACTGGCCCCCAGTCTCCCGCTGCCCCCGCGGCACCGATTTGCATCTCAGCCCGCTTTTTCCGCATTTCATCGCATTTACCCACTATCAATGTTGCTATCTGCCATGATGGCGCCCGTGGTCAATCTCGGCCATGCCGTCCTTTATTCAGATCAATAACAATGAACGCCACGTCCCGCTATTCCCTTTGCCTGCGCCTGCTTGCCGCCGCGCCGGCCATTTTCGCCGCCCACCTGGCGCACGCCCAGCAGGACAGCGCGATCACGCCGCCGCCCGTGCCGGCCAGCGCCGTCAAGCCAGCGGCCGCCGCGCCCATGCAGCAAGTTGAAATCAAGGGCGCCGCCGCCCAGTACGACGCGCGCCGCAACGACACCGCCACCAAGATCGTTGTCTCGCAGGAAGAAATCCTGAAAAACGGCGACACCACGGTCGGTGAAGTCTTGAAACGCCTGCCCGGCATCACCATCGGCGGCGTCCAGGGACGTGGCGGCGATATCCGCATGCGTGGCCTGGGCAGCGGCTACACCCAGATCCTGCTCAATGGCGAGCCGAGCCCGCCGGGCTTCTCGCTCGACTCGATTTCGCCCGACATGATCGAACGCATCGAGATCATGCGCGCCGCCACCGCCGAATACAGCACCCAGGCCATTGCCGGCGGCATCAATATCGTCTTGAAGCGCGCCATCGTCACGGCGCAGCGGGAAATCAAGGCCGGCGTGCAGGAGGAAAACGGCCACTTCGGCAGCAACGTCAACTACCAGCTGGCCGACAAGAAGGGGCCCCTGTCGTACGCCATCGGTGGCGCGATCACCTGGGCCAAGTTCGAGCGGCCCTCGGACATCGTCACCGAGGGCAGCGATGCGGCGGGCCGGCAAACCCTGCTGCGCCACTCGGACGAGGCGAGCAGCGGCCACTTCGAGGCCTTCAATATTTCGCCGCGGGTGAACTGGACGCTCGGTCCCGGCGACGTCATCACCTCGCAAAGCTTTATCAACGTCAACCGTTTCAAGGGCGACAACCACGAGCGCGTCCACACCCTCGTCGGCGCCGCCCCCTTGTACCAGGCGACCAATGTGCAAATCGCCTCCGGCATGGAAATGCTGCGCAGCGACCTGTCGTGGACGCGCAAGCTGGCCGAAGGCGCCAAGCTGGAAATGAAGGCGGGCGCCAACTACAATCACCGCGACACCGATGCGCCGTCGCAGCAGTACGGCGCCAACGACGTCCTGCTGCTCAATCGCACCATCAGCTCGGACGCCAGCGACAAGGGCTTCACGGGCAGCGGCAAGTACTCGACGCCGATCTTCGAAGGCCACGCGCTGGCCACCGGTTTCGATGGCGCCTACAGCAAGCGCAACGAGGACCGCATCCAGCGCGAGAGCTCGCCGGTGGCGGGCCTGGCCAAGAACGACGACCAGGTATTCGACGCCAACGTGCGCCGCCTGGCCCTGTTCGCCCAGGACGAGTGGACCATCGATCCCCGCTGGTCGGTGTATTTCGGCCTGCGCTGGGAAGGCATCGAGACGCGCAGCGCCGGCTTGAACTACGCCCCCATCGACAACAAGTCGAGCGTGTGGAGCCCCTTGTTCCAGACTTTGTGGAAAATCCCCGGCAGCAAGAACGACCAGGTGCGCCTGGGCCTGACGCGCACCTACAAGGCGCCTGGCGTGAACAGCCTGATTCCGCGCCGCTTCTCGTCGAACAACAACACGGCGACCTCGCCCGACAGCCAGGGCAATCCGAACCTCAAGCCGGAACTGGCCTGGGGCCTGGACCTGGCGCTCGAGCACTACCTGGAAGGGGGCGGCCTGCTCACCGCCAGCACCTACGCCCGCCGCATCGAGGACATCACCCGCAACCAGGTGTCCCGGCTGGACGGCTTGTGGGTGTCGATGCCCGTCAACGCGGGCGTGGCCAATACCTATGGCATCGAACTGGAAGCGAAGCTGCCCGTGCGCAGCCTGTGGAAAACCGCGCCGAACATCGATTTCCGCGCCAACGCCTCGCGCAACTGGTCGCGCCTGCAAGCGGTGCCGGGGCCGGACAACCGGCTCGATGCGCAAACGCCGTTTTCCGGCACCATCGGCGCCGACTGGAAGCTCGACAAGTCGCCGCTGACGGTGGGCGGCAGCTACAGTTTTCAAAATGGCGGCCCGGTGCGCATCTCTGCCAACCAGTACGCCTATTCGGTGCCGAAACGCTCGCTCGATGTGTACGGGCTGTGGAAATTCAATCCGAAGAACCAGCTGCGGGTGGCGCTGGCGAACGGCCTGCACCAGGAAAATATCCAGCAGTCGGCGTATGTCGACAGCACCGGACGGCTGAGCGACACCACCATCACGCCCACCTACCTGGTGCTGCGCGCCCTGCTGGAAATGAAGTTTTAAGACTGCGGCGCCGCCCAGCGCTGCCGGTAGGCGCCGTCGCCATCATGGTCGGCCGTCTGCTTGCCCACGTTGAAGCGGCGCCCGCCACGGGGATCGGTGCCGCGCCCGGCGATGTATAACCAGTTGCCCTGGTTGCTGTAGACATCGTAGTCGAGCAGTTGTGCTTCGAACCAGGCGGCGCCGGCGCGCCAGTCGCCGCCCACTTCGTAGATCAGATAGCTGGCCACCACCTGGCGCAGGCGGTTGCTCAGGTAGCCCGTGGCCGCCAGTTCGCTCATGGCCGCGTCGACCAGGCCTTCGCCGGTGCGTCCTGCGCACCAGCGCGCGAAGCCTTCCCCATTGTGCGGCCCGAGCGGCTGCTGCCCCAGCCCGCGCGCCCGGTACAGCGCACTGCCGTACTGCAGGTGCAGCAGGCGAAAATAATCGCGCCACAGCAGTTCGAACCACAGCCAGTAGCTGCCGTCGCTGGCGCCGTGGCGCGCCTCGTACTGGCGCAGTTCGGCCAGGATGCGGCGCGCCGATAAGGCCCCCGTGGCCAGCCACGGCGACCATTTGCTGGAAAAGTCGGCGCCGCTCAGACCATTGCGGGTCTGCTTGTAGGTTTGTGGCAGTTCCCGCGCGAGGTAGCGCGCCAGGTGGGCCAGGCCGGCCCGTTCGCCGCCGGTATAGTGGCCGGCGCTGTCCTGCAGGGACGAGCGGGGATCGCCGGTGACCGACGCCAGCGCGGCCAGGTCGGCGCGCAGGTGGGCGGGGATGACGGCCCCCGGCGGCCACGGTGGCAGGCTGGCGGGCGCCGCCAGCGGCGCCGGTGGGACGATGGCGGCGTGTTCGAGGGCCTGGCGAAACGGCGTGAACGTGGCCGGCAAGCCGGCCGCCGGCCACGGCAGCGCGGCCGGGTCGAGCAGGCTGCTTTGCCAGACCTCGTGGACGTCCAGCCCGGCCGCGCGCAGGGCGGCCACCTCGGCCTGTTCCTGCGGCGCGGCGATCTGTTCGCAAACAATCCGGTCGATGCCCAGCGCCGAGGCCAGCGCGGGCAGGGTGGTCGATGGGGGACCGGCGCACAGTAGCAAGGGGCAGCCCAGGCGCTCGAGCTGTTGCGCCAGCTCGCCCAGCGCCGCCGCCAGCCAGGCCTGGCGCGCCGGGCCCATGCGGGCGAAGCCCCACGCGGTGACGGCGTCAAGGGGCGGCAGGCAGAACACGGGCAGCAGGTGGCGCGTGCCGCCGGTGCAGGCGGCCCGCAGTGCGGCCTGGTCGTGCAGGCGCAAGTCGCTGCGAAACCAGAACAGCGACGTGCTCATGGCCTCAGCTGGCCTGGCGCAACCGGCGCACCGCCTGCAGCACGGGCTGAAGCATGGCCGCGCCCAGGCGCGCACTGCGCTCGCCGCTCCAGCCGGTCAGCGCGTCGGGATCGTTGGCGTTGTCCTTGAACGGCAACTCCAGCGTCAGCGACAGGCAGCCGAAGGCATGCGTAATGTGGGGCGAACCCATGGTCAGCACTTCGTCCGTGTAGGGGGCGGCGGGGTAGCCGTGCAGGTCCTGGAAGTCCGGGCTGGCGATCTTGAAATCATCGGAAAACTGCTGCTGCGCCGCCGCCTGTGCCGGCGTAAAGGTGGGCAGCGCTTCCGAGCCGGCCACGAACACGTAGGGCAAGCCTTCGTCGCCGTGCACGTCGAGGAACAGGTCGCAGCCCACTTCCAGCATCTTCTGCTTGACCAGGAATACTTCCGGGCTACGCGCCATGGTCGGCGTGTTCCACTCGCGATTGAGGTTGGCGCCGGCCGCGTTGGTGCGCAGGTTGCCGCGCACGGCGCCGTCCGGGTTCATGTTCGGCACCACGTAGAACACGGTCTCTTTCAGCAGCTGGCGGCCGATCGGGTCGGACGGATCGAGCAGGGCGTCGAGCATGCCGTCGACGGCCCATTCAGCCATCGTCTCGCCCGGATGCTGGCGCGCGATGACCCAGACCTTGCTGGCGGCGGCGTCGCTGTCGTCGCCGATCACCAGCAGGTTCATGTCGCGGCCTTCGACCGTGCTGCCCAGGTCGAGCAGGCGTACCTGTTCCGACAACTGCGCGCGGTCGAGCAGTTCGAGGTGGCGTTCCCACGAATACGGCTCGAAATAGGCGTAATACACGCTGTCGAATTCCGGCGTGTGCGAGATGGTCATGACGGCGCCGTCGAAGGTGGTGGGCACGCGGAACCATTCGACGCGGTCGTAGCTGGCCACCGCCTGGTAGCCATGCCAGCCGTCCGGATAGGCGCTGGCGCCGGCGTTGAGGAAACGGATGGTGCAGTCCTCGTCGCGGGCGCCCTGCAGGCGGAAATAAAACCACTGGGTGATGTCGGCGTGCGAATCTTTGCGGATGTTCAGGTCGATGGCGCCGGCGCTCGTGGCGCTGACGATATCGATGGCGCCGGCGTCGAAGCCGCTGCTGATCTTGATAGACATGGTAAGTCCTCGTGGAAGGGGCGTGTAAGCGAAGCTGCGATGATATCGCAGCGGCGCGGCTGCGCGTGAATTGCTGTGCGACGGCGCCGGGCGCTTGCCTATTCGAGGCCGCCGAAACGCTGATAAAACGCCGCGTCCGCATCGGGCGCCAGGGCGTCCTCGCGCCGCATCACCGCCATCACGTGCTGTTCGGACGCCGCCTGCACGCTGCGGTACAGGGTGCGCGCCAGCTCATAGGCGCGCGCGCCCGGCCACGGCTCGGGCAGCAGTTCCACCGGCAGCATCGGGTCGTGCAGCTGCACCCGGCGGTAGGCGTGAATGAGCAGGGTACGGATGACGAAAGCCTGCTGCGGCTCGAGCACGGCGTCGCCCTGCAAGGCCAGCAGGGGCGAGAACTGGGCGATGAACTGCTCGTAGGCCGCGCTCACGTCGGACAGGTCCCAACCCTCGGCCACCAGTTCCGGCAGCGCCCGCGCGCCCACCTCCGGCAAGGCCGCCGCGCTGCAGGCGAATACCTGCTGGCGTGCGCCCGTGCGCGCCAGCAGTTCGGCCAGCACCGCGCTGTCGGCGGCCGGGTGGCCGAACACGCCGGGCGAGAACTGGGCGTAGCCTTCCCACAGCAGCTCCTTGCGCAGCGCCGCCCGCACCGGGGCGTCGACGGCGGCGCCGGCGGCCATCACCAGCGTCCAGTTGCCGTCCCAGTTGATCTCCAGCGGGGCGTAGATGCGCCGGTTGGCCCGCTCGAAACGGGGCAGGGCCTGCGCCAGGATCGAGTAGGAGCTGCGGCGGCGGTCGCGGTTGGCCACCAGCCAGCCTTCCTGGGCCAGCCGGAACACGCTGGTGCGCAGCAGGCGGTCGTTGACGCCGAACGGCGCCGCCAGCTCGATCAGGCTGCCCAGCCACACCGTGCCGCCGTGCGGGGCGACGGTGTCGCCGAAGATCGTCACCACCAGCGACTTCGAGCGGGGCGGATCGCTGGCGAGGAAGTGGGCGATCCATTCGGTGCTGGTCAGTTGTTTCATATCCATGGGTCCGTAAAAGGCGGGGTGAGCGCACCCCCAGCGCGCAGTTTACTTTAGTGGACGAAGGGCGCAGCATTAATTTTCCCGCGGCGCCGGCCCCAGTCCGTTCCAATAGGATACAGTTTGTTAATTCGATTCAGATTTTCTGTGTACTTATCGTTTTTTGTATCGTATGATCTTCCACACTTCCATGCAAGGGGAACCCCATGTACGCACAACTGGTTGAAACCGGCCTCAAAACTGTTCAGTCGATCGCCGAGATGGGCGAGCAGGACCGCGCGTTCCAGCAGCGCATCGACGACGGCATCAAGATCGAGGCCAAGGACTGGATGCCCGACGCTTACCGCAAGACCCTGATCCGCCAGATTTCCCAGCACGCCCACTCGGAAATCGTCGGCCAGCTGCCTGAGGGCAACTGGGTCACCCGCGCGCCCACCCTGAAACGCAAGTCGATCCTGCTGGCCAAGATCCAGGACGAAGCGGGCCACGGCCTGTACCTCTACAGCGCCGCCGAAACGCTGGGCGTCTCGCGCGACGAGTTGCTCGCCGCCCTGCATGCGGGCAAGGCCAAGTATTCGAGCATTTTTAACTATCCCACCCTGTCGTGGGCCGACATGGGCGCCATCGGCTGGCTGGTCGACGGCTCGGCCATCATCAACCAGATCCCCCTGTGCCGCTGCTCGTACGGCCCGTATGCGCGCGCCATGATCCGCGTGTGCAAGGAAGAATCGTTCCACGCGCGCCAGGGCTACGACATCATGCTCAGCCTGGCCAACGGCACGCCGGAACAGAAGGCGATGGCGCAGGACGCCCTCAATCGCTGGTGGTGGCCGTCCCTGATGATGTTCGGCCCGTCGGACGCCGAATCGGTCAACAGCGCGCAGTCGGCGCAGTGGCGCATCAAGCTGTTCTCCAACGACGAACTGCGCCAGCGCATGGTCGACCAGACCGTGCCGCAGGCCGAATTTCTCGGCCTGACGGTGCCCGATCCCGACCTCAAGTTCAACGAGGAGACGGGCCACTACGAATTCGGCGCCATCGACTGGGACGAGTTTTATAACGTCTTGAAGGGCAACGGCCCGTGCAACCGCGAGCGCCTGCAAACCCGCGTCACCGCGTGGGAAGAGGGCGCCTGGTTCCGCGATGCGCTGGTGGCGCACGCCGACAAGAAGGCTGCCCGCGCGGCCGCCTGACCCCAATCAATACAGACCGGAGCATCGACATGAGCAAAGAATGGCCCCTGTGGGAAGTGTTTATCCGCAGCCAGCATGGCCTGGCCCACAAGCACGTGGGCAGCCTGCACGCGCCCGACGCCGAAATGGCCGTCAATAACGCCCGCGACGTCTACACGCGCCGCAACGAAGGCGTGTCGATCTGGGTGGTACGCGCCATCGACATCGTCGCCAGCAGCCCCGACGACAAGGGCGCGCTGTTCGAGCCGGCCAATTCCAAGGTCTACCGTCACCCCACCTTCTTCCCGATGCCGGAAGAAGTCAAAAACCTGTGAGCGCGGCCATGAGTGAGCACAAACTCGATGAGCAAAAGCTCGACTACCTGCTGCGCCAGGGCGACAACGCCCTGATCCTGTCGCAGCAGCTGTCCAAGCTGTGCGGCAAGGGCCCCGCCCTCGAAGAGGACATGGCGCTCACCAACGTCGCCCTCGACCTGCTGGGCCAGACCCGCATGTGGTACGGCTACGCCGCCGAACTCGAAGGCAAGGGGCGCAGCGAAGACGACCTGGCCTTCCTGCGCGACGCCGGGCAATTGCGCTGCACCCTGCTGGTCGAACAACCGAACGGCAACTACGCCGACACCATGGTGCGCCAGTTCCTGTTCGACACCTGGCACTATTTCTACATGCAGGCGCAGTTGCAGTCGAGCGATCCGCGCGTGGTGGAAATCGCCGCCAAGTCGATCAAGGAAGTGACCTACCACCTGCGCCGCAGCGGCGACCTGATCGTGCGCCTGGGCGACGGCACCGCCGACAGCCACGCCCGCACCCAGGCGGCGGTCAACGCCCTGTGGCCGTACTGGGGCGAGCTGTTCAACTATGACGCCGTCGACGCGGCCATGGTCGAGCAGGGCGTGGCCCCTGCCGCCGCGCCCCTGCGCGCCGAGTTTCTCGAGCACGTGGGCGAAATTTTCGCCGAGGCGACCTTGACCATGCCGTCCGCCGACGCCTGGATGCACAGCGGTGGCAAGCGCGGCGTGCACAGCGAGCACCTGGGCTTCATCCTGGCCGAAATGCAGTTCCTGCAGCGCGCCTATCCCGGCGCCCAGTGGTAATGGCCAGCCTGTCAGTGTCGACCGCCCAGGTCTGGGACTGGCTCGGCCAGGTGAGCGACCCGGAGATCCCCGTGATCTCGATCGTCGACCTGGGCATCGTGCGCGACGTCGTGTGGCAGGACGACGAGTGCGTCGTCACCATCACGCCCACCTATTCCGGCTGCCCGGCCATGCAGGTGATCGCCGATGCCGTTGGCGACGCCTTGCGCGCGCACGGCATCGCGCGCGTGCGGCTGGTGAGCCAGCTGGCGCCCGCCTGGACCACTGACTGGATGAGCGAAGCGGGCCGCGCCAAGCTCAAGGGCTACGGCATCGCCCCGCCGGCCCAGCAGGTGATCGACATCAGCGGGCTCAAAGGGGGCGTCAAGCGGGGCGCCGTGACGGCGCCGACGGTGGCCTGCCCCAACTGCGGTTCGACCCGCACGGCGCTGACCAGCCAGTTCGGCTCGACCCCCTGCAAGGCCTTGTACAAATGCCTCGACTGTCTCGAGCCTTTCGATTACTTCAAGTGCCATTAAGGCCCTGATCCCATGAGCAAATTCTATCCCCTGACCGTGTCCGCCGTGCGCAACGAAACGCGCGACACCATCGCCGTCACCTTCGACGTGCCGGCCGAACTGAAAGCCGGCTTCGCCTGGCAGCAGGGCCAGCACCTGACGCTGCGCGCGCTGATCGACGGCGAGGACGTGCGCCGCTCGTACTCGATCTGTTCGGCCGTGCAGGACCCGCAACTGCGCGTGGCCATCAAGCGCACCCCGGGCGGCGCCTTTTCCACCTGGGCCAACGACACCCTCAAGGCGGGCACCGTGATCGAGGTGATGCCGCCGATGGGCCACTTCAATGTGCCGCTGGCGGCCGGCCAGGCGCGCCATTACGTCGCCTTCGCCGCCGGCAGCGGCATCACGCCGATCCTGTCGATCATCAAGACCACCCTGCTGACGGAGCCGGACTCGCACTTCACCCTGTTCTACGGTAACCGCGCCTCCTCGACCGTCATCTTCAAGCAGGAGCTGACGGACCTGAAAGACCGCTTCATGGAACGCCTGCGCCTGGCCTACGTGATGAGCCGCGAGCAGCAGGACATCGACCTGTTCAACGGCCGCATCACCAAGGAAAAGACCGAGGCGCTGCTGCGCCACTGGGTGCGCGTCGAAGACATCGACGTGGCCTTCATTTGCGGCCCCGAAGACATGATGCATGGCGTCTCGGCGGCCCTGCAGGAAGCGGGCATGCCCAAGCAGCATATCAAGGTCGAGCTGTTCGCCGCCAGCATTCCCAAGCACGAGCGAAAGCCGCGCGCGCTGGCGCTGGACGTACCGCACGAGACCGAGGTCACCGTGATCCTCGACGGCAATCACACCAGCTTCACCATGGACAAGGACAAGGAGTCGATTCTCGACGCCGGCCTGCGCGCCGGCATCGACATGCGCTACTCTTGCAAGGGCGGCGTATGCTCGACCTGCCGCTGCAAGCTGGTCGAGGGCAAGGTCGACATGGACGTCAACTACGCCCTCGAAGACTACGAAGTGGCGCGCGGCTTCGTGCTGTCGTGCCAGAGCTTTCCCATCACCGACAAGGTCGTGGTCGATTTCGACCAGGCCGAATAAAAAAAACCACCGACGGAGACCGCATGCGCTATCAGAATATCGAATTCGAGATCACCAACGGCATCGCCGTGCTGACCCTGAATCGCCCGGACAAGCTCAATAGCTTCACCCAGGCCATGCACCTGGAAGTGCGCCACGCGCTGGCGCTCACCGCCACCGATCCCAGCGCCCGCGTGCTGGTGCTGACGGGCGCCGGGCGCGGCTTTTGCGCCGGCCAGGACCTGGGCGACCGCGCCGTCGCCCCCGGCGAAGAGGGCACGCGCACCGACCTGGGCGACTCCGTCGAGCAGTACTACGCGCCGCTGGTGCTGTCCCTGCGCGCGCTGCCGCTGCCCGTCATCTGCGCCGTCAACGGCGTCGCCGCCGGCGCCGGCGCCAACCTGGCGCTGGCCTGCGACATCGTCATCGCCGCCCGCTCGGCCAGCTTCATCGAATCGTTCTGCAAACTGGGCCTGATTCCCGATACGGGCGGCACCTACCACCTGCCGCGCCTGATCGGCATGGCCCGCGCCACCGGGCTGGCCATGCTGGGCGAAAAGCTGGGAGCCGAAAAGGCCGAGCAGTGGGGCCTGATCTGGAAGTGCGTCGACGACGACCAGCTCATGACCGAAGCGATGGCGATGGCCACCCATTTTTCCAGCGCCGCCACCAAGGGACTGGCCTTCACCAAGAAGGCCTTCCAGGCCAGCTACGCCAACACCCTGCCGCAGCAGCTCAAGCTCGAAGGCGAGATGATGCGTGAGCTGGGCTTCAGCCACGATTACCAGGAAGGCGTGGCCGCCTTCACGGCCAAGCGCGCCGCCAACTTCAAGGGAGAGTGAACATGGACCAGGCTATTTCCGCGCACGGTATTGACGGCATCGTCGCCGTCATCGGCAGCGGCGCCATGGGCGCCGGCATTGCGCAAACGGCGGCGGGCGCCGGCCACCAGGTACTGCTGTTCGACACCCGCGAGGGCGCCGCCGCCAAGGCCATCGCCGATATCGTCAAGGTCTACGCGCGCCTGGTCGAGAAGGGCCGCATGACGGCCGCCGACGCCGACGCGGCCGGCGCGCGCATGCGCGTGGCCGCCAGCCTGGCCGAGGTCAGGGACGCCGCCCTGGTGGTCGAAGCGATCGTCGAAAACCTCGACGTCAAGCGCGCCCTGTTTGCCGAGCTCGAAGCGCTGGTGGGCGAGCACTGCATCCTTGCCACCAACACCTCGTCGATTTCCGTCACCGCCATCGGCGCCCGCCTTGTCCGTCCCGAGCGCCTGGTGGGCATGCACTTTTTTAATCCGGTGCCCCTGATGGCGCTGGTCGAAGTGATCAGCGGCCTGGCCACCGCGCCGTCTGTGGCGGCAACCGTGTATGCGACCGCCCTCGCCTGGGGCAAGAGCCCCGTGCACGCGAAGTCGACGCCCGGCTTCATCGTCAACCGGGTGGCGCGGCCGTTCTACGCCGAGGCGCTGCGCCTGCTCACCGAGCAGGCGGCCGACGCCGCCACGCTCGACGCCGTCATGCGCGAGACGGGCGGCTTTCGCATGGGCCCGTTCGAGCTGATGGACCTGATCGGCCACGACGTCAATTTTTCCGTCACCCAGTCGGTCCACCAGGCGTATTTTGGCGACCCCCGCTTCACCCCCTCGGTGCTGCAGCAGGAGATGGTCAACGCGGGCTTTTTGGGCCGCAAGTCGGGCCGCGGCTTTTACCGGTATGGCGAAGGCGACGGCGTGCCGGCCGCGCACAGCGAAGCGCCGCAGCCGCGTCCCAGCACCGTCAGCGTCAGCGCCGAGCCGGGCGTCGAGCACCCCGTGGTGGGCCGCATGGAAGCGCGCCTGCGCGCGGGCGGCTTCAACGTCGAGCACCGCAAACCCTTGCCGGGCGCCGGCGCCCACGAAGCGCCCGCGTTTTACTGCCACGGCGCTGCCGTGTTCCTCACCGACGGGCGCAGCGCCACCGAGCGCGCCGCCGCCAATCACCACCCCGACACGGTGCTGTTCGACCTGGCGTTCGACTACGCCGGCGCCACCCGCATGTGCCTGGCGCGCGCCGACCAGTGCAGCGACAGCGCCTACGACGCCGTGGTGGGCCTGTTCCAGGCGGCCGGCTTGACCGTCTCGCGCATCGACGACGTGCCCGGCATGGTCGTCATGCGCACCGTCGCCATGCTGGCCAATGAAGCGGCCGACGCCGTCAACACGGGCGTGTGCAGCGCTGGCGCGGTCGATGTCGCCATGCAGAAGGGCGTCAATTATCCCCGTGGCCCGCTGGCCTGGACCGACGCCATCGGCGTGGGCCAGGTGGTGACGGTGCTGGCCAACCTGGCCGCCAGCTACGGCGAGGACCGTTACCGGGTGTCGCCGCTGCTGCGGCGCAAACTGGCCGCGCTCGCGAGCACCACGGGCGGGCGCTTTCATGAATGAGGCACAGCAGGAGCGCGCCAGCATCGACGCCCAGGCGCTCGCTGAACTGGCCGGCAAGACCATGTACGAGCGCGATCCCGCCACCCGCCACCTGGGCATCGCGCTGGCGGCCATCGGCCCCGGTTACGCGCGCATGACGATGACGGTGCGCCCCGAGATGCTCAACGGCCACCAGAGCTGCCACGGCGGCTACATCTTCCTGCTGGCCGACAGCGCCTTCGCGTTCGCCTGCAATTCCCACAATGCCGTCACCGTCGGCGCCGGCTGCAGCATCGATTACGTCGCCCCCGGCCGTTTGGGCGACCTGCTCGAGGCCGAAGGCGTCGAACAGGTCGTGGCCGGCAAGACGGGCGTCTACGACATCACCGTGCGCAACCAGCACGGCCAGATCATCGCCCTGTTTCGTGGCAAATCGCACCGGGTCGCCGGCCTCGTCGCCGCCCTCTGACCACCCAGTTGATCATAATAGGAGACCACCATGGTTCAACGTACGCCATCGCCAGCCGAGCTCGAACCGATCGAGCGCGCCAGCCGCGACGAGCTGCAAGCCTTGCAACTGTCGCGCATGCAGGCCACGCTCAAGCACGCCTACGACAATGTGCCCCACTACCGCCAGGCTTTTGATGCCGCCGGGGTCCACCCGTCCGACCTGAAAACGCTGTCTGACCTGGCGAAATTTCCGTTCACGGACAAGAAGACCCTGCGCGACAATTACCCCTTCGGCCTGTTCGCCGTGCCGCGCGAAAAAGTGGTGCGCATCCACGCCTCGTCCGGTACCACCGGCAAGGCCACCGTGGTGGGCTACACCCAGAACGACATCGACACCTGGGCCAACGTCGTCGCCCGTTCGATCCGCGCCGCCGGCGGGCGCGCCGGCGACATGGTCCACATCGCCTACGGCTACGGCCTGTTTACGGGCGGCCTGGGCGCCCACTACGGCGCCGAGCGGCTCGGCTGCACGGTCATTCCCATGTCCGGCGGGCAGACCGAAAAGCAGGTGCAGCTGATCTGCGACTTCCAGCCCGATATCATCATGGTGACGCCGTCGTACATGCTCAACATCATCGAAGAGTTCCAGCGCCAGGGCATGGACCCGGCCGACTCCTCGCTCAAGGTGGGTATCTTCGGCGCCGAGCCGTGGACCGACGCCATGCGCGCCGAAATTGAAGTGCGCGCCGGCATCGACGCGGTCGATATCTACGGCCTGTCCGAGGTGATGGGCCCCGGCGTGGCCAGCGAATGCATCGAGTCGAAAGACGGCCCGGTGATTTGGGAAGACCATTTTTATCCCGAAGTGATCGACCCGGAAACGGGCGAAGTGCTGGCCGACGGCGAAGAGGGCGAACTGGTATTTACCTCGCTGACCAAGGAGGCGCTGCCGATCATCCGCTACCGCACGCGCGACCTGACGCGCCTGCTGCCGCCCACCTCGCGTTCGATGCGCCGCATGGGCAAGATCACCGGGCGCTCGGACGACATGCTGATCATCCGCGGCGTGAACGTGTTCCCCACCCAGATCGAAGAGATCATTTTGCGCATGCCCGCGCTGGCGCCCCACTACCAGCTGGTGGTCAGCCGCGACGGCCACCTCGACAAGCTCGAGGTGCACGGCGAACTGCGCGACGGCTCGCTCACCGTCGAGGCGATCGGCATGCTCAAGGGCGACCTCGAATACCAGATCAAGACCTTCGTCGGCGTGACCACCAAGGTGACCTTGCTGGCCGCCGAAGGCATCGAGCGCACCATGACGGGCAAGGCGCGCCGCGTGATCGACAAGCGTCCCAAATAACTCAAGGAAAACCCATGAACGAAGCTTATATTGTCGACGCCATCCGCACCCCGTTCGCCCGCTTCGGCGGCGCCCTGTCGACGGTGCGCGCGGACGACCTGGCCGCCTTGCCGATTGCCGCCCTGATCGCCCGCAATCCCGGCGTCGACTGGACGGCGGTGGACGACGTCTACTATGGCTGCGCCAACCAGGCCGGCGAAGACAACCGCAACGTCGCCCGCATGGCCGGCCTGCTGGCGGGCCTGCCCGTCGAGGTCCCCGGCAGCACCATCAACCGCCTGTGCGGCTCGAGCCTGGACGCGGTCGGCATGGCCGGCCGCGCCATCAAGGCCGGCGAAGCGCACCTGATCATCGCCGGCGGCGTCGAGAGCATGACGCGCGCGCCTTTCGTGATGGGCAAGGCCGACAGCGCCTTTTCGCGCGCCGCAAAAATCGAAGACACGACCATCGGCTGGCGCTTCGTCAACCCGGCCATGAAGGCGCAGTACGGCATCGACTCGATGCCCGAGACGGCGGAAAACGTCGCGCGCGAATTCAACATCAGCCGCGCCGACCAGGACGCCTTCGCCATCCGCAGCCAGCAGCGCTGGGGCGCCGCCCACGCGGCCGGCGTCTTCAAGGACGAGATCGTCGCCGTGATGGTGGCCCAGAAGAAGGGTGAACCCAAGCGCTTCGACACCGACGAGCACCCCCGTCCCGACACCACCATCGAACAGCTGGCCAAACTCAAGGGCGTGGTCAGCGCCGACGGTTCCGTCACGGCCGGTAACGCCTCCGGCGTCAACGACGGCGCCTGCGCCATCCTGATCGCCTCCGGCGCGGCCGTCGAACAATACCAATTGACGGCGCGCGCGCGCATCGTCGGCATGGCCACGGCCGGCCTGGCGCCCCGCATCATGGGCTTCGGGCCGTCGCCCGCCACGCGCAAACTACTGGCGCAGACGGGCCTGACGATGGCGCAGATGGACGTTATCGAATTGAACGAAGCGTTCGCCGCCCAGGGCCTGGCCGTCACGCGCGACCTCGGCCTGGCCGACGACGACGCCCGCGTCAATGCCAACGGCGGCGCCATCGCCATCGGCCACCCGCTGGGCGCCTCCGGCGCGCGCCTGGTGACCACCGCCGTCAACCAGCTGCACCGCACGGGCGGGCGCTACGCCCTGTGCACGATGTGCATCGGTGTCGGCCAGGGCATCGCCCTGATCATCGAACGCGTCTGACCTGCAGCACCGGCACCAGCACCAGCACTAAAACAGCAGCCATAACGACACCACCCCGAGGAGACATAGCATGATCAAAACGACGTTGAAAAAATCCCTGTTGTTCGCAGCGATGGCCCTGGCGGCCAGCGGCGCCATCGCCGCCGAGCCCATCAAGATCGGCTCGGTCCTGTCGGTGTCCGGTCCGGCCGCCTTCCTGGGCGACCCGGAACTGAAAACGCTGCAGATGTACATCGAAAAAATCAACGCCGAAGGAGGCGTGCTCGGTCGCAAACTCGAACTGGTGCACTACGACGACGGCAGCGACGCGGCCAAGGCCAACAGCTTTACCAAGCGCCTGATCGAGTCCGACAAGGTCGACGTGCTGATCGGCGGCACCACCACCGGCGCCACCATGGCGATGGCCCCGCTGGTGGAAAAAGCCAGCCTGCCGTTCATCTCGCTGGCCGGCGCCGTGGTGGTGATCGACCCGGTGAAAAAATGGGTGTTCAAGACCCCCCACACGGACCGCATGGCCGCTGAAAAAGTATTCGAGGACATGAAAAAGCGCGGCATCAGCAAAGTGGGCCTGCTGTCGGAAACCAGCGGCTTCGGCGCGTCCGGGCGCAAGGAAACCCAGGCGGTCGCCGCCAAGTACGGCATCACCCTGGTGGCCGACGAAACCTACGGTCCGAAAGACACCGACATCACCGCCCAGCTCACCCGCATCAAGAGCGTGCCGGGCGTGCAGGCGGTGTTCGTGTTCGGCCTGGGCCAGGGTCCCGCCGTCGTCACCAAGAACTACGGTCAGCTGGGCATGAGCGCGCTGCCGATGTACCAGTCGCACGGCGTCGCCTCGGACGAGTACCTCAAACTGTCCGGCAAAGCGGCCGAAGGCGTGCGCCTGCCGACGCCGGCCCTGTTGATCGCCAACGCGCTGCCGGCGGCCGACGTGCAAAAAGCCATCGTCACCAGCTACGACAAGCTCTACAAGGACAAGTACAAGATGGACCCGTCGACCTTTGGCGGCTACGCCCTCGACGCCCTGAACCTGTCGGTCGACGCCATCAAGCGCGCCGGCGGCACCGACCGCGAAAAAGTGCGCGCCGCGCTCGAGACCACCAAGGGCTTTGTGGGCACCACGGGGATTTTCAACATGACCCCGGCGAACCACATGGGCCTGGACCTGTCGGCCTTCCGCATGGTCGAAGTCAAGAACGGCGACTGGGTGCAGCTCAAATAATCCCGCGACACGTTCACAAGGTTACCCATGCTTGCACAATTCCTCCAGTTCCTGTTTTCGGGATTGACGGTGGGCTCGGCGTACGCTCTGGCGGCGCTGGGTTTTACCATCATCTACAACACCAGCGGTGTCATCAACTTTGCCCAGGGTGAGTTCATCATGCTGGGCGGGATGCTGGCCGCCCTGCTGGCCGGCGCCGGCGTGCCGCTGCCGCTGGCCATCATATTATCCGTCGTCGTCACCGGCGCCATCGGCCTGCTGATGGAGAAGATCGTCATCGAACCGGCGCACAACGCCCAGGTGGTCACCCTCATCATCATCACCATTGGCGCTTCGCTGACCATCCGTGGCCTGGTGCAGATCTGGCTGGGCAAGGGCACCCATTCGCTGGCGCCGTTTTCGGGCGACACGCCGATCGTGCTGTTCGGCGCCAGCCTGCTGCCGCAAAGCCTGTGGGTGCTGGGCGTCACCCTCGTCATCGTCGGCGCGCTGGCCTGGTTCTTTGGCCGCACCCTGCTGGGCAAGGCCATGCTGGCCACGTCGCACAACAAGCTGGCCGCGCAACTGGTGGGCATCAACACCGGGCGCGTGCTGCTGCTCTCGTTCGGGCTGGCGGCCCTGCTGGGCGCCTTCGGCGGCATCCTGGTCGCACCCATCACCTACACCTCGTACGACGCCGGCATCATGCTCGGTCTGAAGGGTTTCGTGGCGGCGGTGCTGGGCGGGCTCGGTGGCGGCGTGGGCGCGGTGGCGGGCGGTCTGATCCTCGGCATCGCAGAGGCCATGACGGCCGGTTACATCTCCTCCTCGTACAAGGACGCGGTGCCGTTCGTGCTGATCCTGCTGATCCTGTTCTTCATGCCGCGTGGCCTGTTCGGCGCCAAGATGTCGGAGCGCGTATGAAGTTGATCCAGTCGCGACACGGTGGTCTGCTGATCCTGGCGCTGGTGCTGGCGGTGCTGCCGCTGGTGCTGCCCAATTCCTTCTATGTCGACGTCGCCATCCGCATCGCCCTGAACGCGGTGGTGGTGATCGCCCTGAACCTGCTGATGGGGTACACGGGCCAGATCAGCCTCGGTCACGCGGGGTTTTATGGCCTGGGCGCCTATTCATCGGCCGCCCTCACCACCCATTTCAACTGGGCGCCGATGCTGGCGCTGGCCACCGGTGCGCTGGCGACGGCCTTGCTGGCATGGGCGCTGGCGCGGCCCATCCTCAAACTCAAGGGGCACACGCTGGCCATGGCCACGCTGGGCCTGGGCATCATCATCTCCATCGTCATCAACAACGAGCAGCAGTGGACGGGCGGGCCGGATGGCATGGCCGTGCCGCCGTTCGAGCTGTTCGGGGTGACGGTGACGGGCGAAACGGGCTGGTACGCGGTGGCCGCCGTGATGCTGCTGTTGATGACCTGGCTGGCCTTGAACCTGATCGATTCGCCCGTCGGCCGCGCCCTGCAGGCGATCCACGGCTCGGAAATCGCCGCCCGCGTGGCCGGCATCGACACCACCCAGTTCAAGGTGCGGGTGTTCGTGCTGTCGGCCGTGGTGGCCAGCATCGCCGGTTCCGTCAGCGCCCACTACATCGGCTTCATCACCCCCGGCATGGCCGGCTTCTTCCACTCGATCGAGCTGGTGACGATGGTGGTGGTCGGTGGCATGGCCTCGGTGTTCGGCTCCATCATCGGCGCCGCCCTGCTCACCATCCTGCCGCAACTGCTGCAGGCCTTCGAGGGCTGGGAAGTGGTGGTGTTCGGCGTGATCCTGATGGTGACCATGATTTTCCTGCCGCGCGGCCTGGTGCCCAGCATTGCGCTGCGCTATAAAAGCCGGAGGAAATGATGCTCGAAATTAGTCACTTAAGTAAAAGCTTCGGCGGCGTGCACGCGGTGCAGGACGTCAGCTTCAGCGTGCGCGAAGGGGCGATCGCCTCCGTGATCGGGCCGAACGGCGCCGGCAAGACGACCCTGTTCAACCTGGTCAGCGGCATTTACACGCCGACCACGGGCTCGATCACCTTCAAGGGCGAAAACGTGGCCGGCATGGCGCCCGACGCGCTGGCCCGGCGCGGCCTGTCGCGCACCTTCCAGAACCTGCAGGTGTGCATGAACATGCGCGCCATCGACAACGTCATGGTGGGCTCGCACCTGCGGCTGAACCAGAACCTGTTCGCCTCGATGCTGGCGCTGCCGTCCGTGCGCCGCCAGGACGCCGCCTGCCGCGAGGAAGCGGCGCAGCTGATGGCCTTCGTCGGTGTCGGCAAATACCTCGATGCCGAGGCCAGCCAGATGCCGTATGGCGCCCTCAAGCGGCTCGAGATTGCGCGCGCGCTGGCGGCCAAGCCGGCCATCCTGCTGCTCGACGAACCGGCGGCGGGCCTGAACCACACCGAGACGGGCGAAATCGAAGCGCTCATCCGCAAGGTGGCGCAGGCCGGCATCACCGTGCTGCTCGTCGAGCACGACATGAAGCTGGTGATGAACCTGTCCGACCACATCCTGGTGCTCGACTACGGCAAGACGCTGGCCGAAGGCAGCGCCGCCGAAGTGCGCGCCAACCCCGCCGTCATCGCCGCCTATCTTGGCGCGACCGCTTAAAGGTGTTTACAGATGCGAGATTTTAGCAACGCCGCGCCAGTGCTGGAAATTCGGGCACTGGCCAGCCACTACGGCCCCATCCAGGCCCTGCACGCCATCGACATCGACGTGCGCCAGGGCCAGCTGGTCGCCCTGGTGGGCGCCAACGGCGCCGGCAAGACCACCCTGTTGCGCGCCATCTCCGGCGTGCAGCCCGTCAGCGGCGGATCGATCGTCTTCGGCGGCCAGGACATCACCCGCCTGAGCGCCGACCGCCGCGTGCGCGCCGGGATCTGCCAGGTGCCGGAAGGGCGCCAGGTGTTCGGCCCCATGAGCATCGAAGACAATCTGCGCCTGGGCGCCTACACGCGCCCGAAAGGGGAACTGGCGGCCGACCTGGAACGGGTCTACGGCCTGTTCCCCGTGCTGCGCGAGAAGCGCGCGCTGACCGCCGGCATGCTCTCCGGCGGCCAGCAGCAGATGCTGGCGATGGCGCGGGCGCTGATGGGCCATCCGAGCCTGCTGCTGCTCGATGAGCCCAGCATGGGCCTGGCGCCGCTGCTGATCAAGGAGATTTTCCGCATCGTCGAGAGCTTGCGCGACCAGGGCATCACCATCTTGCTGGTCGAGCAAAACGCCCACGCCGCGCTGGCCATCGCCGACGTCGGCTACGTCATCGAGACGGGCGCCATCGTGCTCTCCGGTCCCGGCCCCGAACTGCTGCAGAACGAACAGGTGCAGTCGGCCTATCTCGGCATGTAAGCAGGCTTAAACAGGCTCACACAGAAAAAACGGGCATCCCATGGTCAAAGTCTATGCAATCAATGGCATCACCCCGGTGGTCCATCCCAGCGCCTACGTGCACCCCAGCGCGGTGCTGATCGGCGACGTCATCGTCGGCCCGCGCTGCTACGTGGGCCCGCTGGCGTCGATGCGGGGCGACTTCGGCCGCCTCATCCTCGAAGAGGGCGCCAACCTGCAGGACTGCTGCGTCATGCACGGCTTCCCCGGCGACGACACGGTGGTCGAAGTCGATGGCCACATCGGCCACGGCGCCATCCTGCACGGCTGCCGCGTCATGCGCAACGCCATGGTCGGCATGAACTGCGTGGTGATGGACCAGGCGGTGGTGGGCGAAGACTCGATCATCGCCGCCAACAGTTTTATCAAGGCCGGCATGCTCATTCCGCCCCGCTCGATGGTGATGGGCTCGCCCGCGCGCGTGGTGCGCCAGCTGGAAGAGAAGGAAATCGCCTGGAAGCGTTTCGGCACCACCCAATACCACCAACTGGCCGTGCGGTCGATGCAGACCATGCGCGAAACCGATTCGCTCGACGCCGTCGAAGCCGATCGCCAGCGCATCGTGTTCGATGACGATATGCACAAGCCGAAGCACACTTGAAGACGTAAAGGATATCGATATGACCCACGTAGCAACCCTGCAAAGCCTGATCGGCGGCCGCTGGATCGGCAGCCAAGCGAGCGCACCCCTGCACAGCGCCATCACCGGCAAGGTGATGTTCCATACCCACGCCGAGCGCATCGACTTCGACGAAGCCATCGTCTACGCGCGCAAGACGGCGGTGCCGGCGCTGATGGCGATGGACTTCCAGACCCGCGCCGCCAGCCTGAAGGCGCTGGCCATGTACCTGATGGAGCGCAAGGAAGCGCTGTACGCCATCTCGCAGCACACGGGCGCCACCCGCGCCGACAGCTGGGTCGACATCGAAGGGGGCATCGGCACCCTGTTCGCATTCGCCAGCATGGGCTCGCGCGAGCTGCCCTCGTCGAACGTGCTGCACGAGGGACCGGCCATCGCGCTGGGCAAGCGGGGCGGCTTTGCCGGCACCCACATCATGGTGCCGCGCGGCGGCGTCGCCGTGCACATCAACGCCTTCAATTTTCCCATCTGGGGCCTGCTGGAAAAATTCGCGCCCAGCTACCTGGCCGCCATGCCCTGCATCGGCAAACCGGCCAGCGCCACCAGCTACCTGACGGAAGCGCTGGTGCGGATGATCGAGCAATCGGGCATCCTGCCGCCGGGCGCGCTGCAACTGGTCATCGGCAGCACGGGCGACCTGCTCGACCGCCTGCGCGGCGACGATGTCGTCACGTTTACGGGCTCGGCCGACACCGCCCTCAAACTGCGCACCAACCCGAATTTGATGCGCAACTCGGTCCCCTTCACCGCCGAGGCGGACTCGCTCAACTGCGCCATCCTGGCGCCGGATATTGCGCCGGACGACCCGGAGTTCGAGCTGTTCGTCAAGGAAGTGGTGCGTGAAATGACGGGCAAGTCGGGCCAGAAGTGCACGGCGATCCGCCGCGTGATCGTGCCCGAAAACCGGGTCGATGCGCTCGCCGAGCGCTTGCGCGAGCGCCTGTCGAAGGTGGTGGTGGGCGACCCGCAGGCCGAGGGCGTGCGCATGGGCGCGCTGGCCTCGCTCGACCAGCAGCGCGACGTGGCCGAACGGCTGGCGCTGCTCGCCGCCGGCAATGAAGTCGTGTTCGGCGCCGCCGACGGTTTTCATCCGGTCGGCGACGACGTCGCCGGCGGCGCCTTCTTCGCGCCCACCTTGCTGCTGTGCCGCGATGGCGCCAATAACGCCGCCGTCCACGACGTCGAGGCGTTCGGCCCCGTCAGCACCATGATCACCTACAGCGCCGCCGGCGGCATCGACGAAGCGGTGCAGCTGGCCGCGCGCGGCAAGGGCTCGCTGGTGTCGACCCTGTGCACGCGCGACCCCCGCATCGCCGCGCGCGCCGTGCCCGGCCTGGCCGCCTTCCACGGCCGCGTGCTGGTGCTCGAGCGCGAAGCGGCGGTCGATTCGACGGGCCACGGCGCGCCGCTGCCGCAACTCAAACACGGCGGCCCGGGCCGCGCCGGCGGCGGCGAAGAGCTGGGCGGCGTGCGCGCCGTCCGCCACTTCCTGCAGCGGGCCGCCCTGCAGGGTTCGCCCACCATGCTGGCCGCCGTCACGGGCGAGTACGTGCGCGGCGCGGCCGTGCAGGAAAGCCCCATCCACCCCTTCCGCAAGCACTTCGAAGAGCTGCAGATGGGCGACTCGCTGCTGACCCACCGACGCACCGTGACGGAAGCGGACATCGTCAATTTCGGCGGCGTCTCGGGCGACTATTTTTATATGCACTTCGACGAGATCGCCGCCCGCGACACCCAGTTCGGCAAGCGCATCGCCCACGGCTACTTCGTGCTGTCGGCCGCCGCCGGCCTGTTCGTCTCTCCCGCACCGGGCCCCGTGCTGGCCAACTATGGCCTCGACAACCTGCGCTTCGTCGCCCCGGTGGCGATCGGCGACACCATCCGCGCCCGCCTCACCTGCAAACGCAAGGTCGACCGCCAGCGCGTCGATGACAAGGGCATCGGCCAGGGCGTGGTGGCGTGGGACGTGCAAGTGACGAACCAGCACGAAGAGCTGGTGGCCAGCTACGACATTCTGACGCTGGTCATGAAGCAGCACTGAGTCCACCCGGGACGGCAACGACGGAACTCGCGCCGGCGCCATCGGTCTAACGATGGTGGCGCCTTGCGCGTTTTTTTCGTCCCTCCCATGCCCGAGCCCAGCCGTTTTAGCACGCGCGAGCAAGCCGGCAAGCTGCTGGCGGCGCGCCTGCGTGCCTATGCCTACCGTGCCGATGTGACCGTCATTGGCCTGCCCCGTGGCGGCGTGGCGGTGGCCGCTGCCGTGGCCGCCATCCTCGATGTCGCGCTCGATATCGTGCTGGTGCGCAAACTCGGCGTGCCGGGGCACCCCGAATACGCGATGGGCGCCGTCGCCAGCGGCGGCCTGCGCGTGTTGCAGCCCGATACCGTGGCCGAACTGCACATCCCCGCCGCCGTCATCGAGCAGGTGGCAGAGCATGAAGCGGCGGAAATTGCGCGGCGCGAAGCCTTGTATGGCGCCCATGCGCCCGGCCCCGCATTGCAGGGCAGGGTGCTCATCGTCGTCGACGACGGCCTGGCCACGGGCGCGACCATGTGGGCCGCCGTCGAGGCGCTGCGCCAGGCGGGGCCGGCGCGCATGGTCGTCGCCGTGCCGGTGGGGGCGCCCGACACCTGCGCCGCCTTGCGGCCCCGCGTCGACGAACTGGTCTGCCTGCGCGAACCGTCGCCGTTCTTCGCGGTGGGGCAGTGGTACCGCGATTTCCGGCAAATCGACGACGCTGAGGTCAGTGCGCTGCTGGCCGCCGCCCGTCAGCGCCGGCACCCTTGAGGTCAGCTGCCCAGCACGATGCTGTTGCGCACAGTATTGACCCCGGGTGCCATCCAGGCGGCCCGTTCGGCTTCCTCGCGCTCGGCCCAGGTCTTGACGGTGCCGGTCAGCACCACGTCGGCGCCGCTCACTTCGATGGTGATGCGGTTGGCCTCGAGCTGCGCGTTGCGGTGGAAGGCGGCCTGGATGGCGCCGCGGATTTCCTTCGGGGCCACGCCGGGCAGCAGGGTGATTTCATTTTGCACGCCTTTGACCCCGTGCAGGGAGCGCACCGCCGTTTCGGCGCGCTGGCGCTGGTAGTTCCATTGCACCTGGCCTTCCAGGCGCACGTGGGCGTTCTCGACGATGGTCTTGATGTTTTTTGACGATACCGGCAACTGGATTTGCAGGGCATGGACGGCATCGTGGGCGATTTCGGCGTCGCTGCGGGCGTCGGGGCCGATGCGCACTTCGATGTCGTTGGCCAGCCCGTACACGCCCTTGACGCGCTTGGCGGCCCGCTCGGCCTGCAGCTTCTCGCCATAGCGGTGCACCACGCCCGTGAGCGTGACGACGCCATCCTTCACGCCCACCGTCACCCCGCCCGCGTCGATGACGGGGTCCCAGGCCAGTTCATGTTCGACGTTTTGCTTGACTTCCTTATCCGTGCTCATGCGCTCCTCCGATGGTGGCATCGCCGGCGGCGGTGTCGCCGCCCGTGAATGGGTGTCCGGATTCCAGCATCGGCCGCGGCCGGCCAGGGCGATTGATTCCCCTCAATCGTGCGCGGCGCCGGTGGCGGCGGCCAGTTTTTCGGCAGCGATCTCGTCGTCTTTCTCGCGCAGGGCGCGCGCCGTCGTCATGGCGGCGGCCACCCCGGCGGCCTGCTCGGCGCCCATGCCATCGGTGCGCCGCAGGTACTCGGCCTCGCCGACGGTATCGCTGCGCTCGATGCTGCGGTCGGCCGCTTGCGCCACCTCGCCTGGCAGGTCCATTTTCAGTTCTTCCACCAGCATCAGCAGCGCCGCCGCCACGGGCAGGGCCAGCAGGGCGCCGGCGATGCCGTACAGGCTGCCGCCGGCGATCAGGGCGAACAGCACGATCGACGATGGCAGGCGCAGCGCGCGGCCGTACACGAGCGGCACCAGCACCCGGCTCTCGAATTCTTCGTAACACAGCAGCAGCACCAGCACGATGGTGGCGGCGACCGAACTGACCGCCAGCGCGGCCAGCACGGCCGGGATCATGGTGAGAAAAATGCCGACGAAGGGCAGCACGTCGGCCAGTCCGCCGAAGGCGGCGATGGCCAGCGCGTTGGGCACGCCGGTGGCGGTCAGCAGCGCGAACAGGAAGCCGCCCATCAGCGCGCAGGTGACGATCTGGCCGCGCACGTAGCCGCCGACGATCACTTCCAGGCGCAGCAGGATGCGCGAGAGCTTGATGTGCTGGCCCCGTGGCACGGCGGCGAACAGGGCGCCACGCAGGCGGTCGCGGTCGATCATGATGTAGAGCGCGAGGAAAAACGCGCCGGCGCCGTAGGCGACGATTTCGAGCAGGTCGCGCGACATCACCAGCGCCTGCGTGCCGAAGGACTTGAACATGGCGCTGTACTGGAGGGTGTGGACGGTGCTGGCCAGGGGCGAGGTCAGCGGATAGCTCGACAGTAGCGCCACCAGCCGGGCGCGCAGTTGCGGCTCCTGCCGGACCAGGCTGGCCACCTGCTCGACGATGGCCGGCACGGTAAACACCAGCAGCGCGCCCACCCCCACCAGCACGGCGAAAAACACGGCGAAGATGGCCGGTGCGCGCTTGAGTTTGCGCTGTTCGAGCGCTTCGACCGCCGGGTTGAGCGTCCCCACCAGCATCAGCGCCACCACCAGCACCAGGATCACGGGCACCATCTGGGTCAGCAGGGCCAGGCCGGCCACCAGGGCGACGATCAGGTACAGGCTGTTGGGCGCGATCTCGATGCGCACGCTGCGCTTCTTGCGGGGCAGGCCGGTCGATCGATCGGGGGGCAGCTCGGTCATGGCGTTCTTTCGTGGCGTTGGGCTTGCGGTTCGCTTGCGGTGGCATCCATGATGGCAGCAAGTGCGCTGCCACGGTGGTGTAACTGCGCCGCGCGAACGACTATACTGCGGCGATGAGCCTCCTGATCTCCCGCATCCTGCACGCCGGCTACCTGTTCGAGGCGGACGGCACGCGCATCGCGTTCGACCCCGTGTTTGAAAATCCGTTCAGCCGCAACTGCCACGCCTTTCCCGCCGTGCGTTTCGATACGGCCGCGATCGCGGCAACCCCGCTCGACGCCGTGTTCATCTCGCACCTGCACGACGACCATTGTTCGCTCGACAGCCTGGCCCTGCTCGCGCGCAGCACCCCGGTCTACCTGTACTGCCTGTTCGACGAGCTGTTCGAGATGATCGGCCAGCTCGGCTTTACCCGCGTTCACCGGCTGGCGATCGACCGCCCGGTGCGCATCGGCGCCATCGAGGTGACCCCGCGCGAGGCGCTCGACGCTGACGTCGACGCCATGTTCCAGGTGCGCGCCGGCGGCGTCAATGTGCTCAACGTCGTCGACGCCTGGATCGCCGACGCGGTGGTGGCGCAGCTGGCCGCCGAGGGGCCGTGGGACATGGTGCTGTGGCCGTTCCAGCCCATGCGCGAACTGGCCGTGATCGCGCCGTCGCGGGCCGCGCCGCACCAGCCAGGCCTGCCGGACGACTGGATCGACCAGCTGCGCGCGCTCGCGCCCCGCTACGTGGTGCCCAGCGCCTGCCAGTTCGTGCAGGAAGACTGGTCGTGGTACAACCATGCGATGTTCCCCATGACGTATCGCGAGTTCGCGCAGGCCGTCACCACGGCCCTGCCGGCGATCGCCATCGTGCGCCTCAACCCGGGCGTGTCGGTCCGCCTGGACGCCGCTGGCATCGCGCCGGCGCCGCCGCTGGCGTGGGTCGAGCCGGTCGGCCCGCAGGATGTCGATGTCGATTTTCGTCCGCACGCCGCGCCACCGTCGACGGCGTCCATCGCGCAGCGCTTTGCCGCCCTCGACGCCGCCGGGGCGGCGCTGGTGCTGGCGTTTTGCGGCGACGGCCTGCTGCGCCGCTACCGCGCGCTCGAGCTGCCCGAAGCGAGCTATTTTCAGCGCCGGCGCCACTGGCGCCTGCGCCTGTTTGACCACGATGGCGCGGTGCGCCAGTTCGACTACATCGTCGAGGGCGACACCATTGAACTGGCCGGCGACGCGCTGGCGCCGGGCTGGCTGACCGAGGTGGCGATGAGCAAAGTGTACGGCGCGCTGGCGCTGGGCGAATCGCTCACGTCGATGTACGTGCGCATCAATGACGCCACCTTCGACGCGGCGTCGGAACACGATTTACGCGATGCCGACCTGGTCGACGATCCCTTGATCCGCTGCCTGTTCGACGAGGTGGTGGGGGCCTACCAGGCGGCCCAGCTCAAGCGCCTGCTGGCGGCACAGGCTCCGCTTATTTCGACAGCGCCGGCAACGGCGTCGCCATTACCAACTGCAGACTCTGCTCGGCCGTAAAGCCCTTTTTGCGCAGCGCGTCGAACAGGTTTTTTTTGAAGCTGGCGATGCGCTCGGCCGTCTCCGGCTGTTCCGCCACGGTGAGCTGGGCGTTTAACTGTGCCTGCACGCCCCGTTCGAGGGCGGCCAGCGCCGCCGCGGTCGACGAGTCGGCCATCCGCAGCATGTCTGCGGGGGCGGGGCGGGGCGGCGTTTGCGCCAGCACGGACGTCGACATCAGCACGGACGTCGACAACAGCAAACCGGCAACAGCGATCGGGACACGCATGCGGTGGATCCTTAGATAAAACCCAGCGTTCGCGCGCCGGCATTGTAGTTCGACAGGCTGGGCAGCAGCGTCAGCAGGTTGCTGTCGGAGACGCCCATCCATTTGCCCAGGGTGGCGGCGAGCTGGTCGACCGAAGTGGTGGGCACCAGCCGGCCCTGGCCGACGTCGTCGGGGCCGTTGTTGGCCACCACCGGCGCCGTGCCGTACAGCGACTTGCCCTTGACGGCGCCGCCCATGACGAAGTGCATGCTGCCCCAGCCGTGATCGGAACCGTCGTTGTTGCCCACCATTGTACGGCCGAAGTCGGAGGCGGTGAAGGTGGTGACGTTGGCGGCCACGCCCAGTTCGACCGTGCTCTGGTAAAACGCGGTCATGGCGGCGGCCACGTTCTTCATCAGGGTCGGGTGGACGGTGGCCATCGAATCGTGGGTGTCGAAGCCGCCCAGCGACACAAAGAACACCTGGCGCCTGGCGCCCAGCTTGGGCGCGGCGGCGATCATGCGCGCCACCATCTTGAGCTGGTCGGCCAGGCTGTTCGGGGTGGGCCAGGCGGTGGCCAGGGCCGGGGTGCTCGCCAGCGCGCTCGTTAGTACGCTGTCGGCATCGACCGAGCGCTTGGCCACCCGGTTGTATTCGGCTTCGAGCAGGTGGCTGCGCGGCTGGGTGATCAGGGTGCGCAGCGCTTCGGTGGCGGCGCTCGAGCCGAACAGGGGCGACTTCAGGCCCGCCAGCGGCACCGAGCCGTTGGTCGACACCTGGTATTGCACGGCCGAGTTACCCGACATGAAGACGGCGTTGCCCGACACGTTCACGCAGGTGAAGGTGCTGTTGCCGTTGCCGCTTTCGAAGACGTCGCCGATGCGCCCGCCCCAGCCTGAAATTGCCCCTTCCGGCGCCAGCGCCTGCCAGGTCGATTGCTGGTCGTTGTGGGAAAACAGTTTGGCTGGCAGCTTGACCGACTTGTTGGTGTACTGGAGCTTGGTGGTGGGCCCGATCAGGGTGCCGATGTTGAGCAGCACGCCCAGTTGGCCGCCATCGAACAGGGGCATCAGCGGCGCCAGGTTGGGCGCCAGCGCGTACTGGTGCGCCGCGCCCGTGCTGTCGACGGGCGCCTGGACGGGATTCAAGGCGGTGGCAGCCAGGCTGGCGCGGGCGTGGGCGAAGCTGGGGCGCATCGCCTGGTAGGCGTTGTAGCTGGCCTGGTCGTAGGGGGTGACGGTGTTGGCGTAGTCGTTGCCGCCATACAGGAAGATGCAGACCATCGCCTTGTAGTCGGTGGCGGTGGCGGCCGAGGCATCGGCCATGGCGGCCAGGTTGAGCGCCCACGGCGCGGCCACGCCGGCCAGCGAGAGGGCGGAAGCGCGTTGCAGGAAGGCGCGGCGGGAGGCGCTGGTGGCGGGTTTGGACATGGCGGTGTTACTTCACAATGATGAATTCGGGGGCGGCCAGCACCAGCACCAGGGCGGCGTAGATGCGGTTCAGGCGGGCGGCGTCGGTGCCGGCGGTCATGGAATTGACGGCCGTGGTGATCAGGGCCGTGCTGGCGCCCGAGAGCTGGCCGGCGGCCAGCAGCAGGTTCAGTTCATCGACCAGGCTGGCCGCCACATCGGCCAGCGGCAACAGCGCCGCGTAGGTCGACTTGACGTCGCCGGCGCCGTTCTTGACGACGTTCTGCATGTAGTTGAGGTAGCCGACCACGCTGGACTCGTTGGTGATCTGAAATTCCGGCGCCACCAGGCCGGCGCTGCCGACGGCGCTGTTGGGCGGCGCGTAGCCGGGCCGGAAGAAATTGAACACGCTGCCCGAGCGCAGCGGGCTTTGCGACAGGCGGGTGGCCGGGTCCGAGGTGTTGCCGACGGTCCAGGCGTCGGCCGTCGAGGTGGCGCCCGTGGCGCGCGCCCACGCGCACAGGCGCAGCACCGGTTCGCGCTGCTTGCCGAAGGCGGGGTCGGCCAGTTTGGCGCTGGCGCGCGCCTCCCCGTCGAGCAGGATGGCCTTGAGCACGGCCTTCAGATTGCCCTTGACGCCGCTGCCGTCGTTGCTGAACACGGCGGCAATGCGGGCCACGTAGGCGGCGCTGGGATTGCTGGTGACGAGGCGCATGATCAGCTGGCGGCTGATGTTGGGCGCAATGTTCGGGTGGGCGAACAGGGTGTCGAGGGCGATGCGCAGGCTCTCTTCGCCGCTGGTGCCGGCGGCGATGGTGGTGCCGAGGAAGGTCTTGCTGCCGCTTTCATGGCGGCTGGCCGTCACCGTCATGGGTTTGCGCTTGAATTCGGGCACGTCGGTGGTGGTGCCCGTCAGGTCGTAATTCCAGCCCGTGAAGACCCGCGCCAGGCCGCCGATGTCGTCGAGCGTGTAGGTTTCCGTCGCCACACCCCCGCTCAGTTTGGCGCTGCCGTCCTGGTTCAGTTGCACCAGGCCGATGGTAAACAGCTGCATGACTTCGCGCGCGTAGTTTTCGTCCGGCAGGGCGCCCGTGCTGGTGTTGGCCTTGACGTTGCCGCGGAAGGTCAGGTATTCGCCCATCGGGGCGCTGGTCGACACTTGCCCCAGCAGGGTGCGGTAATTGCCGAACGCCTGCGCTTCGAGCAAGTCGAGCCAGGCGGCGGCCGAAAACGTGTTCCAGCCGCCGCTGAAGCCGGCGATCGAGGCGACCAGGATTTCCGACAGGGCAAAGGTGACGCGCTGGCGCAGGGTGTCGGGCGAGCTGAGCATCTTGCGCCAGATCGCCGGGTCGGCGCCCGCTTCGCTGTTCTTGTTGGCGAGGGCGTCGAAGCCCTTCGACACCAGCCAGTCCCAGCGCGTGGTCGACGGCGCCAGCGCCATCTGTTCATCGATCCAGCCGGCGTAGCCGAGCGCCTGCACGCGGGCGATCTGCTCGCGCGTGGCGCCCATCGACGCCTGCGCCAGGAAGCGCGAGGCCGTCACCGCCGTCACCGCTTCCGGCACCACCGGGGTGGGCGCCGGCGTGACGGGGCTGGCCGGCGCGCCCGGGGCGCTGGCGCTGGCGCCACCACCGCCGCCACCGCAGGCGGCCAGCAGGGCGGCGGCGGACAGCGCCAGCGCCGCGCTGCTGGCCTTGTGCGCCGCCGCGCCAGGGGTGGGCGCCGCCGCCAGTTGTTGCGTGTCGTGTTCGGCGTCCGATATCGATTCGACCACTGCCATGTTGACCCCGTTTTGCTTGATTGAACAATTAACGGGAATCGTAGAGCAGAGACCGCGAGATACCAACGGGCAATTCAAATGAACGCGAGAAAAGTGTTAATTGAATCCGTACAGCAACACTAAATTGTGTCGTCAATAATGACTGATGTGGTCTTGACAGTTGGCGTCGAGGCAAGCGCCGGCGGGGCGCCCCCTATTTGTTGTCCGGCTCATAACTTGGCTGGGGAATATCGCTCGACGGCACATCGAGCTTCAGTTCCAGCTGTTCCGTCATGTCGGTTTTTTTCTCGATCGACACCAGGCGGGGGAAGGCGATGATGAGGGCGACCATGACGACCTGGATCAGCACGAACGGGATCGCGCCCCAATAAATGTCGCTGGTTTTGACTTCTTTTGGCGCCACCGAGCGCAGGTAGAACAGGGCGAAGCCGAACGGCGGGTGCATGAACGAGGTTTGCATGTTCACGCCAAGCAGCACGCCGAACCAGATCAGGTCGATGCCCAGCTTGTGCGCCACCGGTCCCACCAGCGGCACCAGGATGAAGGCCAGCTCGAAAAAGTCGAGGAAGAAGGCCAGTAAAAAGAACATCACATTGACCACCACCAGGAAGCCGTTGACGCCGCCGGGCAGGCTGGTGAGCAGGTGTTCGACCCACAGGTCGCCATTGACGCCGCGGAACACCAGCGAAAACACGGTCGAGCCGATCAGGATGAAGATGACGAAGGCGGACAGGCGGGTGGTCGAATGCATGGCTTGGCGCAACAGCGACCAGGACAGGCGGCGGTTGGCGAGGGCCAGGAGGATGGCGCCGGCCGCGCCCATGCCGCCCCCTTCGGTGGGGGTGGCCATGCCGATGAAGATGGTGCCCAGCACCAGGAAGATCAGCGCCAGCGGCGGGATCAGCACGAACACCACTTTTTCGGCCATGCGCGAGAGCAGGCCCAGCTTCAGATTGCGGTTGGCGATGGCGGCGACAAAGGCGAACACGATGGCGGCGGCGCTGGAAAAAATCGCCAGCTCGTCGGCCGCCAGGTTCGGGTGGCTGGCGCCCCACAGCGTGTCGAAGGCGACGCCGACACCGGCCGTCACCGCCAGCAGTGCGAACAGCGAGGCGACGCCGCTGTCGCCGTTCGGCTGGCGCAGGTTGCGCGCTTCGAGCGGCAGGGCCGGCACGTAGGCCGGCTTGATCAGCGACAGCAACAGCACGTAGCCGGCATACATGGCCGTCAACATCAGGCCGGGAACGAACGCGGCGCGGTACATATCGCCCACCGAGCGGCCCAGCTGGTCGGCCATGACGATCAGCACGACGGAGGGGGGAATGATCTGCGCCAGCGTGCCGGAGGCGGCGATGACGCCCGAGGCGAGGCGCTTGTCGTAGCCGTAGCGCAGCATGACGGGCAGGGAAATGAGGCCCATCGAGATGACGGACGCGGCCACCACGCCGGTGGTGGCGGCCAGCAGGGCGCCGACGAAAATCACCGCGTAGGCCACGCCGCCCCGGATCGGGCCGAACAGCTGGCCGATGGTGTCCAATAAATCCTCGGCCATGCCGGAGCGTTCCAGGATCAGGCCCATGAAGGTAAAGAAGGGGATCGCCAGCAGGGTGTCGTTGCCCATGATGCCGAAGATGCGGTTCGGCAGCGCTTGCAGCAGCTCCGGCTTGAGCAAACCGAGCTCAATGCCGACGAAGCCGAAGAACAGGCCGTTGGCGGCCAGCGAAAAGGCGACCGGGAAACCCGACAGCAGGAAAATGACCAGGGTGCCAAACATGATGGGCGCGATGTTGGCGATGATGAATTGTTCCATTGAGTCCCCGAAAGCCTTGTTTTTTTATGGGTGCAAGCGCTGCAAGCGCGGCGCGCCGTCGCGTGCACGGACGGGCGCGCTTGCTGCCGATGATTACTTGATCTGGTTGGCCGCCTTGATGGCGGCAATTTCGTCCTGCGGCGTGGTGCTGAGCTTGGCAAAGTCGCTGCCGTCGCTGCGGCCGGCCAGGAAGGCGATGCGCTTGATGATTTCCGAGACGCCTTGCAAGGTCAGCAGGAAAAAGCCCAGCGGCACCAGCAGCTTGGCGGGCCAGACGATCAGCCCGCCCGCGCTGCTCGAGCTCTCGCCCGTCAGCAGCGAATAGCGGAAGAACGCGATGCCATAGTAAAAAATCAGCAGGCACACGGGCAGCAGGAACAGGGCATAGCCGGCCAGGTCGATCCACACCTGGGTGCGCTTGCTGAAATGGCTGGTGATGACGTCGATGCGCACGTGCTCGTCGCGGCGCAGGGTGTAGGCGCTGGCGAGCATGAAGACGGCGGCGAACAGGTACCACTGGATTTCCAGCCAGGCATTCGAGCTCATCTTGAAGGTGTAGCGCACCAGCGCGTTGACGGCGCAGATGATCACCGCCAGCAGCAAGGCCCAGCTGACGGCGCCGGCAATTTTTTCATTGAGCAGATCGATTGCGCGCGAGAAGGCGATGAACATGGCGGCTCCGTCGGTCGTTAGCGGGGCAACTGGCTGCGCACGCGGGCGATCGCCGCGCGCACCTGGCGCGGCGCGGTGCCGCCCACGTGGTCGCGCGCGGCCACCGAGCCTTCGAGCGTGAGCACGGCAAACACGTCCGCGCCGATCAGGGGCGAGAACGCCTGCAGGTCCTCGAGCGTCATTTCCGACAGGTCGAGCCCGCTGGCGTCGCAGGCGCGCACGGCGCGCGCCACCGCTTCGTGGGCGTCGCGGAACGGCAAGCCGCGCTTGACCAGGTAGTCGGCCAGGTCGGTGGCGGTGGCGTAGCCTTGCAGGGCGGCGGCGCGCATATTGGCCGCTTTGACGGTGATGCCGCCGGCCATGTCGGCGAAGATGCGCAAGGTGTCGGTGACGGTGTCGACGGTGTCGAACAGCGGTTCCTTGTCTTCCTGGTTGTCCTTGTTGTAGGCCAGCGGCTGGCCTTTCATCAGGGTCAGCAGGCCCACCAGGTGGCCGTAGACGCGGCCGGTTTTACCGCGCGCCAGTTCCGGCACGTCGGGATTTTTCTTTTGCGGCATGATCGACGAGCCCGTGCAGAAGCGGTCGGCGATGTCGATGAAGCCCACGCGGGGGCTCATCCAGATGATCAGTTCTTCGGCCATGCGCGACACGTGCATCATCAGCACCGAGGAGGCGGCGCAGAACTCGATGGCGAAATCGCGGTCCGAGACGGCGTCGAGCGAGTTGTGGCAGACGTCGTCAAAGCCCAGCGTGTTCGCCACGCGCAGGCGGTCGATGGGGAAGGTGGTACCGGCCAGCGCGGCCGCGCCCAGCGGCAGGCGGTTGACGCGCTTGCGGGTGTCCTGCATGCGCTCGACGTCGCGGCCGAACATTTCGACATACGCCAGCATGTGGTGGCCGAAGGTGATGGGCTGGGCCACCTGCATGTGGGTAAAGCCGGGCAGGATGACGTCGGCGTGCTGCTCGGCCAGGTCCGTCAGCGCGCCGCGCAGGGCCTGCAGCAGCGCCACGATGTCGTCGATGGCGGCGCGCACGTACAGGCGGATGTCGGTGGCGACCTGGTCGTTGCGCGAACGCCCCGTGTGCAGGCGCTTGCCGGCGTCGCCCACCAGTTCGGTCAGGCGCTTTTCGATATTCAGGTGCACGTCTTCCAGGTCGAGCAGCCAGGTGAAGGTGCCGGCCTCGATTTCGGCCCGGATGGTGGCCATGCCGCCGTCGATGGCGGCGCGGTCGTCGGCGCTGATGATCCCTTGCGCGGCGAGCATCTCGGCGTGGGCCAGCGAGCCCTCGATGTCGAACAGGGCCAGCCGCTTGTCAAAGAACACCGAGGCGGTGTAGCGTTTGACCAGTTCGGAGACGGGTTCGGAAAAGCGTGCCGACCAGGCTTCGCCCTTGTTGGAAAATTGTTCTGTCATGTGAGGTGCCTGCTGAATGCGGTTTTGAAATGCGTGACGGCGGCGCGTGTGGTGCCGCATTCGCGCCGGAGTGGTTGCTGCCTTGCTCTAATTATAAACAAGCGGGGGCGTGGCAGGCCAGTTTTGGCCGTCGGCGCGCGCCGCTGGCGGGCGCGCCAGCCCCGGCGGTGGCAAAAAAATCGCGCAAAATCATTTGCTCGAGTCTGCTCTTCACGGCGGCAAACTCTGTAGAATTCAATTTTTGCAGTCTTACGGGATGGAAGCGTATGACCAGTTTGAAGATCAGCACCGACCGGACGGAACTCGACGTCCCCATGATTTACCGGTTTCTCAGCGAACAGTCGAGCTGGGCCGTGGGCATCCCGCGCAGGGTGGTCGAGCGGGCCATCGAAAACTCCCTGTGTTTCGGCGGCTATATCGACGGGCGCCAGGTGGCGTTTGCCCGCGTCGTCACCGACTTCGCCACCTTCGGGAACCTCGTCGACATGTTCGTGCTGCCCGAGTACCGCGGCCACGGATACGCCGCCGAGCTGCTCACCGCCGTCCTCGCCCACCCCAGCTTGCAGGGCCTGCGCCGCCTGACGCTGGCCACCAGCGGCGCGGCCGGCCTGTACGAAAAATTCGGCTTCGGCGCCCCCCAGCGCCCGGACACGCTGATGGAGCGCTATTTCCCGAATATTTATTTGTCTTGAGCGCGGTGCTCGCCTCACTGCCAGTGCATCAGCACGGGCGGCGCCAGTAGCGCCAGCGCCATCACCAGGTAAATAAGCTGCAGCGGCACCATCCAGCGCGCCCAGGTCAGCCAGGGAATCCGCGCCAGCGCCAGCACGCCCACCGTGATGCCCGAGGTGGGAATCATCGGCGTGCTCAATTCGCCCAGCTGGAACGCCAGCACGGCCGTTTGCCGGCTCACGCCCACCAGGTCCGCCAGCGGCGCCATGATGGGCATGGTGAGCGCGGCCTGACCCGTGCCCGAGTGGATGAAGAAATTGATCACCGACTGGATCACGAACATCTTCTGGGCGGCGATGATGGGTGAGGCCGACTGCACCAGCGGCGTGAGCGCGTGCAGCATGGTGTCGATGATGTGGGCGTCGCGCGCCAGGATCACCGTGCCCCGTGCCAGCGCGATCACCAGCGCGGTGGTGACCAGGTCGCGCGCCCCTTGCAGGAAGGCGGCCACGAAGGTGTCGGCATTGAGCCGGCCGACGATACCGATCAGGATCGCCATGGTCAGGAACAGCGCGCCGATTTCTTCGATATACCACTGGTAGCGCACCACCCCCAGCACCATCACGCCCAAACTGGCGGCGAACAGCGCCAGCACGGCGCCGTGGCGGCCGCTCATGGCGACCAGTTCGACGCCGCCGGGCACGCTTTCCTTGCGCTTTTCCTGGTCCAGCGCCCAGGTGGGGCTCGACTGGGGATGGCGCTTGATGCGGGCCGCGTACCACATCATGAACAGCACCGTCACGGCGGTGGCGACGGCCCACACGATCAGGCGGTAGCCCATGCCGGAAAACAGGGGGATGCCGGCGATGCCCTGGGCGACGCCCACATTGAAGGGGTTGATGAAGGCGGCGGCGAAGCCCACCTGCGAGCCGACGAAGGGAATCGAGACGCCGACGATCGAATCGTAGCCCAGCGCCAGCGCCAGCGGCACGAAGATGAGAATGAAGGGAATGGCTTCCTCGGCCATGCCGAAGGTGGCCCCGCCCAGCGAAAACAGGGTGATGAAGACGGGGATGACGGCGGCGCGCACCAGCGGCGAGCGGCTGTGGGCGCGCACCACGGCGCCGATCATGGCGTCGACGGCGGCGGTTTTTTGCAGCACGGCGAAGGCGCCGCCGACGATCAGCACGAAGCCGATGATCAGCGCCGCCTCGACGAAGCCCTTGATGGGCGCCATCATCAGCGCCACCGGGCCCTGCGGCTTGCTGGCGATGTAATGGAAGCTGGCCGGGTCGATCAGCTGGCGGCCATCGACCAGGTGGGTATCGTACTGGCCGCCCGGCACCAGCCAGGAGGCCAGGGCGATCATGGCCAGGATGGCGAACAACAAGATGAAGGTGTTGGGCAGGCGCAGGCGCATCGGTTTGGTCTTTACTGGCGAAGGGATTTTATTGGCTGAGGAGCTTGCCGGCGCGGAAGGCGGTGGCGCCGGCGATTTTGCCGATCGCCATGCCGCGCAGCAGGTGGCGGTGGGCGGTGCGGGCAAAAAACACCCCCGGCACGCTGGCGTGAACGGTGGTGGTGGCGCCGCTGACGGGATCGATCAGGTCGGCCACGGCGTCGCCCGCCGCCAGGCGCGCGCCCAGCGGCTGCAGGAACACCAGCACGCCCGCGTGCGGCGCCACCAGCGGCGCCACCCCTTCCAGCGGGGTCGGTGCGCACAGGGGCACGGGCAGCGGCGGGGGGGGCGCGGCGATCACGCCGCTGTGGGCGAGGAAGGCCAGCAGGGCGCTGGCGTCCTGTTGCGCCAGCGCGTAGCTGACATCCATCTCGCCGCGCAGCTCCACCGTGCTCGACAGGCAAGCCATGGGAATCGGCGTGGCCGGCCCGAAATACGCGGCCAGGTCCCACCACAGGCGGCTGCAGGCCTCGTCGAACGGTTCTTCACCCGCCTCCAGCGCCAGCAGCACCGCGTGCGCGCCCAACAGCGATGCCAGCGGGGCGATGGCGTCGGCCAGCGGCGTGCCCGTATAGATATGAATGACCGCTTCGTTGTCGCAGTGTAAGTCGAGGACGATATCAGCGTCGATGGCCAGGCCCAGCAGGATTTTTTTCAGCGACTCGGCATCCGTCGATGGCTGCCAGCTGGCCACCGACGCCCGCGCGTGTTCGCGCACCAGCGCCACATTGGCGCCTTCGTCGGCTCCCAGCTTGCCGGCCAGCGAAACTTTCAGGTCTCCGGCCACGTGCTTGTAGGCGCGGTTGAAGTTGGTGCCGGTCGACAGGTCGAAGCGGCCGAACGGCGCACCGTGGATCGCTTGCGCCAGGCCCAGCGGATTGGCGGCCGGCACCAGCACCACTTCGCCCACCAGGCTGCCGTCGGCTTCGGCCGCCAGCAGGGCAGTGCGCAAAAATTGCGACACCAGCATGCCGGGAATCTCATCGGCGTGCAGGGCCGCCTGGATATACACTTTCTTGCCACGGCCGGGCGTACCGAAGTGAAAACTGCTCAGTTGGAAGTTGCCGCCGCTCTCGGGCAGCGAAATGGGATGACGTTGTGCATGCATGGTGGGCGAGCCAAGGCAAATAGAAGGGATAGTGTGGCATACCTGTTACTCAGGCGACAACCCACATATTCTTCCTGGCGAACGAAACAGTTGTGACAGGGCAAATCTGCTATTGTCCTTGCGGTTAAGCTTCAGTTCAGCCTGTACCGGCGTAAACGAATGACAATGTGTATGATGGCAGAATAAGGCGATGACCCGCAGAGTGAGGCTCTGAACCCCGTCATGCGGGCCGGCGCGCAGCCCAGGCGCCGCAGCCCAGGACACCCGTGGTCCCTTTTTCGGCCTGCGCGCACATGCAGCGCGGCTGTGTACAGACGGGACCCGTCGGGTGAGCGAAGAAGCTCACCCTTTTTTTTGAAGGAAGCCCGATGTCGACAAGTTTGATCCGCCTTGCCGTTGCCCTGGGCGCCCTGGTCGGCGCTCTGGTGGGCATGCCGGCGGCGGCGGCCGTCGATCCGCTCGTGCCGGCGTCAGTCCCGGCGAAGGTGGCGCCCGAGAAGGTGGTGCCCGCTAAGGTTGTGCCTGAGAAGGTGGTGCCTGAGAAGGTGGTACCTGAGAAAGTGGCGCCCGTGATCGTGCCGGCCGTGCCATTGAGCGCCGCCGTGCAGGGCGAACCGCCGGCGCCAGGCGCGCCGGTGCCGCCGGCGCCGGCTGAAGGCATCTCGGCCGTGGTCACCATCTCCGGCAGCGGGGTGGGGGCCAAGAGCACCTCCCTGCCTTCCGGCAAGACCGTCCCCAACGGCCCCAAGGGCTCGCTGGTGATCGTCGGCGGCGCCCTGCGCTCCGACAATGCCACCGTCTGGGAGCGCATCGTGCGCCTGGCCGGCGGCGAGAGCGCCCGCATCGCCGTGTTCGCCTCCGCTTCGGCCAGCCCGGAAGCGACCGCCAAGTTCAACGTCGAGTTGCTCAACCAGTACGGCGCCGACGCCTTTTTCATTCCCGTCGCCGTGCGCCTGGCCGGCTCCGACTACCTGGCCGCGGCGGACGATCCGGAACTGGCGGCGGCCGTGCGCAAGGCGGGCGGCGTGTATTTTGCTGGCGGCGACCAGGCCCGCATCACGCGCTCGCTGCGCCGCCCCGACGGCAGCAATTCGCTGGTGCTCGATGCCATCTGGGACATGTACCGCAAGGGCGGCGTCATCGCCGGCTCGAGTGCCGGCGCGGCCATCATGAGCAGCACCATGTTCGACGAACCGCGCACCGTGCTGGGCACGCTCAAGCACGGCGTCGCCGAGGGTCACGAGATTTCCCCCGGCCTGGGCTTCATCGGCGACGACGTCTTCGTCGACCAGCACCTGCTGGTGCGGGGACGCTTCGCCCGCATGCTGCCGGCAATGCTCAAGAAGGGCTACAAGCTGGGCCTGGGCATCGATGAAAATACGGCGATGGTGGTGACCTCCAATCGCGACGTCGAAGTGATCGGCTACAAGGGCGCCCTGCTGATCGATCTGCACGAGGCCAGCACCGAGCCGGGCGCGTTCAACCTGTCGAACGCGCGCGTGAGCTACCTCGATGCGGGCGACCGTTTCAATATCGCCAGCGGCGAATTTTTTCCCGCCCAGGACAAGGCCGAAGGCAAGCTCGATCCCGCCAAGCCGTATTATCGGGAACCCCTGTTCGCCGCCGACATCCTGGGCAACACCACCGTGGTGGACCTGATGGGCAAACTGATCGACAGCGACCAGCCCGACGCCATCGGCATCACGCTGGGCAGCCCGCGCAGCGCGCAGCCGGACCTGGGCTTCGAGTTTCGCTTCAGCCGCGTCCGCGACAGCATCGGCTACATGTCGGCCGCCTCGGAAGCCTATTCGATCTACAACCTGCGCATGGACATCCGGCCGATCCAGATCCGCCTGCCCCTGTACCAGTACCAGAGCGAGCGCCCCAGCCTGAACACGCCGCCGCAGCTGCGCGGCAGCGAGTAAGTTCCAGGAGCGCGCAGGCCTGCTAGACTCGGGGCCTTGCGCCCCGCCGCGCCGTTTCCCCCTAGCCGCCATGTTCCGTTCCCATTTGTTTGCGCTGGCCGCCAGCGCGCTGCTGGCCGCCCCCGCCATCACCGTGGCTGCCGCACCGGCCACCATCCGCCTCGACTATCTCCACAGCGGCAACGCGCTCGCTGACAGCTACGCCATCGAACGCGTGCTGATCGAGCCCTTGCCGTGGCCGGGCGCACTGTCGCGCAATCTCGACGACACCGACCGCGGCACCCACCGCGTCGAAGTGGTCGACCCCGGCACCGGCCAGGTGCTGTACTCGCGGGGCTTTTCCACCATCTTCGGCGAATGGAAAAGCACGCAGGAGGCGCAAAAAACCAGCCGCGGCTTTCACGAGTCGGTGCGCTTTCCGGCCCAGGGCAAACCGGTCAGGGTGCGCATCCTGCAGCGCGATGAGCGCAGCCTGTTTTCCGTCGTGTGGAGCGTCGAGGTGGACGCCGACGCGCCCGAGGTCGTCAAGCAGCAGGAACCGGCGCCCGCGCCCGTGCTGCCCATCCACGTCAGCGGCGCGTCGGCCGACAAGGTCGATCTGCTGGTGATCGGCGACGGCTACACGGCGCAGGAGATGAAAAAATTCGAGGCCGACGCGCGCCGTCTGGCCGCGCACCTGTTCACGGTGTCGCCGTTCAAGGAGCGCGCGGCCGACTTCAATGTGTGGGCGATGGCGGTACCGACCGGGCAGTCGGGCGTGTCGCGGCCATCCACCGGCGTGCACCATGCGAGCCGGCTGGGCGCCCGCTACGACATCTTCGGCAGCGAGCGCTATGTGCTCACGCTCGACAACCGCGCCCTGCGCGACATCGCCCAGCACGCCCCCTACGAGTTCATCGAAATCCTGGTCAACAACGACACCTACGGCGGCGGCGGCATCTTCGGCCAGTTTTCCACCGCCGCCGCCAGCAACGACTGGGCCAACTACCTGTTCGTCCACGAATTCGGCCACCACTTCGCTGGTCTGGCCGACGAGTACTACACCTCGCCCGTGGCCTACCAGGCCGGCGCCGGCCGCCCCGAGCCATGGGAGCCGAACGTGACGGCCCTGGGCGATCCGGCAAAGCTGAAGTGGCGCCAGTTCGTCAAGCCGGGCACCGCCTTGCCGACGGCATGGCCGAAAGCCGACTACGAAACCGCCTCGCGCGCCTACCAGGCCAGGCGTGCCGCCCTGCGCGCCGCCAACCGGCCGGAGACGGACATGAGCGCCCTGTTCAAGGAAGACCTGGCCCGTTCGAACGCCCTGTTCGCCGGCGCCGCCCAGCGCCACACGGTGGGCGCGTTCGAAGGGGCGAACTACCAGGCCAGCGGCTATTTCAGGCCGCAGATGCAATGCATCATGTTCGACCGCAGCGAGGCATTTTGTGAAGTGTGTCAAAGCGCGATCGGCACCATCATCGACCTGTACGCCCCGCGGCCCTGAGGGGGGCTGTGGGCGCTGGCGAATAATTAAAAATCTTTACAGTTCCTGTCAACCATTGATTGAGGGCACCCGTTTATGGTGTAACAGCGGGGCCATGAAGTGTACGGTAGCGTACAGACCCTATTGTTATTACGTCATATTCTGGCTTCGTTCCTAGACGAAAGTTTAGATCGAGAATGAAAGAAGACGATAGGACTCACGCCTGGGAAGGCTTGGCCCGTAACGTCCCCAATAAGTCCTCTCCACTCATCATTAAAGGAATTACCATGAATAAAGTACTCGCTGCCCTGATCGCCGGTTTGTTCGCCACCTCCGTGTACGCCCAGACCCCGGCGCCAGTCGTCGCACCAGTGGCCACCAAGGCTGAAGTCAAAGCCGACAAGAAAATCGTGAAAGCTGAAGTCGCCGAAGCCAAGACCGACGCCAAAGCGGACGAAAAAGTGCAGAAAGCCGCTGTCAAAGCCACCGAAAAGAAAGCCAAAGCCAACGCTAAAGCTGCTGACAAAAAAGCGGACGCTGCTGCCGACGTCGCCAAGGCCGATCCAGAAGACAAAATGAAAGTCGCTGCCAAGTCGGAAGAAAAAATGGTCAAGGCCGACGTGAAAGCCGATAAAGTCGCTGCCAAGGCCGATTCCAAAGTAGAAAAAGTCGCTGCTGAAGCCAAGAAAGACAAAGCTGTTGCTCACGCAAAAACGACCGAAAAGAAAGCTGAAGCTGTCGCTGACGTGAAAAAAGACGCTGCCAAGTAATTCATTACCTGCAGACGTTAAAAGGGGGCTGGCACCGCAAGGTGCCAGCCCCCTTTTTTTATACGGCACCCGCTCGCGGGTGCCCCTTGTGTTAGTCGGTGGTGCGCATCGCCAGCGTCATCGCCTTGACCTTCTGCACCAGCGCCTTGCCTTTCCTGGCCCGCTTGCCGAAGTGGGGTTCCAGGCCGCTGGCGAACAGTTCGACCGTTCTTGGCTTGGCGCCCGCCCAGGTACCGATGACGTTGACGCCGCGCTGGTTGATCGGCTGCACCGCCAGCAGTTTTTCTTTCGGCTCGAGTTCCATCAGGATGACACCGCGCCCGCCATTGGTGAGCGACTTCATTTCATCCATGCCGAACACCAGCACGCGGCCCTTCTCCGACAGGCAGGCCAGCGCGCCGGCGTTGTCCGGCACCACGCGCGGCGCCAGCAGGGCCGCGCCGTCGTCGACGGTGATGAAGGCCTTGCCCCCTTTCAGGCGGCTGACCATGTCGCCCGCGCGGGTGACGAAACCGTAGCCGTTCGAGGTGGCCAGCACCAGCGCGGTCGCGGCGGGACCGGCAAAATAGTGGAGGATGCGGGCGCCGCCGGCCAGGTCGACCAGGGTGGTCACCGGCACACCGTCGCCGCGCGCGCCCGGCAGCGCCGCCACCGGCACCGAGTACACCTTGCCGTTGTCGCCGAAGGCGAGCAGGGTGTCAACGGTGCGGCATTCGAACGCGCTGTACATGGCGTCGCCCGCTTTGAAGGTGAACAGGGCGGCGTCGTGGCCGACGCCGGTGCGCGCGCGCACCCAGCCCTTCTCGGAGACGATCACCGTCACCGGCTCGTCGACGATTTTCTGTTCGGCGACGGCCTTCTGCGCTTCCTCGATCAGGGTGCGGCGCGGGTCGCCGAAGGTCTTGGCATCGAGCTCGATCTCGCGGATGATCAGGCGCTTCATGGTGGCCGGGTTGTCGAGGATATCGAGCAGACCCGCGCGTTCCTTGCGCAGCGCCGCCAGCTCCTGCTCGATCTTGATGGTTTCCAGGCGCGCCAGCTGGCGCAGGCGGATTTCGAGAATGTCGTCGGCCTGGCGCTCGGACAGGCGGAACTCGGCGATCAGCGCCTGCTTGGGCTCGTCCGCATTGCGGATGATGGCGATTACCTTGTCGATATTGAGCAGGACCGCTTCGCGCCCTTCGAGGATGTGGATGCGGTCGTCGACCTTGGCCAGCCTGAATACGGTGCGCCGGCGCAGCGTGATGAAACGGTACTCGACCCACTCCTGCAAAATGCTCGACAAGCCCTTCTGGCGGGGGCGGCCATCGATGCCGATCATCACCAGGTTGATCGAATTGGACGATTCGAGCGAGGTGTGCGCCAGCAGCATCAGCATGAATTCGGTCTGGTCCTGGTTTTTCGACTTGGGCTCGAACACCAGCCGCACGGCCGCCTCGCGGCCGGACTCGTCGCGGATGGCGTCGAGCGAGCCGAGCAGGGTCTGTTTCAGCGTGGTCTGCTCGGGCGAGAGGGCCTTCTTGCCCAGCTTGACCTTGGGATTGGTGAGTTCCTCGATTTCTTCGAGCACCTTTTGCGAGGACACCCCCGGCGGCAGTTCGGTGACCACCGCCTGCCACTGGCCGCGCGCCAGCTCTTCGATCTTCCAGCGTGCCCGTACTTTCATGCTGCCGCGGCCGTTCGCATACATGTCGGCGATCTGCGCGGGCGGGGTGATGATCTGGCCGCCGCCGGGGAAGTCCGGTCCGGGGATGATGGCCATCAGTTCGGCGTGGGTGATCTTCGGATTCTTGATCATCGCCACCGCCGCCTGCGCCACTTCCGCCAGATTGTGCGACGGGATTTCCGTGGCCAGGCCGACGGCGATGCCGGAGGCGCCATTGAGCAGCACCATCGGCAGGCGCGCCGGCAGGGTTTTCGGTTCCGTCGTCGAGCCGTCGTAGTTCGGTTGAAAGTCGACCGTGCCCTGGTCGATTTCATCCATGAGCAGCTTGGCGATGGGCGTCAGGCGCGCTTCCGTGTAGCGCATGGCGGCGGCGCCGTCGCCGTCGCGCGAGCCGAAATTGCCCTGGCCGTCGATCAGCGGATAGCGCAGCGAAAAATCCTGCGCCATCCGCACCAGCGCGTCGTACACCGACTGGTCGCCGTGCGGGTGCAGCTTGCCCAGCACGTCGCCCACCACGGCTGCCGATTTTCGCGGCTTTGCGGTGGGGCCCAGGCCCAGTTCATTCATGGCGAACAGGATGCGCCGCTGCACCGGCTTCTGGCCGTCGGTGACGTCGGGCAGGGCGCGTCCCTTGACGACCGAGACGGCGTAGTCGAGGTAGGCGCGCTCGGCGAAGGTGGACAGGGTGAGGGCGTCGTCGTCGCCGGGCGGCGCCGGCGGTGCCGGCGGCGTCGGTGGTGCTGGCGGCGCGGGCGGCTGGCCCGGCGCGGCAGGGTCGGCGGGGTCGAACAGGGTGGCTTGCAGGGACGATTGTGTGGACATAGGGGTGGGCAAATTCGTATTCGGTCGGGGAGGGCGCGGGCCCTCCCAAGTAATCAGATGTCGGCTTCGGTCTCGTTGCCGTGCTCTTCGATCCACGCGCGGCGGGCGGCGGCTTCGCCTTTGCCCATCAACATATTAAAGCGCGACGCGGCATCGGCCTGGCTGAAGTCGCCCAGCTTGACGGGCAGCAGGCGGCGGGTGTCCGGGTTCATGGTGGTTTCCCACAGCTGCTCGGCATTCATCTCGCCCAGGCCCTTGAAGCGCGAGATGCCCCAGGCGCCTTCCTTGACGCCGTCCTTGCGCAGCTTGTCCTCGATCGCCACCAGTTCGCCCGCGTCGAGCGCGTACATCTTCTGGATCGGCTTCTTGCCGCGCGCGGGCGCGTCGACGCGGAACAGGGGCGGGCGGGCGATGCAGATGTGGCCCTTGTCGAACAGGGCGGGGAAGTGCTTGAAGAACAGCGTGAGCAGCAGCACCTGGATGTGCGAGCCGTCGACGTCGGCGTCGGAGAGGATGCAGATTTTTCCGTAACGCAGGCTCGACAGGTCGGGCGAGTCGCCGTAGGCGTGCGGATCGACGCCGATGGCCACCGAGATATCGTGGATCTCGTTGTTGGCGAACAGGCGGTCACGGTCGGTTTCCCAGGAATTGAGCACCTTGCCGCGCAGGGGCAGGATGGCCTGGAATTCCTTGTCGCGGCCCATCTTGGCCGAGCCGCCGGCGGAGTCGCCCTCGACCAGGAAAATCTCGTTGCGGCTGATGTCGGAGGACTCGCAATCGGTCAGCTTGCCCGGCAAGACGGCCACGCCGGACGATTTTTTCTTTTCCACTTTTTGCAGCGAGCGCAGGCGCGACTGGGCCTGCTTGATGACCAGTTCGGCCAGCTTCTTGCCGTATTCGACGTGGTGATTGAGCCACACTTCCAGCGGCGGCTTGGAAAACGTCGACACCAGGCGCACCGCGTCGCGCGAGTTCAGGCGCTCCTTGATCTGGCCCTGGAACTGGGGATCGAGCACCTTCGCCGACAGCACGAACGAGACGCGCGCGAACACGTCTTCGGGCAGCAGCTTGACGCCCTTGGGCAGCAGCGAGTGCATCTCGACGAAGTTTTTTACCGCGCCGAACAGGCCGTCGCGCAGCCCCGATTCGTGGGTGCCGCCGTTGGGCGTGGGGATCAGGTTGACGTAGGATTCACGCACCACGCCGCCTTCTTCGGTCCACGCCACCACCCAGGCCGCGCCTTCGCCCTCGGCGAAGCCGTCGGTTTCGCCGTTGGCGTACTGGGCACCTTCAAACACGGGAATGAGGGTCTCGCCGTTCGACGTTTGCGCCAGCATTTCATTGAGGTAGCCGCGCAGGCCTTCGTCGTACTTCCAGGTTTGCACTTCGCCCGTTTTGGCGGTGGTGAGGGTGACCGTCACGCCGGGCAGCAGCACCGCTTTCGAGCGCAGCAGCCGTTGCAGCTCGGTCCTGGAGATGTCGGCCGAATCAAAATACTTCGGATTGGGCCAGGCGGTGACGCGGGTGCCCGATTTTTTGCCGTCGCGGGGCGCCGGGCGCGAACTCAAAGGCTCAATGACGTCGCCGTCGGCGAACACCAGGTGGTGCAGGCCGTTGCCGTCGGGTTCCTTCCTCCACACGGTGATTTCAAGGCGCGAGGACAGCGCGTTGGTGACCGACACGCCCACCCCGTGCAGGCCGCCCGAGAAGGCGTAGGCGCCGCCCGAACCCTTGTCGAATTTGCCGCCCGCGTGCAGGCGGGTGAACACGATTTCGACGGTGGGCACCAGTTCTTCCGGGTGCAGGCCGACGGGGATGCCGCGGCCGTCGTCTTCCACCGTGATCGAGCCGTCGACGTTGACGGTGACGGCGATGTGCGAGCAGTAGCCGCCCAGCGCTTCATCGGAGGCGTTATCGATCACCTCCTGGATGATGTGCAGGGGATTTTCCGTGCGCGTGTACATGCCTGGTCGCTGCTTGACGGGCTCGAGGCCCTTGAGGACGCGGATCGATGATTCGCTGTAGTCGGATACGGGTTTTTTGGTTGCCATTGCGATGTCGTGGTGTGATCGTTTGCGTGATCAAGCGGATGATGTTGGAATTGTTCGGGGCAGCATTGCCCGCGCATTCTAGCGCAAGTGCCGGATACTGGATATAAACACAGTAGTTTGCCCCTGCCTATTTTACCCATTTATGCGCCGTGTTTACAGGCGCAGGTGGGCGTTTTGGAAATAATGCTTCGTCAATCTTGTCGCGATGGTTGCGCCGTCGCCACACTTGGGCTGGGCTGGCGGGCAATAAATTGCTTGCCACCCTATGCGTTTGTCGCTAGATTCACTGCATCGGCCAGTCGGCCTGCCGCTTCCCCCATCGATTGCAGGATCATGCATTCTCCCAGCCACCCGCATGCCGTACGCTTGATCGGATTCGCGCCGGACGACAGCGCCGGCCTTGGCGCGACGCTGCTGCAGTCGAGCGCCGCCGGCCCCCACTATTACTGCCTGCTCGACGACAGCCTGCAAGAGCCCGACCTGTACGTCGTCAAGGGCGACGACGGCGCCGCCCTGGGACTGCTGGCGGGCTTGAATCCGGGCGAGGCGACGCCGGTGCTGCTGCTGGGGCCGGCCACGCCGCGGCTGCCGTTTGCCCGCCTCGACTGGCCGGCCGATCCGCTGCGCCTGCACCAGGCGCTGGCCGAACTGGTGGCGCGCCGTGCCCAGGCGCTGGCGCAGATGGCCGCGCGCGGCCAGTCTCCCGTGCGCATCGAGCGGCGCCGCACGCCCCGCATCGACATCGACCTGAGCGAAGGCGCCGCCGGCGCCGACCACCAGTACGTCAACCGGCGCCAGTCGCCGCCGTCGGGGGCGATCCTGATCGTCGACAAGGGCGGCGCCTTTCGTGACCATGTGGCCAAGGTGGTGGGTACGCGCCGCCTGCCCGTCGAATGGACCGACAGCGCCGGCGCCGCCGTGCGCCTGTGCGACGAGACGGCCGTGTCGCTGCTGATGATCAATACCTCGACGCCGCGCATCGATCCCTACCGCCTGTGCGCCGACGTCAAGGGTTTGCCTGGCGCGGCGCGCACGGCGGTGGTGTTCCTGCTGGCGCGCAATTATCCCTACGATGCGGGGCGCGCCCGCGCCGCCGGGGTGCGCGGTGTGCTCGACAAGCCGGTGGCGGACCGCCATTTGTATTCGGCCATCACCAAGCTGATGTCGCTGCCTTGAATTGCTGACATCGCCTACTTGCTCAGCAGGCGCATGCCCCGTTCCAGCCCGTCTATGGTGATCGGAAACATCCGGTTGTGCATGATCTGGCGGATCACGGCAATCGACTGCCGGTATTGCCAGCTCGCTTCCGGCTCGGGATTGAGCCAGATAAATTTCGGAAAGGCGTTGCAACAACGCGCCAGCCAGGTCGAGCCTGCTTCCTCGTTGTTGTATTCCACCGAGCCGCCCGCCTGCAGCACCTCGTACGGGCTCATGGTGGCGTCGCCGACGAAAATGAGCTTGGTGTCGGGCGGGTATTTGCGCAGGACGTCCCAGGTGGGGAAGCGCTCGGCGTTGCGGCGCCGGTTGTTTTTCCACAGGAAGTCGTAGACGCAGTTGTGGAAGTAGAAGAACTCCATGTTCTTGAACTCCGTCTTCGACGCCGAAAACAGTTCCTCGGTGCGCTCGATATGGTCGTCCATGCTGCCGCCCACGTCGAACAGCATGAGCACCTTGATGTTGTTCTTGCGCTCGGGCTGCATGCGGATGTCGAGGTAGCCGGCGTTGCTGGCGGTGGCGCGGATGGTGGCGTCGAGCGCCAGTTCTTCCTCGGCGCCCTGGCGGGCGAATTTGCGCAGGCGACGCAGGGCCACCTTGATGTTGCGCGTGCCCAGTTCGCGCTCGCCGTCGTAGTCCTTGAAGGCGCGCTGCTCCCACACCTTGACGGCTGTGCGATTGCCGCCGGCGCCGCCGATGCGGATGCCTTCCGGGTTGCTGCCGCCATTGCCGAACGGCGAAGTGCCGCCCGTGCCGATCCACTTGCTGCCGCCCTCGTGGCGTTCTTTTTGCTCCTTGAGCAGCGCATTGAGGCGGTCCATCAGCTTGTCGTAGCCGTATTTTTCCAGCGCCGCCTTCTGTTCCGGCGTCAGTTCGCGTTCCATGCGCTTGAGCAGCCAGTCGAGCGGGATGGCGCCGTTGCTGTCGAAGGCGGCGTGGACGCCCTTGAAATACTGGCCGAAGGCGCGGTCGAACTTGTCGTAGTGGGCTTCGTCCTTGACCAGCACCAGCCGGGCGAGGAAATAAAAATCGTCGAGCGACTGGTCGATCAGCTGCTTGTCGAGCGCTTCGAGCAGGGTCAGGAATTCCTTGATGGTGACGGGAATCCTGGCGTCCTTGAGGGTGTAGAAAAAATCGATCAGCATGGCGCCTCCCCGCCGTGGCGGCGCAGGCGGTCGGCCAGTTGCGCCTGAATTTCCGGCCATTCGCCGCGCACGATGCTGTACATCACGGTGTCGCGCACGCTGCCGTCGCGCCGCCTGGCATGGTGGCGCAGCACGCCATCCTTGCGTGCGCCCAGGCGCTCGATCGCCTGCTGCGAGGCGTAATTGAAATTGTCGGTACGCAGGCCCACCACGGCGCAGCCCAGGGTGTCGAAGGCGTGGCCGAGCAGTAGCATCTTGCAGCTGCTGTTGACGTGGCTGCGCTGGACGCGCCGGGCGTACCAGGTCCAGCCGATTTCGAGGCGGTCGACCTGTTCGACGATGTCGTGGTAGCTGGTCGAGCCCAGCACGACGCCGCTGGCCGCCTCGATCACGGCGAAGGCCAGCCGGTTCGGCGTGGCCAGGGCCGCGGCGATGTACGCCTCGACCTGGTCGGGCTCGGGCACCGAGGTCACGCGCAGCTGCCACAGGGCGCCGTCGCTGGCGGCGGCGCGCAGGCCGTCGGCATGGTGCGGCGCCAGCGCTTCGAGGCGCACGCCGTTGGCAGAGAGAACCACCGCTTGGGGAACGATCATGGCAAGCGCATTCCTGCTTAACGGTTGGTGCGCGACATGTGCACGAGGCGCTCGAACAAATGCACATCCTGCTCGTTCTTGAGCAGCGCGCCGTGCAGGGGCGGCACCACCGCGCGGCTGTCCTGGCTGCGCAGCGCTTCCGGGCCGATGTCTTCGGCCAGCAGCAATTTGAGCCAGTCCAGAAACTCGGACGTCGACGGCTTTTTCTTCAGGCCGGGCACGTCGCGCACTTCATAAAAACTGTTCAGGGCCTGCGCCAGCAGGTCCTGTTTCAGGGTCGGATAGTGGACCTTGACGATGGACGCCATGGTGTCGCGGTCGGGGAATTTGATGTAGTGGAAAAAGCAGCGGCGCAGGAAGGCGTCCGGCAGTTCTTTTTCGTTGTTCGAGGTGATGATCACCAGCGGGCGGTGGAGCGCCTGCACCATTTCGCGCGTTTCATAAACATAAAATTCCATCCGGTCCAGCTCGCGCAACAGGTCGTTGGGGAACTCGATGTCGGCCTTGTCGATTTCATCGATCAGCAGCACCACGGGCGCCGGCGCCGTGAATGCCTGCCACAGCACGCCCTTGACGATGTAATTGTGGATGTCGCGCACGCGCTCGTCGCCCAGTTGCGAGTCGCGCAGGCGCGAGACGGCGTCGTATTCGTACAGGCCCTGCTGGGCCTTGGTGGTCGACTTGATATGCCACTGCATCAGCGGCATGCCCAGCGCGGCCGCCACTTCCTCGGCCAGCATGGTCTTGCCGGTGCCCGGCTCGCCCTTGATCAGCAGGGGCCGCTGCAAGGTGAGGGCGGCATTGACGGCCAGTTTCAGGTCCTGGGTGGCAACGTAGCTGGCGGAGCCTTCGAAGCGGCGGGGCGTCGTGTGTGCGGTCATGGGTGGGCGGCAAAGTGGTGGAAATTGAGGCTGAGTATATGTCAATTGCGAGGTCCCTTGCGCCTTGCCACGCGGGCCGCGCCCGTTGTGGACTGCCAGGAACTCTTGCGTTAGAATCGAATGCTAATAATATAAGTTGTAAAAAGGCGCGGTCGGATCCGATAACTCTTTACCATTGCAACCATGAAAAAAATCACCGCACTTCTCGTGCTCGCCAGCGTGCTTCCCTTCGCTGGCGCGGCCGACATCGTTGGTAATCCCAAGGCGGCCGCCGCCAAGGTTGAAATGTGTATCGGGTGCCACGGCATCGCCGGCTACAAGACCGGTTACCCGGAAGTGTACCGGGTGCCGATGATCGCCGGCCAGTCCGCCAAGTACCTCGAAGCGGCCCTGACCGCCTACAAGAAGGGCGATCGCAAGCACCTGTCGATGCGCGGCGTGGCCGCCTCGATGAGCGAGCAGGACATCGCCGACGTCGCCGCCTACTACGCCCAGATGCCGGTCAAATAAGGAGAACCCGATGAAACTGCTGCTCGTTGCCCTGACCGCCGCCGCGCTGAGCGTGCCCGCCGCCGCCGCCGATATTGCCCGTGGCGCCACCCTGACCAAGACCTGCGTGGCCTGCCACGGCGCCGACTTCAACAAGCCCATCGACCCCAGCTACCCGAAGCTGGCCGGCCAGCACCCGGACTACCTGGCGCACGCGCTGACGGCCTATAAACGGGGCAACGGCGTCAACGGCCGCAACAACCCCATCATGGGCGCCCAGGTGGCCAACCTGTCGGACAAGGACATCGTCGACATCGCCGCCTACCTGGCCAGCCTGCCGGCGACGATCGGTACCGGCCACCGCTGATTACGCAAGCCTGCCCCTGTAAAAAAAGCCCCGCTGATCGCTCAGCGGGGCTTTTTTTGTGTTGCAGGCTATTTGCCGCCCTTGCGCACGCACTCGATGTAGGCGGCCGTATCGGGTTCGGTGCCGGCGCGCTGGGCCGCCCAGATCATCTGGCCCAGGCACTCCATGATCTGGTGGTGCGCATCGTGGGCGCCGAGCCGGACGGCGAGCGCGTTGAAGGCGTCGCGGATGCCGTGCGGCTGGTCGGCCTGGACCTGCTCGGCGATCGACAGGTGCATCGACAGGTGCAGGAAGGGGTTGGTCTGGCCGCTCTCGACGGAATAATCGCGGGCGATGGCGGCCTCCGGGTCGGCCAGGGTGGCCGCGTATTCGGGGTGCTCGGCGATCCAGTCGGCGGCGATGGCGTCCATCGGGCTGAGGATCTCGCCGGCGTGCTGCTTGCGCCAGGCTTCGCAAAAGAACCGGCGGACGTCGTGGGAAGAGGGGGTGAACATGGTGGCGCTTCTCGGTGCGGGGAGGCGCTCATTGTAACGGATGCGACGATGGACGCCGGGGCGTCCATCGTGGTTCAACTTATGGCTTGTCGGGCGCCAGCAGCAGGCCCGGCATCAGCACCACGGTCTCGTCGGCGGGGGCGGGCGGACGCGGCGCGTGCGGCTGGCGCAAATAGCGCGCCGTGTGACGCCGCTCGTGCGTGTGGCCACCCTGGCCGGGCCAGGACAGAAAGCGCGACAGCTCCTGCAGGGCGCGCTGGTAGACGTCGCGCTTGAATTCGATGACGACGTCGAGCGGCACCCAGTAATCGTGCCAGCGCCAGGCGTCGAATTCGGGGTGGTCGGTCAGGCGCAGGTTGACGTCGTTGTCGCGCGCGACCATGCGCAGCAGGAACCAGATCTGTTTCTGGCCACGGTAATGCCCGCGAATTTCACGCTTGATAAAATGATCGGGCACCTCATAGCGCAGCCAGTCGCGGGTGCGACCGACGATCTTGACGTGTTCCTTGCGCAAGCCGATTTCTTCTTCGAGCTCGCGGTACATTGCCTGTTCCGGCGTTTCTCCGTATTTGATGCCCCCTTGCGGGAATTGCCATGAGTGCTCGCGCACCCGCTTGCCCCACCACACCTCGTTTTGGGCGTTGAGCAGGATGATGCCGACGTTGGGCCGAAACCCTTCACGGTCGAGCATGCTTCACCTCGAAACTTTCTGCCAGCGCGTGCTCTTTCCGTTTTACCTCTAAATCCGTCGTCCTGCGGCCGCACCCACCGGATTTTCGACGCGCGAAAACGGCGGGAACCGCTCCAACGGACCCATTTGTACAAAGATTGGACGCATCGGCCAGCTAATCCTTTAAAATTAGGTTGATTATAACTCTCTCTTTTTAAAAAGAATTCATCGATATGCGCGCCTCCCGATTTTTTATTTCAACACAAAAAGAAGCGCCTTCCGACGCCGAGATCGTCAGTCACCAGCTGATGATGCGCGCTGGCATGATCAAGCGCCTCGGTTCCGGTATCTACACCTACATGCCGACCGGTCTGCGCGTGATCCGCAAGGTCGAAGCGATCATTCGTGAGGAAATGAACAAGGCCGGCGGCATCGAGCTGCTGATGCCACTCGTGCAGCCGGCCGAACTGTGGCAGGAAACGGGCCGCTGGGACAAGATGGGCCCCGAGCTGATGCGCGTCAAAGACCGCCACGGCCGCGAGTACGCCATCCAGCCCACGTCCGAAGAAGTCATCACCGACGTGGTGCGCACGGAAATCAAGTCCTACCGCCAGCTGCCGCTGAATTTTTATCACATCCAGACCAAGTTCCGCGACGAGCGCCGTCCCCGCTTCGGCCTGATGCGGGGCCGCGAATTCACCATGAAGGACGCCTACAGTTTCGACCGCGACCTGGCCGGCATGCAGGCCTCCTATAAAGTCATGTTCGACGCCTACACGGCCATCTTCACGCGCTTCGGCCTGAAGTTCCGCGCCGTCGCCGCCGACAACGGCGCCATCGGTGGCAGCGGTTCGCACGAGTTTCACGTCATCGCCAGCACGGGCGAGGACGCGCTCGTGTACTGCCCCACCTCCGACTTCGCCGCCAACATGGAAGCGGCCGAAGCGATGCCTGTCGCGGCCACGCGCGCCGCCGCCACTGCCGCCTTGAGCAAGGTCGCCACCCCCGGCACCACCAAGTGCGAGACCGTGGCGACGCTGCTCAAGCTGGACCTGGCGCAAACGGTAAAAACCATTGCGCTGACGGTGGAGAAGGAAGTGGCCGGCAAGCTGGTCAAGGAAAACTGGATGCTGCTGCTGCGCGGCGACCATGAACTCAACGAGATCAAGGTGGGCAAGGTCGCCGGCCTGGCCGCCCACCGCTTCGCCACCGAGGCGGAAATCCTCGACTGCTACGGCACCATTCCCGGCTACCTGGGCCCCATCGGCACGCGCCAGCCCGTCACCATCGTGGCCGACCGCACGGTGGCCAACATGGCCGATTTCGTCTGCGGCGCCAACGAGGAAGGGTTTCACTACACGGGCGCCAACTGGGGCCGCGACCTGCCCGAGCCGCTGGTGGCCGATTTGCGCAACGTCGTCGCCGGCGACGCCTCGCCCGACGGCAAGGGCGTGCTGGCCATCGAACGGGGGATCGAAGTCGGTCACGTGTTCCAGCTCGGTACGGCCTACTCGGAGAGCATGAAGGCCACCTTCCTCGACGAAAACGGCAAGCCGGCGCCCCTGCAAATGGGCTGCTACGGCATTGGCGTGACGCGCATCCTGGGCGCGGCCATCGAGCAGAACTTCGACGACAAGGGCATCGTCTGGCCCACGGCGATCGCGCCGTTCGAGCTGGTGCTGTGTCCGATGGGAATGGATCGCAGCGAACTGGTCAAGACCACCGTCGACCAGCTCTATGCCGACCTGCAGGCAGCCGGCGTCGACGTCATCGTCGATGACCGCGGCCTGCGCCCGGGCGCCATGTTCGCCGACTGGGAACTCATTGGCGTGCCGCACCGCATCGTGGTGGGCGAGCGCGGCCTGAAAGAGGGCAACCTCGAGTACCAGGGCCGGCGCGACGCCGCTGCCACCGCCGTGCCCGTCGACGGCATGGTGGCCTTCATCAAGGACCAGTTGTCGCGGTGAAGGCGGTGCTGAGCATGCTGGCGCGGGCGGCCTTGCTGGCCGGTCTGCTCGCATCGTCCTGCGCCTGGGCCGGCAACCAGAAAGAGGAAGCGCTGGCCGACTCGGTGCGGCTGGCGCTGGCCAACGCCATCAAGGACGCCCGTCCGCCGCAGCCCGTGTTGCGCGACGAGGCGGCGCGCCAGCACTTCGCGCAGTGGCTGGCGACCATGTCGGAACGGCTCAAGCGCAAACTGCCCGACGAGCAGCTGCGCATCGAATTTCTCACCACCGCCTGGTACGAAGCGACCCGCGCCGGCCTCGACCCGGGCCTGGTGCTCGGTCTCATCCAGGTCGAGTCGGCCTACCGCAAATATGCCGTCTCGATGGTGGGCGCGCGCGGCTACATGCAGGTGATGCCGTTCTGGGCCGCGGTGATCGGCGACAGCGACCGCAGCAAACTGTTCAATATGCAGACCAACCTGCGCTACGGCTGCGCCATCTTGCGCATGTACATCGACATGGAAGGGGGCAGCCTGTACCTGGCGCTGGGCCGCTACAACGGCAGCCGCGGTCGGCCCGAGTACCCGAATGCGGTGCTGGCGGCGTGGAAGCGGTGGGAGCAATAAGCCGGCAAACCACCGTCCCCGCCAAAAAAAAAGCCCCGATATGCTGATCGGGGCTTTTAATATGCAATTGGCCGACCGGCCACATTCTTCTTATTTCAGGTGATCGGAAATCAGCTTGGTCATTTCGAACATCGATACTTGCGCCTTGCCGCCGAAAACGGCTTTGAGCTTGTCGTCGGCATTGATCATGCGGCGATTGGCTGCATCTTGCAGTTCGTGTTTCTTGATGTACTCCCACACTTTCTTGGTCACTTCGGTGCGTGGCAACGGCGTCGCGCCGACCACACCCGCGAGGATGTCCGAAGGCGTCATGGCCTTCATGAAAGCGGCATTGGGCTTGCGGGGTGCGGCTGGCTTCTTGGCGGCGGCGGCGGCTTTCGGCGCGGCGGCCTTGGCTGGAGCTGCTGCTTTTTTCGCTGCCGGCTTGGCCGCTGCTGCTGGCTTGGCCACGGCGGCCTTTTTTGCTGGCACTGCTGCTGGGGTTTTTTTGGCTGTTGCCATCTTCGAGCCTCCTGAACGGACAATATGGGAAATTGCGCTATACATCGCACGGCTTATATTGGTGGCCTTTTACTGTTGTTGCAAGTGTTTTTCATCATTTTTCGTATCGGAAACAGTCGAAACCGCCAGAACAGAGTATTTGGCAACGCCACAGAGGGAAAAGCCATGAAAAAAGCCGGCGCCAAGGGGGTGTTTCCCCTTGCGCCGGCCTGTATAAAGGGCGGTGAATTAGCGCATGCCGGGCATCATGCCCTTCATTCCGCGCATCATTTTCATCATGCCGCCGCCTTTGAATTTCTTCATCATGGCGTTCATTTGTTCGTACTGGGCCAGCATGCGATTGACTTCCTGCACCTGCACGCCGGCGCCGGCGGCGATGCGGCGCTTGCGGGTGGCCTTGATCAGTTCCGGCTTGGCGCGCTCGGACGGGGTCATCGAATCGATGATGCCGACCATGCGCCGCACCTGCTTGTCGGCCTGGTCCATGTTGGCGCCGCCGGCCGCTTGCTGGAACTGCGCCGGCAGTTTGTCGAGCAGGCCGGCCATGCCGCCCATTTTCTTCATCTGGCCCAGCTGCGCTTTGAAATCGTTCATGTCGAACTTGCCGCCGACCTTGATTTTATTGGCCAGGTCGGCCGCCGCCTTGGTATCGACCCCTTTGCGCGCCTCTTCCACCAGCGCCAGGATGTCGCCCATGCCGAGAATCCGGTTGGCCATACGCTGGGCATCGAACGCTTCGAGGCCGTCGAGCTTTTCCGACACGCCGGCAAACTTGATGGGCTTACCGGTAATGTGGCGCACCGACAGGGCGGCGCCGCCGCGCGAGTCGCCGTCGAGCTTGGTGAGCACGATGCCCGTCAGGGGCAGCGCGTCATTGAAGGCCTTGGCCGTGTTGATGGCGTCCTGGCCCAGCATGGCATCGACCACGAACAGCGTTTCGATGGGCTTGACGGCGGCGTGGACGGCGGAGATTTCCTGCATCATCGCCTCATCGATGCCGAGACGGCCGGCGGTGTCGATGATGAGCACATCGTGGTAGTGCTTCTTGGCCCAGTCGAGCGCGGCCAGGGCGATGTCGACCGGCTTGTCGGTGGCGGACGAGGGGAAGAAGTCGGCCCCCACCTGCCTGGTGACGGACTCGAGCTGGGCGATGGCGGCGGGACGGTACACGTCGGCCGAGACCGTCAGCACTTTCTTTTTCTTTTGTTCCTTCAGGTACTTGGCCAGCTTGCCGACGGTGGTGGTTTTACCCACCCCCTGCAGACCGGCCATCAGGATGATGGCGGGCGGCTGCTGGGCGAACGACAGTTGCGACGCTTCCGGGCCCAGGTCGGCACCCATCAGGGCGCCCAGTTCCTTTTGCACCACGCCGACGAGCGCCTGGCCGGGGCTGAGCGAGGACAGCACTTCTTCGCCGAGGGCTTTTTCCTTGACGCGGCTGATGAATTCGCGCACGGCGGGCAGGGCAACGTCGGCCTCGAGCAGGGCCAGGCGCACTTCGCGCAGCATCTCGGCGGTGTTCGTCTCGGTCAGCCGCGCCTCGCCGCGCATGGTCTTGACGACCTTGGCCAAGCGTTGGGTTAAGTTATCTAACATGGTCTACCTGACTTGGGTTGGAGGGGGAGGGCTGCCGTGGCGGCCGAAAAATCAAGCGGCCATTTTACCCGAAGCGCCGCACCGCCTGCACGCTGTGCTGGCGGCGCCCGACAGATTGTATCGGCGCGGTTTTTACTATCGACTCATGGACGGGATTGTATGCATAATAGTGGCTGCCATATTTGCTTACTTGACCATTGGCCACACGCACCACCACAACAACGGAGACCGGCATGACCCATAAAACCATTTACACCACCCTCGCCCTGGCGGCGATGCTCACCGCAGGCAGCGTCCAGGCGCAGGAAGTGGTCCGCCTGGGCAATCTGAAATTCGCCCACTACGGCGCGGTCTCGTACATGAAGGAAATCGCACCCAAGTGCGGCATCAAGATCGACGAAAAAATCTTCGCCAAGGGCCTCGACGCCATGCAGGCGGTAATCGCCGGTGAACTCGACGTCGCCACCACCGCGTCGGAGGCGGCCATCTCCGGGCGCGCCAGCGGTGCACCCATCTACGTCGTCGCCGGTTTCGCCAAGGGCGGCGCCCGCCTGGTGGCCCGTCCCGACCTGGGCATCAAGTCGGTCAAGGATTTGAAGGGCAAGAAAGTGGGCGTCACCCGTGGCGCCATCCAGGAAGTATTGCTGATGGCCGAGCTGCAAAAGCACGGCTTGACGGCCGATAGCGCGCCCGGCAAGGACGTGCAACTGATTTACCTGTCCTACCCGGACCTGAACGCGGCGCTGCTGGGCAAGAACATCGACGCCATGATGCAGTCGGAGCCACAGTCTTCGCAGGCGATCAACAAGAATTTCGGGGTCGAAGTGATCAAGCCCTACGACACCCCCATCGGCGAGCCCGTGCGCACCATGGTGATGACCGAAAAATTCTACAAGGAGAAGCGGGTGCTGGCCGAGAAGTTCATGCGCTGCTTCGTCGAAGCGACCAAGACCTTCATCGACAACAAGCCACTGGCGGAGAAATACGTGCGCGAAACCGTCTTCAAGGGCCAGATCAGCACCGACGATTTCAACGATGCGATGGGCAACGCCGAGTACACCTACGACGTCACCGCCGAGCACATCCAGATCACCACCGACATCATGGCCAAGACGGGCGTGGGCAAGATGGCCAAGCCGCCCGTGGCGAAAGACTGGGTCAAAACGGATTTGCTGATGGAAGCAAAGAAAAGCCTCAAGGTTAATTAAGCGTCGATCGGATATTTTTTCATGCAAAAAGCAATAGTGCGCGGCGCCGGCCTGGGCCGCTTCGTCGGCCTGATCGTGCCCGCGCTGATCATCGCCGCCTGGCAGGGCGTGGCCATGGCCGGCTGGGTCAATCCCCAGGTCCTGCCCTCGCCGCTGGCCGTGGTCGAACGCTGGATCGCCTACCTGCTGCCGATGCAGCCCTACGACCCCGCCGGCGGCACCAGCAAGCTGGCCTGGATGTTTTCCGGCGAGTTGATCATCGATTCGATCGGCAGCATGTACCGGGTGGTGGTCGGCTTCGTCATCGGCGCCGGCCTGGCCCTGCCGATCGGCCTGGCGATGGGGGCCAGCAACCGCGTCTACGCGTGGTTGAATCCCCTGTTCCAGTTGCTGCGGCCGATTCCGCCCATCGCCTACATCCCCCTGTCGATCCTGTGGTTCGGGCTGGGCAATCCGCCAGCCGTGTTCCTGATCGTGCTGGGAGCGTTTTTCCCCGTGCTGATGAACACCATCGCCGGCGTGCGCCAGGTCGACAGCATTTATTTGCGCGCTGCCCGCAACCTGGGCGCCAGCCAGCGAACCATGTTTATCAGGGTGATCCTGCCGGCGGCCGTGCCGTACATCCTGGCCGGCGTGCGCATCGGCATCGGCACCGCCTTTATTGTCGTCATCGTCTCCGAGATGATCGCGGTCAACAATGGCCTCGGTTTCCGCATCCTGGAAGCGCGTGAATACTTTTGGTCCGACAAAATTATCGCCGGCATGATCACCATTGGCCTGTGGGGCCTGGCCATCGACGTCGGCATGAACCGCCTGAACAACCACTTGCTGCGCTGGCACCGCGGTCTGGAGCATTGAGCATGAACACGCCTCACATTATTATCAGCGGCGTCAATAAAATCTTTCGCACCGACGAGCGCGAGCTGGTCGCCCTGAAAGACATCAACCTGGAAATCCCGCGCGGGCAATTTACCTGCCTGCTGGGGCCTTCCGGCTGCGGCAAGTCGACCCTGCTCAACGCCATCGCCGGCTTCGCCCTGCCCACCTCGGGCAGCATCGTCGCCGATGGCAAGCAGGTGACGGCGCCCGGTCCCGAGCGGGGCATGGTGTTCCAGGAATACGCCTTGTTCCCCTGGATGACGGTGGAAGACAATATCGGCTTCGGCCTGGAAATCAAGGGCATGGCGCGCGCCGATATCAAGCAGCGCGTCGATGGCTTGCTGGCGATGCTGTCGCTGTCGGACTTCCGCGCCCGCTTTCCGAAGGATTTATCGGGCGGCATGCGCCAGCGCGTGGCGATCGCCCGCGTGCTGGCGCTCGATTCGCCCATCATGCTCATGGACGAGCCCTTCGGCGCCCTCGACGCGCTCACCCGCCGCAACCTGCAGGACGAGTTGCTGCGCATCTGGTCCGAACTGAAGAAGACCATCATCTTCGTCACCCACAGCATCGAGGAGGCGATCTACCTGGCCGACCGTATCGTCGTGATGACCTACCGGCCCGGCACCGTCAAGCGCGACATCCTCGTCGAGCTGCCGCGCGAGCGCGACCCCGCCTCGCCCGAGTTCAATGCCTTGAAACGCGAACTGGGGCAACTGGTGATGGAAGAGCAGCAGCGCCACCACAACGACGAGATGCGCATGGCGGCGGTGGACTGAGTTCAGGCGGGGGCGGGCACGTCGTCGTCGACGGGCCGGCCCTGGTGGCCGCCGCACCACCCGGGCGGGGCACCATGGTGTAAACTGATGCGCATGCACACCACCTATTTTTATGCCGCCGCGCTGCTCTACGCCGTGTGCGCCCTGTTGCCGCTGCGCCAGGGCGGCCTGATTGCCGCCGGCACCAGCCTGGCCTGGCTGCTGCACGCGGGCGCCCTGTGGTTCAATATGCAGGCGCCGGGCGGCGTGCGGCTCGGTTTTGCCGTCATGCTGTCGGCCGCCCTGTGGGTGTCGGTGGCGGCCTACCTGGTGGAAAACCGCAATTTCGCCCTCGACGGCCTGCGCCGCATGGTGCTGCCGTGCGCCGCCGTCGCCGCCGCCCTGCCGGCCGTGTTTCCCGGTGTCGTCTTCCAGCTCAAGGGCCAGTCGCCCGCCTTCGGCTGGCACATCGCCGTGGCGGTGCTGGCCTACAGCACCCTGACCATCGCCGCCTTCCACGCCGTCCTGATGGCCCTGCAGGAAGCGCGCCTGCATGCGCGCTCGCCGGCGCCCGCGCGCTGGCTGGGCCGCTCGCTCGACCAGTTGCCGGCCCTGCTGACGATGGAAAAACTGCTGTTTCGCCTGATCGGCATCGGCTTCATCCTGCTCACGCTCACCGTGCTGTCGGGCGTGGTGTTTTCCGAGCAGCTCTTTGGCGCCGCCCTCAAATGGGACCACAAGACCGTCTTCGCACTGCTGTCGTGGCTGCTGTTCGGCGCCCTGCTGGCGGGGCGCCGCTGGAAAGGCTGGCGCGGCAAGATGGCGCTGCGCTTCACCCTGGCCGGCTTTGCCACCCTGGTGCTGGCTTACGTCGGCTCGCGCTTCGTGTTCGAAGTGGTGCTGCACCGGGCGGTCGCATGAGCCGCCTGTTGTTCTGGCTGGCGCTGGCCGTGCTGGTGGTGTTCGCCATCCGCGCCAAGATCCAGGCCGCGCGCGCGCGCGCCGACCGCGCCAATCGCTTCGATGCGGCGCCCGGCGCCGTCAGCCCCGCCGAAGGGGGCGAAGCGATGACCTCATGCGCCCACTGCGGCCTGTACTTCCCCGCCTCCGAAGCGGTGCGCGCCGACGGCCTCGATTACTGCTGCCCGGCGCACGTCCGCCTGCCGGCACCCTGACGATGTCGCGCGGCCACTGGCTGTGGAACGGCGCGCCCGCCGCGCGCGCGCCCCTCGCCACCCGGGCGTCGTTCTGGCGTTCGCTGCAGACGCTGGCCTTGACCCGCATCGCCATCGCGGTGGTGCTGCTGGCCTATCTGAGCCTGGGCAGCGAGGGCTGGCGCAGCGCCGCGCCCCGCCTGTATATCTATACCTGCCTGGCGTACCTGCTGGGCGGCGGCGTGTTCGCCCTGCTGGCGCTGTACCGCCGCCGTCACTTCCTGCTGCAACTGTGCACCCAGGTGGCGCTCGACCTGGCCGTCATCGCCATGCTGTACGCCGCCGCCGGCGGCATCCGCAGCAGCCTGGCGATCCTGTTCCTGTTTCCGCTGGCCGGCGCCGCCATCCTGGCGCCGCGCCTGCTGGCGCTGTTCGCCGCCGCCCTGGCCACCCTGGTGGTGATTGGCCACAGCGGCTATCAAATGCTGGCGCTGGAAGGCGAAACGGCCCAGCTGCTGCAGTCTGGCGTCTACGGCGCCATGTTCTTTGCGCTGGTGCTGGTGGTGGGCGGGCTGGCCCGGCGCCTGATCCGCCAGGAGGAACTCGCTGCAGGCCATGGCGCCGACCTGGCCATCCAGCTGGCCATCAATCACATCGTCATGGCCGACGTGGGCGATGGCATCCTCGTCGTCGGCGCCGACAGCCGGGTGTTTACCAGCAATCCGGCAGCCCGCCGCATGCTGGCGCTGGCGCCGCCCGACGATGGTGCCCCGCTCACGCTGGCGGCAGCGCCCGCGCTGGCGCCGCTGGCCGAGGCCTTCGCCAGCTGGCGCGGCTGCGATTGCGGCGAAGCGTATGTCGTCATCAAGCCCGAGCCGGACGCCAGTGGCACCCGCAGCGTGCGCCCGGAACTGGCGGCGCACCTGAAACTGCGCTTCGCACGGGTCGAAACGGCGGCCAATGCGCACGAGCGCTTCGTCATCTTCCTGCAGGACGTCACCGCCATCGAAAACCAGGCGCAGCAACTCAAGCTGGCGTCGATGGGGCGGCTCACCGCCAGCATTGCCCATGAAGTGCGCAATCCCCTGTCGGCGATCGGCCACGCCACCTCCCTGCTGGCCGAAGACCTGGCCGATCCCGGCCACGCGCGGCTGCTGAAAATCGTCGGCGACAACGTGGCGCGGGTCAACCGCATGATCGAAGACATCCTGCAGCTCTCGCGCAAGGTGCAGCCGCAGACCACGCCGCACGCGCTGGGCCCGTTCCTGGCCGACGTCGGCGCCGAATTCGAGGAAACCCACGGCTTGCCGGGCGCGCTGATCGAGCTGGCGGCGGGCAGCGCCGCCGTGCGCTTCGATCCCCTGCACCTGCGCGAAGTGGTGGTCAACCTGCTCACCAACGCCATCCGCTACGCCAGCGGCACGGCCGGCTCGATCCGCCTGTTCGTCGTCAGCGACACCCCCGGGCGGCTCGAGCTGCACGTGCAGGACGACGGCCCGGGCATCACGCCGGAAGTGCGCGCCCACCTGTTCGAGCCGTTCTACACCACCTCGAGCAAGGGCACGGGCCTGGGGCTGTACCTGGCGCGCGAGCTGTGCTTGAATAACGGCGCCATGCTCGATTATGAGTATCGTATCGACGCCGGCCACTTCGGCCTGCGCAAGCCCACCGGCCGCTTCGTCATTTCGTTCGCCCACACCGCTTCGCTTGCAGAGAAGGTTACGCCATGAGTTCACCCCGGGTCCTGGTCGTCGACGATGAAGCCGACCTGCGCGAACTGCTCGACATTACCCTGGTGCGCATGGGCCTCGACGTCGCCTGCGCCGCCACCCTGGGCGAGGCGCGCGCGCTGTTCGCCGCCGCACCGTTTGCGCTGGTGCTGACCGACATGCGCCTGCCCGACGGCCTGGGCCTGGAGCTGGTGCGCGAGGTGGCCGCCAGCGGCAAGGGCACGCCGATCGCCGTCATCACCGCCTACGGCAGCGCCGACAACGCCGTCGTCGCCCTCAAGGCGGGCGCCTTCGACTACGTCTCCAAGCCGGTGGTGCTCGACGATTTGCGCCTGATGGTGCGCTCGGCGCTCAAGCTGGCGGCGCCGGCGCCGGCATCGGCACGCGGGGCCGGGCCGGCCGCCGGCGCGGCGGGCGGCTCGAACGGCAGCCGCCTGATCGGCGATTCGCCCGCCATGCAGGCGCTGCGCGGGCAGATCGGCCGGCTGGCCCGCTCGATGGCACCGATCGCCATTTCCGGCGAGTCCGGCAGCGGCAAGGAACTGGCGGCGCGTGAAATCCACGACCAAAGCGCCCGCGCGGCCCAGCCTTTTATCGCCGTCAACTGCGGCGCCATCCCCGAGGCCTTGATGGAAGCGGAGTTCTTCGGCTACCGCAAAGGGGCGTTTACGGGCGCCGCCGATGAGCGCGACGGTTTTTTTCAGGCGGCCAACGGCGGCACCCTGATGCTCGACGAAGTGGCCGACCTGCCGCTGGCGATGCAAGTGAAGCTGCTGCGCGCGATCCAGGAGCGGCGCGTGCGCAAGATCGGCGCCACCGCCGAGGAAAGCGTCGACGTGCGCATCATCAGCGCCACCCACAAGGACCTGGCCGCCTGCGTCGAGCAGGGCGCGTTTCGCCAGGATCTGTTTTATCGCCTCAATGTCATTGAGCTGACCCTGCCGCCCCTGCGCGAACGGCTGGTCGACCTGGCCGTGCTCACCGACGCCATCCTGCGCCGCCTGGCCGGCAGCGCCAGCCCGGCCAGGCTGGGCGCCGGGGTGCTCGACACCTTGCGCGCCTATGCGTTTCCTGGCAATGTGCGCGAGCTGGAAAACGTGCTGGAGCGCGCGCTAGCGTTTGCCGACGACGGCGTCATCGAGACGGGTGACCTGTCGCTCAAGGCGGCCCGGGTGGCGCCACCGGACGGGCAGGTCGCCGCGCCCATCCCGGTCACTGCGGTCACCCCGGTCACCCCGATCACCCCGGTCGCGCCGGCGGCCAGCGCCGAACTGCCCGCAAATTTACCGGCCAATCTGCCCGATCACCTGGCCCAGGTCGAGCGCGAACTGATCGTCAGGGCGCTGGCGCAAACCCAGTTCAACCGCACCAAGGCCGCCGAGTTGCTGGGCATCAGCTTCCGCCAGCTGCGCTATTCGATGCAAAAGCTGGACATCCAGGAGCCCTGATGACGCGCCCGTTTGACCAGGACGCCATCGACAGCGAGGGCTGGTGGCCGCCCGCGCGCCGCTACGACTCGCCCAACTGCAATGCGCGCCCCGACGGCGCGCCCATCGAGCTGATCGTCCTGCACAACATCAGCCTGCCGGCCGGCCGCTTCGGCGGCCCCCACATCGCCGACCTGTTTAGCAATCGCCTCGACGTCCGTGCCGACCCCAGCTTCGCCGAACTGCGCGCGCTGCACGTGTCGAGCCACTTCCTGGTGCGCCGCGATGGCAGCGTGACGCAGTTCGTGGCATGCCAGGGGCGCGCCTGGCATGCAGGCGTGTCGGTGTTCGACGGGCGCGCCAATTGCAACGATTATTCGGTGGGCATCGAGATCGAAGGCAGTGATTTTGTTGCTTTTTCGTCAGCCCAGTACGACAGCGTCGCCCGCCTGGTCGCGGCCCTGGCGGCGCGCTACCCGATCGCCGCCATCGCCGGCCACGAGCATGTCGCCCCGGGCAGGAAGAGCGATCCCGGACCGTTTTTCGACTGGTCAAAATTACAAGCGATGGTCCTGCCAGCGGCAGAGAAGTTAGTGCTCGCTAACCGCCGATGCACCAGTGCTTCCAAGCTGCGCAAAGTCAAGTGGGCACACCTCGATTTCGGCTAAATATTTACTTCCCAATGGTGTTGGAAATATATTGCAGGCCTGGCAGTCAGGTACTACAATTAGTCTCAAGTTAGCTTTCGTGACTAGATGTAGTGGTGTAGAGGCAGTTTAGCCATAGCCCGGTACACCACGAAAGTCAAGTCTGACTTGCACGATCGAGCACCCCAATCCCTGCCTTTCGCCCGTCATTGCCGCCCCCTTGTCGATCAAGGCGCCCGGCTGGGCGTTCGGTATGGGTCGGTGGCTCGTCCGCTTTTTTCGTCATGGCCAACCGCCGTGCGTTCGACAACAAAGGCCGCCCACAACAGCGGCCAACCTGGGGAGCTTCAATGCATACTTCACAAGATATTTCTACCAATCCGCTGCACCTGACCCCGGGTTCGGCCGTCGCCAGCACCACCGAACTGGCCGCCAGCGGCGACTACCGCATCATCCGCCGTAACGGCGCCGTGGTCGCTTTCGAGCCGTCGAAAATCAATGTCGCCATGACGAAAGCGTTCCTGGCCGTGCATGGCGGCCAGGGCGCCGTTTCGGCCAGCATCCGCGACAAGGTCGAGCAATTGACCGCCGGCGTGGTCGCCGCGCTGGTGCGCCGCCAGCCGGGCGGCGGCACCTTCCACATCGAAGACGTGCAAGACCAGGTTGAACTGGCGCTGATGCGCTCGGGCGAGCACGACGTCGCCCGCGGCTACGTGCTGTACCGCGCCAAGCACATGGAAGAGCGCCGCGCAGCCAAGGAAGCCGCCGGCGGCAAGGCCGACGTGGCCGCGCCGCAGATCCACGTGCTGGAAAACGGCCAGCGCCGCGCGCTCGACATGCAGGAAGTGCGCGACCTGATCGGCGCCGCCTGCGTGGGCCTGGAAAAGCACGTCGACGCCGACGCCATCCTCGCTGAAACGGTGCGCAACCTGTACGACGGCGTGCCCGTCGAAGAGCTGCACAAGTCGGCCATCCTGGCCGCCCGCGCATTGATGGAAAAAGACCCCGCCTATTCGCAAGTGACGGCGCGCATCCTGCTGCACACCATCCGCAAGGAAGTGTTTGGCCAGGAAGTGCCGCAGGCGAAGGCTGCCGCCCATTACGTCGACTACTTCCCCCAGTACATCGCCAAGGGCATCGCCAACGACCTGCTCGACCCGGTGCTGGCCTCCTACGACCTGGCCAAGCTGGCCAAGGCCCTGGTGGCCGACCGCGATCTGCAGTTCGGCTACATCGGCCTGCAAACCCTGTACGACCGCTACTTCCTGCACGTGCGCGACGTGCGCATCGAGATGCCGCAGGCGTTCTACATGCGCGTGGCCATGGGCCTGTCGCTGCGCGAGGAAAACCGCGAAGCGCGCGCCATCGAGTTCTACAACCTGCTGTCGAGCTTCGATTTCATGAGCTCGACGCCGACCCTGTTCAACTCGGGCACCCTGCGCTCGCAGCTGTCGTCGTGCTACCTGACGACCGTGTCGGACGACCTGGAAGGCATCTACGACGCCATCAAGGAAAACGCCCTGCTGGCCAAGTTCGCCGGTGGCCTGGGCAATGACTGGACCCCCGTGCGCGCCCTGGGCGCCCACATCAAGGGTACCAACGGCAAGTCGCAAGGCGTGGTGCCGTTCCTGAAAGTGGTCAACGACACCGCCGTCGCCGTCAACCAGGGCGGCAAGCGCAAGGGCGCCGTCTGCGCCTACCTGGAAACGTGGCACCTGGACGTCGAGGAATTCCTCGACCTGCGCAAGAACACGGGCGACGACCGCCGCCGCACCCACGACATGAACACGGCCAACTGGATTCCCGACCTGTTCATGAAGCGCGTGATGGAAAAGGGCGACTGGACGCTGTTCTCGCCGTCGGAGACGCCGGACCTGCACGACCTGGTCGGCCGCGCCTTCGAAACGGCCTACACGGGCTACGAAGCGAAGGCTGCGCTTGGGGAGATCCGCGTGTTCAAGAAGATCGCTGCCCTCGACCTGTGGCGCAAGATGCTCTCGATGCTGTTTGAAACGGGCCACCCATGGATCACCTTCAAGGACCCGTGCAACATCCGCTCGCCCCAGCAGCACGTGGGCGTGGTGCACAGTTCGAACCTGTGCACGGAGATCACCCTCAACACCAACGAGAGCGAAATCGCCGTCTGCAATCTCGGTTCGGTGAACCTGCCGGCGCACATGAAAGAAGGCAAGCTCGACCACGTCAAGCTGCAGAAAACCGTGCGCACCGCCATGCGGATGTTGGACAACGTCATCGATATCAATTACTACGCCGTCGAAAAAGCCCGTAACTCCAACCTGCGCCACCGTCCCGTCGGGATGGGCGTGATGGGCTTCCAGGATTGCCTGCACATGATGCGCGTGCCGTTCGCGTCGAACGAAGCGGTCGCGTTCGCCGACACCCAGATGGAAGCGGTCTGCTACTACGCCTACCTGGCCTCGACGGAGCTGGCCGAAGAGCGCGGTCGTTACGAATCCTACGAGGGTTCGCTGTGGTCGCGTGGCATCCTGCCGCAGGACTCGGTGCGCCTGCTGGCCGAAGAACGGGGCGGCTACCTGGAAGTGGACGATTCGTCGGCCATGGACTGGACCCTGGTGCGCCAGCGCATCGCCCAATTCGGCATGCGCAACTCGAACTGCGTGGCGATCGCGCCGACGGCGACGATTTCCAACATCATCGGCGTGTCCGCCTGCATCGAGCCGACGTTCCAGAACCTGTACGTGAAATCGAACCTGTCGGGCGAATTCACGGAAATCAATGCCTACCTGGTGCGTGACCTCAAGGCGCGCGACCTGTGGGATGAAGTGATGATCGCCGACCTGAAATACTTCGACGGTTCGCTCGTCAAGATCGACCGCATCCCGCAAGACCTGCGCGAGATCTACGCCACCGCCTTCGAAGTGTCGCCAAGCTGGCTGGTCGAAGCGGCCTCGCGTCGCCAGAAGTGGATCGACCAGGCGCAATCGCTCAACATCTACATGGCCGGCGCGTCCGGCAAGAAGCTCGACGAAACGTACAAGCTGGCATGGCTGCGCGGCCTGAAAACCACCTACTACCTGCGCACCATCGCCGCCACCCACATGGAGAAATCCACCTCCCGCACGGGCGCCCTGAACGCGGTGGCCGTCGATGGCGGCATGTCGGCCTCGGCCACTGCCTCGGCAGCGGCAGCGGCAGCGGCAGCGGCGGTGGCCGCACCGGCAGTCGCTGCTGTGCAAGCGAGCAGCGAAGACGACGGCGCCGCCTGCTATTTGCGTCCGGGCGACGACGGTTTCGAGGAATGCGAAGCCTGTCAGTAACATTCATGAGGCGCGCCGCCCGGCGGCGCGCCTGTCATCCCTCTAGATAGAGCACAAGGAAATCATCATGTTGTCATGGGACGAAGATACCACCGCCGCCGCGCCGATCCCGGCGCCGGGATTTGAAGCACCGGCCGATGAAGCGTCGGTCGCCAAGCGCGTCAATGCGGACGACAAGCGCATCATCAACGGCAAGACCGACGTCAACCAGTTGGTGCCGTTCAAGTACAAATGGGCCTGGGACAAATACCTGGCCGGCTGCGCCAACCACTGGATGCCGCAAGAGGTCAACATGCAGCGCGACATCGAGCTGTGGAAGAACCCGAACGGCCTGACCGACGACGAGCGTCGCCTGGTCAAGCGCAACCTGGGCTTTTTCGTCACCGCCGATTCGCTCGCCGCCAACAACATCGTGCTGGGCACCTACCGCCACATCACGGCGCCGGAATGCCGCCAGTACCTGCTGCGCCAGGCTTTCGAGGAAGCCATCCACACCCACGCCTACCAGTACATCGTCGAGTCGCTGGGCCTGGACGAGGCGGAGATTTTCAACGCCTACAATGAAGTCAAGTCAATCCGCGACAAAGATGAGTTCCTGATCCCCTTCATCAATGTGCTGACCAATCCCACCTTCACCACCGGCACCACCGAGTCCGACCAGACCTTGCTCAAGTCGCTGATCGTCTTCGCCTGCCTGATGGAAGGCCTGTTCTTCTACGTCGGCTTCACCCAGATCCTGGCGCTGGGCCGCCAGAACAAGATGATGGGCGCTGCCGAGCAGTACCAGTACATCTTGCGCGACGAGTCGATGCACTGCAATTTTGGTATCGACCTGATCAACACCATCAAGATGGAAAACCCGCTGCTGTGGACGCCGGAGTTCCGCGAAGAGATCAAGCAGCTGTTCCACCAGGCGGTCGACCTCGAGTACGCCTACGCCGAAGACACCATGCCCCGTGGCGTGCTGGGCCTGAACGCCTCGATGTTCAAGGGGTACTTGCGCTTCATCGCCAACCGCCGCTCCGTGCAGATCGGCCTCGAGCCGCTGTTCCCGCACGAAGAAAATCCGTTCCCGTGGATGAGCGAAATGATCGACATGAAGAAGGAGCGTAACTTCTTCGAAACGCGCGTGACGGAATACCAGACCGGTGGGGCGCTGAACTGGGAGTGAGTTTTCCCGCAGTGCCGCTGCAAGCGACCAACCCGGCCATGTGCCGGGTTTTTTTATCGCCGCTGATCCGGGCGTGGATCGCCCCGTGCAGCGCTCGTTGCGCCAACGAGACGAAAACGCCCGCGCCGCCCACGCCGGCGGTCAATTCGCGTCCGCCGGCCTGCGATGCGATGGCGCGCGCGCCGGCCGCACCCGCGCCAGCAGGCGCGCGGCAGCCCCGGCGAAATCGCGCCATTTTCTATACGGCCCGCAGGTACGGGCTGTCTGCGCAGTGCGCCGGGCCTTTCTTCGAACGGTTCACGGCACCGTCTGCGCCATCGATGGCGCGCCCCAACGCGCCTTGGCAGGCGAACTCGCGCACCGATCGCGACGCGTTCGATGACGCCGCCGCGCCGACGGGTTTGCGCAGACGTGCGCGTCGATAAAAAAGCCTGCGATTTTCTCCGTGTGCCAGTTGCGTAGTGTTAAGCTTTTCGTGTAATTTACGTGATTGAATTTGTCGCATTGTGAAGTCGCCGTATTTTTCGCGCACACGACGTCAGATTGAACCGATCAAATGGGAAGCTGATTCACACAGATATGCACCGGACCTCACCGAAAACCGCAAGCCGCACTGCTTGAGCAAGATCAGGCATGGCGGCTTTTTTGTTTCGGGTTGGTGCAGTCGCCAGGTGGGGACAGTGTCCCGGTAGTCCCGATTTTGTCGTCGCATTGTGTCGACGACGACGGCTGAAGTGCTGCAATCGTGAGGAGTTGCAGCAGTTCAGCTGGTGCCGAATTCACTAGCGCAAACCCCGCCTCATGTTTGCGCCGATGAATAATTCGCTCGACCGTACAACGCTGGTCGAACGGGTTTCAACCTTGTAGCGTATTTTTTCATCGAAGATGAAGGAGAACTCAAATGGCAACAGCAGCAAAAAAAGCAGCAGAAAAAAAGCCGGTAGCCAAGTCCGCCGCCGCCTCTAAACCCGTTGCGAAGAAAGCGGCAGTCGCCGCCAAGCCAGTCGCCAAAAAGGCCGCTGCCGTGACCAAGCCAGTCGCCAAAAAAGCCCCTGCGGCAGTCAAGCCAGCAGCCAAGAAGGCCAGTGTAGCGGCGACCAAGTCGACCGCGCCAGCAAAAAAAGCGGCGACCCCTGCCAAGCCGGTCGCCAAGCCAGCGGCCAAGAAAGCCGCCGCCACCAAGGCAGCGCCGAAAGCAGCACCGAAAGCAGCACCGAAAGCGGCGGCCAAGGCAGCACCGAAAGCGGCAGCCAAGGCAGCACCGAAAGCGGTAGCCAAGGCAGCACCGAAAGCGGCCGCCAAGGCAGCACCGAAAGCGGCAGCCAAGGCAGCACCGAAAGCGGCGGCCAAGGCAGCACCGAAAGCGGCAGCCAAGGCAGCACCGAAAGCGGCCGCCAAGGCAGCACCGAAAGCGGCAGCGAAGAAGGTGAGCAGCAAGGCAGCCGTCAAGCCGGTCGCTAAAAAAGCGGCAACGACCAAGGCGGCAGCGCCCGCGAAAAAAGCGGCGACCAAGACCACGGCCAGCAAGTCGGTGGCGAAGCCTGTCGCCAAGCCGGCAGCGAAAAAAGCGGTCGTCAAAGCGGTCGCCAAGCCAGTGGCCAAGAAAGCCGCCGTTGGCAAGGTCGCCGCCAAGCCAGCCGCCAAGCCAGCTGCCAAGAAGGCCGCCGTTGCCACCAAAACCGTCGCCAAGCCGGTAGCGAAGAAAGCGGTCGCCGCCAAGCCGGTCGCGCCAGTCAAAGCGGCACCGAAGGCAGCGGCCAAGCCCGTCGTCGCCAAGCCAGTCGCCAGCAAAGCCATCACCACCAAAGCAGCAGCCAAGCCAGCAAGCAAGACCGCAGCCAAGCCAGCAGAAAAGACGGTAGCGGCTAAGCCAGCGGCAAAAAAGCCCGCTAAGGCTGCGGCGCCGGCAGCACCGGCACCAGCACCAGCACCGGTAGCGGCGCCAGTTGCGCCAGTGGCGGCCAAGCCGGCGCCAGCGAAGCGTGCTGCGCCGAAAAAAGCCGCCAAAGCGGCTGCGACGCCAGCGTCGGCCGTTGCCGCGCCCGCCGCGCCAGCGGAGAAGCCGGCAGCACCAGCGCCAACCGCCAAGACCGCGTTGGCGCCAGCTGCCGCCTGGCCATTCCCCACCAGCAGCCGTCCGTAATAGCCAGCCGCGCCTCCTTCAGGCAAAATACCGCTGTGTGACTTTCACACAGCGGTATTTTTTTTAAGGAGTCGATGTGCTCAGTATTCTCCAGTTGATCGTCGATACCATCGCCACCTTGCTCGGCGGGGTCTTGCTGCTTCGTTTCTGGATGCAGGCCACGCGCGTGCGGCCCCCCCAATCGGTGGCCCAATTTACTTACACGGTGACGGACTGGCTGGTGCGGCCCCTGCGCCGCGTGGTGCCGGGGGTGGGCGGCTACGACTGGGCCAGCCTGATCGGCGCCTTCCTGATCGTCATGCTGGGCACTTCGGTGTACCTGCTGGCCGGCCTGCCCGTCGAGACGGTGTTCCTGCATGCCATCCACCGCTTTCTCACCTGGATCCTCTACGGCTTCATGGCGCTGTTGATCATCGAAGCCATTTTCAGCTGGGTCAATCCGCAGGCCCCGCTGGCGCCCCTGGTGAGCGCGCTCAATGACCCCCTGCTGCGGCCCCTGCGCCGGTTGGTGCCCACCCTGGGTGGCCTCGACCTGTCGATGCTGGTGGCATTCATCGTGCTGCGCATCGTCATGTACCTGGTCGATACGACGATTCCCCACTTTTGACCGATGTGAGCGATCCCTGGTGCACGGCGCTGGCGGGCGGCGTGCGCCTGGCCGTCCAGATCACCCCGAACGCCCGCAAGACCGAGGTGGTGGGGGTGCTCGGCGATGCGCTGAAGATCAAGCTGCAGGCGCAGCCCGTGGAGGGCCAGGCCAATGCGGCGCTGGTCAAATGGCTGGCCAAGGAACTCAAGGTGGCGCGCGGCGCCGTCGTCCTCACGCACGGCGCCACGGGCCGGCGCAAGCTGGTCGAAGTGCGCGGCGTCGAGCGCGAAGCGGTGTTACGTCACTTCACGCCGTGATCGCGCCCTGGTCCGGCCAGTATCACTGAAACCGGTAGCCGAACGCCGCTTCGAAGCGCTCGCCGATCTCGGCCGGGGTGAAGCGGTGGTTCTGGCCGCCCTGGTGGGCGATCTTGATTGAACCGAGCAGGCTGGCCAGGCGGCCCGTGGTGGCCCAGTCGAAGCCCTTGGCGATCCCGTACAGCAGGCCGGCGCGGTAGGCGTCGCCGCAGCCGGTGGGGTCGACCACGGCGCTGGCGCCGACCACGGGAATGAGTATGCGCTCGCCGTTGGCGAAGATTTCCGAACCGAGGTCGCCACGGGTGACGATCAGCGCCTCGAGCCGGCTGGCGATCTGCTCGGCCGACCAGCCGGTGCGCTCGGTGAGCATCTCGAATTCATAGTCGTTGGCCGCCAGGTAGGTGGCTTTTTCGATGAAATCGCGCAGCTCTTCGCCATTGAACATGGGCAGTTGCTGGCCCGGATCGAACATGAAGGGCACGCTGGCGCTGACGCAGTCGCTGGCGTGCTTGAGCATGCCGTCGCGGCCGTCAGGGCCGATGATGGCGATGCGCAGGGGCCCGTAGTCGGCCAGGTTATTCTCGTGCGAGAACTGCATGGCGCCAGGGTGGAAGGCGTTGATCTGGTTGTTGTCCTGGTCGGCGGTGACGAAACACTGGGCGGTGTAGGCGTGGCCGATGGTGCGGATGGCGCGGGTGGAAATGCCCATGGTGGCGAAGCGCTCGAGGTATTCGCCGCCGTCCTGGCCCAGCGTGGCCATGATCAGGGGATCGCCGCCCAGCATGCCCAGGTTGTAGGCGACGTTGGCGGCGCAGCCGCCGTATTCGGTGCGCAGGGTCGGCACCAGGAACGAGACATTGACCTTGTGCAGCTGGTCGGCGATCAGCGCTTCGGAGAAGCGGCCGTGGTACTGCATGATCTTGTCGAAGGCGAGCGAGCCGCAGATCAGGGTGGTGGTGGGTTTGACTGCATCGTTCATGGGGGCGTCCGCTTAAGGGTAGAAAATGGCGAGGTGGTATCCCGACGCCTTGATGTGATTGAGTTGAAAATACAGTTTAACGGGCTGTTCCGTGCGCGCGGCGAAACCCTTGCCGGCCACGCTGCCGGCGGGCAGATAGTCGGCCGGGGCGAACACGCGGCGCACCAGCGTTTTGTCGCTGGCATCGGTGAGCGCCAGTTCCAGGTGGGGCCAGGCCTGCACCAGGTCGCCCTGGTTGCGCAGCAGGGTGGTAAACGAGAAGGTGCCGCCATCGGCCGTGGCCTCGAGCGACTGCAGCTCTCCCGTTTCCACGCTGAGGGCATCGATCTGCGCCGGCAGCGTCACTTTGCAGCCCAGCAGCGTGCACACGGCGCCCAGCAGCGGCCGGGCCGCCGGGTAGCGCGCCGCCAGGACATTGCGAAAACTCCAGACGCCTTGCAGCAGCAGCAGTGCCACCAGCAGCGCCACGCCGGCGGCCATCAGGCGCCGGCGGGTGGCGCCGGTTTCTTCGCGCCGGCGGCCGCTGCGCACGAACTCCGGTTCGTCGTCGACAACGGCGGCCGGGGACGGTGGTGGCGGTTTGAGTTCGGGCGTCTTCTTGCGGGCCGCGCCGTCGCGCCTGGCCAGGCCCGGCTGCACCAGGGTGGCCGGTCCAGGGCGGTCCTCGGCCCCTGCCGAGGCGCGCATGAGCAAGGGCGCGAGCGAGTCGAGCGCGGCGGACCGGGGCCGGGCCGGCGCTGGCGCTGGCGCAGGCCCGGCTTCGGCGCCCGTGATGGTGGGGGTGGTGGCGATGGCGTCGAGGCCGTCGTCGTCCGGCGGCGGCAAGGCCACCAGGTATTCTTCGATCAGTGGTTCGGTCGCAGCGGCAGGGGGCGCCGGAGCGGGCGCGGCCGGCGCCAGCGTGGTGTCGAAGTCGATGATGTAGGTGGCCGCCTCGGCGGGCGCGGTGGGCGCCGGCGGGGTGCTGACGACGCTGTGCAGGACGGGCAGGGCGCCGACGTCGGCTTCGGCGTCGGCCGCTGGCAGGGCGCCCTGCGGCGCCGCGTCCAGGTCGACCAGCGCCGCGCTGCCGTCGAATACTTCATTGCAGGCGCCGCAGCGCACGATGCCCCCGCGTAGCTTCAACTGGTCCGAGGCGACCCGGAACGTGGTGCTGCAGTGGGGGCAGATCGTGGCGAGGGCCATGCCGATCGCGCCTTAAGGTGCGCGCGGTGGCGGTATGTCGGCCAGTCCCAGCACGCCGTGCAGGGCCACCCAGCCGTCCTGCTCGGCCCACACGCCCAGCTTGATGAAGGGCGCATAGGCGGCCGCCACTTCCTCGGCCTGGCGTGCCAGCACGCCCGACAGGGTCAGGGTGCCGCCGGCGGCGACCCGGCCCGACAGCATCGGCGCCATCAGTTTCAGGGGGCTCGACAGGATGTTCGCCACCACGCAGTCGAACGTGGCGCCGGCCGCGGTATGGACGGCGAAATCGTCGGGCAGGTAGTAGTCGATGGCACAGCCATTGCGCTCGGCGTTGGCCTTGGCCGATTCGATCGCCTGCGGGTCGATGTCGACGCCGATGACGGCGCCGGCGCCCATTTTCTTGGCCACCATGGCCAGAATGCCGGAGCCGCAGCCGTAATCGAGCACCGTCTTGCCGGGTGCCGGATGGGCTTCGAGCCACTCCATGCACAGGCGGGTGGTGGGATGGCTGCCAGTGCCGAAGGCCAGGCCCGGATCGAGTTCAAGAATCAGGGCGTGCGGATCGGGCGCTTCGTGCCAGCTTGGCACCACCCAGATATTGGTGCCGATGTGGATCGGCGCGAACTGCGACTGGGTCAGGCGCACCCAGTCTTCGTCGGCGACGAAGCGGGTGGCAAACGCTGGCGTGGCGATGCCGATGGCCGCCGCCGCGGCAGCGACGATGGCGCCCTGGTCGGCGTCGACGTCGGTCAGGGCCACCACCCGGCTGTGATCCCAGGCCGCTTCTTCCGGTTCCATGCCGGGTTCGCCGAACAGGGGCTTTTCCTGCTCGGTGCCTTCGTCGGCGTCTTCCACCGACACCGACAGCGCGCCCGCTTCCATCAGCGCGTCCGACAGGGCCTCGGCGTGATCGCGGGCGATTTCGATGACGACTTCGGTCCAGCTCATGACGATGCCTTGGTATCGGCCGTGCCGCCCAGCGCGACCTTCAGGTCGGGCTTGTTGGCCAGTTTCTGCTCGAGGTAATGGATGTTGGTGCCGCCTTCGATAAAGCGGGCATCGATCATCAATTCGCGGTGCAGGGGAATATTCGTCAGGATACCCTCAACGACCATTTCCGACAGCGCGATCTGCATGCGGCGGATCGCCTGGTCGCGCGTGGCGCCGTAGGCGATGACCTTGCCGATCATCGAATCGTAATGGGGCGGCACGTAGTAGCCGGCGTACGCGTGCGAGTCGACCCGGATGCCGGGACCGCCCGGCGTGTGCCAGCTGGTGATGCGGCCCGGCGACGGGGTGAACTTGAACGGGTCTTCGGCGTTGATGCGGCACTCGACGGCGTGGCCCGACAACATGATGTCGCGCTGGCGGAAGCGCAGCTTTTCGCCGCAGGCAATGCGGATCTGTTCCTGCACGATGTCGATCCCGGTAATCATTTCCGTCACCGGATGCTCGACCTGGACGCGGGTGTTCATTTCAATGAAATAGAACTCGCCGTTTTCGTACAGGAATTCGAACGTGCCGGCGCCACGGTAGCCGATCTTGCGGCACGCTTCGGCGCAACGGTCGCCGATTTTTTCAATCAATTTGCGGGGAATGCCGGGCGCCGGCGCTTCCTCGATCACCTTCTGGTGGCGGCGCTGCATCGAGCAGTCGCGTTCGCCCAGCCAGACGGCGTTCTTGTGTTCGTCGGCGAGGATCTGGATTTCCACGTGGCGGGGATTTTCCAGGTACTTCTCCATATACACTTCAGGATTGCCGAACGCCGTGCCCGCTTCCGTCTTGGTCATCGCCACCGCGTTGATCAGCGCCGCTTCCGTGTGCACCACGCGCATGCCGCGGCCACCACCGCCGCCGGCCGCCTTGATGATGACGGGGTAGCCGACCTTGCGGGCCGTTTGCACGATTTCCTTCGGGTCGTCCGACAGCGCCCCTTCCGAGCCGGGCACGCAGGGCACGCCGGCGCGGATCATCGCCTGCTTGGCCGAGACCTTGTCGCCCATCAGGCGGATCGAGTCGGAACGGGGGCCGATGAAGACGAAGCCGGATTTCTCGACGCGCTCGGCGAAGTCGGCGTTTTCCGACAGGAAGCCGTAGCCCGGGTGAATCGCTTCGGCGTCCGTCACTTCGGCCGCGCTGATGATGGCCGGCATGTTCAGATAGCTGAGCGAGGAGGAGGCGGGGCCGATGCAGACCGACTCGTCGGCCAGCTTGACGTACTTGGCGTCCTTGTCCGCTTCGGAGTGGACGACCACGGTCTTGATGCCCATTTCGCGGCAGGCGCGCTGGATGCGCAAGGCGATTTCACCCCGGTTGGCGATGAGAATTTTTTCAAACATGGTAGGTTCGGTGTTTCTATGAAGCCCGGCGCGAGCCGGGAAACAGCATGATGAGTCAGGAATCGTCGCCGCCGGCGTGATGCACCAGGGGCGACTGCCGCGCTGCGCTGGCGGGATTAGCCGATCACGAACAACGGTTGACCGAATTCGACCGGCTGGCCGTTTTCAACCAGGATCTTGCTGACGACGCCGGAGATTTCCGCATCGATTTCATTGAGCAGTTTCATCGCTTCGATGATGCACAGGGTATCGCCTTCCTTGATGGCGCTGCCCACTTCGACGAAGGCCGGCGAACCGGGCGACGAGGAACGGTAGAAGGTGCCGACCATGGGCGACTTGATGACGTGGCCGGTGGGCTCGGCGGGAATCTCGACGGGCGCGGCGGCAGGGGCTGCCGGCGCTGCCGCATACTGCTGGTGCATGCCTTGTTGCGGCATCATCATCATCTGGCCTTGTGGCATGGCCGACGATTTGACGATGCGGACCTTGCTCTCGCCTTCGGTGACTTCGAGTTCGGCGATGTCAGATTCAGCGACCAGGTCGATCAAGGTCTTGAGCTTTCGTAAATCCATGTGAAACCCCTTGGAATTATTGTGGTTTTTAAAGGCAAATGGCGTGCCCGGATAAGGCGCGCCACGACAATACGTGAAGTTGACGAAGATTAACGCTTTTTGAGCGCGAAGTCGATGGCATACCGGTAGCCGTCCGTTCCCAGCCCGCAAATCGTGCCCAGCGCGATGGCGGAAAGGAAGGAATGGTGGCGGAATGCTTCACGTTGATGGACGTTTGAAATGTGGACTTCCACGAACGGTATCTCAACTGCGGCAAGGGCGTCGCGCAAGGCGACGCTGGTGTGCGTGAGCCCGCCCGGATTGATGACAATGGCATCGACCCCTTCGCCGCGGGCCGCATGGATGCGATCGATCAATGCGCCTTCGTGGTTACTTTGAAAACAGGCCAAACTGGCGCCCGCCGCCCCCGCTTGCGCCACCGCCGCCGCTTCCAGATCGGCCAGGGTGGTGCCACCGTACACGGCCGGCTCGCGGGTTCCCAATAAATTGAGGTTGGGGCCGTTCAGCAGCAGTAGCTTGTTAACCATGGGCTTGACATCACTGGTGGGGACGCGTATTGGATAATCCTGCGCGAAAGTCTGGCATTTTGCCGACTACATCGGCGATTGGCAAGCAGTAAAACCGGCCCGCGCTAGAATAGAACGACCGTTCGCGGGCCTACAGCGCCGCCAGATCGGCGCGCAATTCGGCAAATTTCAGACGGCCCAGGTAAGTCTTGCGCACCGTGCCATCGGCGCCGATCAGCACGGTAAACGGCAAGCCGCCATTGGTATTGCCGAACTGGCGCGAGAGCTCGGTGCCGCTCATGCCGGCCACATAGATGGGGTAGGAAATCTTGTATTTGTCGGTGAACTGGGCGATGTTGGTGGGCGAGTCGATGCCGATGCCGACCACGCCGATCTGTTTGGGGCCCAGTTCCCGGGCCAGTTCGACCAGTTCCGGCATTTCTTGCACGCACGGTCCGCACCAGGGCGCCCAGAAATTGACCAGCACCGCCTTGCCTTTCCATTGCGCCAGCGCTTGCGGGGCGCCGCTGGCGTCGTTCATCGACTGCGCATACAAAGCGGCGACGGGGCCGGCCGGGGCGGGCACGACGGCGGCCGGGGGCACTGCATGTTTCTTGCTCAGCGTGGCGCCCGCGCCGATGGCGATGACGGCGACCAGCGCAAACACGATCTTGTTGGTTTTATTCATTATTTAAATGTCAGTCAATGGCAGGTGGAAGGGCGGCGCCGTCGGCCCCGTCGATGAGGGCACGCACGGCCTCGAGCGGGGCGCGGTGGGGACTGCCGTCGGCGCGTGGTTTGAGGGCGCCCTTGATATCGTTCATTTCGTACAACTGCGCGTGGACTTGCTGCTTGCGCCAGTGAAAGCTGACGGTCTCCACGGGCGCGTGCCGGCCGCCCTTGAAATGGGGCGCCTCGCCGATCTCGAGCGGCACGTCGCGGTCGAGCAGAAACAGGATGACCTCCTTGGCGCTGTCGGCAAACAACTGCAAATGAATATCGTCGTGCTCGCCGGCGGTGCCATGCAGGACCGCACCCGTCAGGTAGGGCCGGAACGGCTGCAGCTGTTGCATGAGCTGCACGGCCAGCTGGCGCAGCTGCAGCAGGCGGGCCGGCTGGCTGTCGGCCAGAAACAGGGCCTGGTACTTGCGCACCTCGCCCTCGATTTCGATATTGTCGGGCAGCAGGTTGGGCAGGGCCACGGCCTCGCCCAGCAACTGGCGCGCCGCCTTGCGCTTGGCCAGGTCGTAGTCGGCGCCGTCCTCGGCAATGAGGCGGGCCGCGCGCACGGCGATCTCGCCGCGCAACTGGGCGTTGCCATGCGCCTGGGCCTGGGCCTGGTCGGAGTGCGGAGTCGGCGTCATGGCACGATGATACTCTGGAACGGAAAAGCGCAGCGGGTCAGGTAAAATCGCGGTTTCGCCCTTCTTATTTGCGACGCGCCCCGCGCGCGCCTTTCACGACGACCAAGACCATGCATATTCACATCCTCGGCATTTGCGGCACCTTCATGGGCGGCCTGGCCGTCCTCGCCAAGGAAGCGGGCCACCGCGTCACCGGCTGCGATGCCAACGTCTACCCGCCCATGAGCACCCAGCTCGAAGCCCAGGGCATCGAGCTGATTCAAGGCTTCGGCCCCGAGCAGATTGCCCTCGAGCCCGACCTGTATGTGATCGGCAACGTGGTCGCGCGCGGCAATCCGCTGGTCGAGGAAATCCTCAACCGCAGCCTGCCTTACATGTCGGGCCCGCAATGGATGGGCGAACACATTCTGCGGCATAAATGGGTGCTGGCCGTCGCCGGCACGCACGGCAAGACCACCACCTCGGCCATGCTGGCCTGGATCCTGGAAGACGCCGGCTATGCGCCCGGCTTCCTGATCGGCGGCGTGCCGGTCAATTTCGGCGTGTCGGCGCGCCTGTCGGGCCAGACGGAATCGGATTTTTTCGTCATCGAGGCCGATGAATACGACACGGCGTTTTTCGACAAACGCAGCAAATTTGTCCATTACCACGCCAAGACGGCAGTGCTGAACAACCTCGAATACGACCACGCCGACATTTTTCCCGACATCGGCGCCATCGAAACCCAGTTTCACCACCTGGTGCGCACCGTGCCCGGGGTCGGCCGCCTGATCGTCAACGGCGACGAAGCGTCGCTGGCGCGCGTCATCAAGCGGGGCTGCTGGAGCGAGCACGAAAGCTTCGGCGCCGGCGCGCAGGTCAACTGGAGCATGGTCGAGCACCAGGACGGCAGCTTCGACGTGGTGTTCAACCGCGCCGTCGTCGGCACCGTCACCTGGGGGCTCACTGGCCGCCACAACCGCGCCAACGCGCTCGCCGCGCTGGCCGCCGCCCGCCACGTGGGGGTGCCGGTGGCGCAGGCGGCCGCTTCGCTGGCGCGCTTCGCGTCCGTCAAGCGGCGCATGGAAGTGCGCGGCGTGGTCGACGGCGTCACCGTCTACGACGATTTCGCCCACCACCCCACCGCCATTGCCACCACTGTGGGCGGGCTGCGCCAGAAGATCGGCGCCAGCGGGCGCATCCTGGCGGTGCTCGAACCGCGTTCGAACACCATGAAGCTGGGCGCCATGAAGGACGCGCTGCCGGGCAGCCTGAAAGACGCCGACCTGGTGTTTGGTTTCGGCAGCCAGCAGGCGCTGGGCTGGAGCCTGGCCGACGCCTTCAAGCCGCTGGGCGCGATCGCCCACAGTTTCGATCAGATCGATTTCCTTGTCAGCGCCATCGTCCAGGCGGCGCAGCCGGGCGACCATGTGCTGGTGATGAGTAACGGCGGCTTCGGCGGCGTGCACCAGAAGCTGCTCGAGGCGCTGGCCGCGCGCACGTCGTCGGCAGCCGCGGCGCCATGATCCTGTACCTGCACGGGTTTCGCTCGTCTCCCGCGTCCTGTAAAGCGCGGGTGGTGGCCGCGCGCATGGCCGCGCTGGGCCGATCCGATGAGCTGATCTGTCCGCAGCTGCCCGCCTCGCCCAAGGCGGCCATCGCGCTGGCGCTGGCGCTGGTCGACGGCGTGCCGGCCGAGCAACTGGCCATCGTCGGCTCTTCGCTGGGGGGCTACTACGCCACCTGGCTGGCCGAGCGGCTGGGCTGCCGCGCCGTGCTGCTCAACCCGGCCGTCGATCCCCTGAAAAATCTGCGCGATCAGACCAGCATTACCACCGCCTGGCATTCGGCCGAGCCGTTCGAATTCAAGCCCGAGTATCTCGACGAGCTGCGCCAGCTCGCCGTGCCCGCCATCAGCGAGCCGCAGCGCTATTTCCTGCTCGCCGCCAGCGGCGACGAAGTGCTCGACTACCGCGACATGCTGGCCCACTATGCGGGCGCGCGCCAGCACCTGATCGACGGCAGCGACCACGCCATCGGCGAATTTGCCGACTACGTCGACGCCGTGCTCGATTTCTGCATGCCGAAAGCGGGCCGGTGAGCGGGGCGCGCGCGCGTTCGCTGCGCCAGGTGCGCTGGCATGGCCACCTGGGCGCCGTCAACGCGCCGGCGCCGCTGGCGGCGTGGCTGGGCGCGGACGGCTCGCTGACGGCGCGCCTGATCGCCCACAGCGCGGCCTTTCGCGTGCAGCGCCTGCGCCAGGGCAGCGCCTTGTGCCTGCCCGACGAGACTGGCGCCATCGGCCTGGCGCGCCCGGTCCAGGTGCTCGAGCGCGAAGTGCTGCTGCGCTGCGACGGGGTGGCGGTGGTGTTTGCCCACACCGTGGTGCCGCTGTCCGATTCGGCCACCGACTGGCCCCTGTTCGGCGGCCTCGGCGAGCGCTCGCTGGGCTCGACCCTGTTTTACGATCCGCTGGTGCGCCGCGGCCCGCTCGAATTTGCCCGCTTGCGCGCCGGCCATCCGCTGGCCCGGCGCGCCAGCGCCGCGCTGGGCGACCGCCTGCCGCTGTTGCCGTGCCCGCCCATGTCGCTGTGCCCCCCTGTTTATTACGCGCGGCGCTGCCTGTACCGCCGCCATCAAGGCAGCCTGCTGGTGACCGAGGTATTCTTGCCGCCGGTCCTGACACTGCTGCCTGCTCCCCTTGATACGAACGTGAAGTGAACCATGAATTTATTTTTTGAAGAATCCGGTGATTTCAAAGTCGGCAGCGTGCTGTCCCAGGCCGGCGAGGCCTACCAGGTTGAAATGCCGTCCGGTAAACGCACCAAGGTCAAGGTCAAGGACGTCCTGCTGCACTATGAAAAGCCAGCGCCGGCCGAACTGCTCGACGCCGCCAAGGCAATCGCCGCCGACGTCGACCTGGAGTTTTTGTGGGAAGTGGCGGGCCAGGAAGAATTCGGCTTCGCCGACCTGGCCGCCGATTACGTCGGCCACGCCGCCCTGCCGGCCGAGTCGGCGGGCCTGATCCTGGCCCTGCACAACGCCCCCATCTATTTCTATAAAAAGGGCCGCGGCCGGTACAAGGCGGCGCCGGAGCAGTCGCTGCGCGCGGCGCAGGCGGGCATCGAAAAGAAAAAACAGCAGGCCATCATCCAGGCCGGCTATGTCGAGCAACTCAAGGCAGGCACCCTGCCGGCCCCGCTCGAGCCCCTGGTGCTGCAACTGCTGTTCAAGCCCGACAAGAACAGCATCGAATACAAGGCGCTCGAGACGGCCTGCGACGAACTGCACACCACTGCCCCCCGCCTGATGCTCGCCACCGGCGGCATCGCCTCGCCGAAAGCGCTGCACATGGCGCGCTTCCTGTTCGAGAATTTCCCCCGCGGCGCCGGTTTTGCGCCCATCGCCGCCCCCGCCACGCCGGGCGGCCTGCCGCTGGCCGACGTCGCCGCCTTCTCCATCGATGACGTCACCACCACCGAGATCGACGACGCCTTCTCCGTCACCATGCTGGCCGACGGCAAGGTCAAGGTGGGCATCCACATCGCCGCGCCGGGCCTGGGCATCCGGCCCGACGACGCCATCGACAAGATGGCGCGCGCGCGCATGTCGACCGTGTACATGCCGGGCGATAAAATCACCATGTTGCCCGACGATATCGTCGAGGCCTTCACCCTGGCCGAAGGGCGCGCCTGCCCGGCGCTGTCGCTGTACGCCACCATCGACCCGGCCGACTGGTCCGTGCTGGCCACGGAAACGCGCGCCGAAATGGTGCCGATCGCCGCCAACCTGCGCCACAACGACCTTGACGCCGTGGTCAACGAAGCGACCCTCGCCAGCGGCGAAGGCGACTACCCGCACAAGGCCGAACTGCTGCAACTGTGGCAGTGGGCCGGCAAGCTCGAGGCGGCGCGCATGGTCAAGCGCGAAGCGTTTGGCTTGCGCCCCGAGCAGAACAACCGGGTCGATTACAATTTTTATGTCGACGACGACGTCGTCTCCGTCGTCAAGCGCAAGCGCGGGGCGCCGCTCGACAAGATCGTCGCCGAGCTGATGATCTTTGCCAACAGCACCTGGGGCAAGTTGATGCACGACTGCGGCGTGCCCGGCATCTACCGCTCGCAAGGGGCGGGCGGTCCCGGCTGGGGCGCCAAGCTGCAGGTGCGCATGGTCACGCACGCGGCGCCGCACCAGGGCCTGGGCGTGGACCAGTATGCGTGGAGCACCTCGCCGCTGCGCCGCTACACCGACCTGGTCAACCAGTGGCAGATCCTCGCTTGCGCCAGCAACGGCGTCACCGCGCCGCTGGTGGCGCCGTTCAAGCAGCGCGACGCCGGCCTGTTCGCCATCGTTTCGGCCTTCGACGCCGCCTACGCCGCCTACAACGAGCACCAGCAGAACATGGAACGCTACTGGTGCCTGCGCTGGCTGGGCCAGGAAAACGCCCGCCAGGTCGACGCCGTGGTGCTCAAGGACGAGCTGCTGCGCCTGGCCGACATCCCGCTGGTGATCCGTCTGCCGGGCATGCCGCCAGTGGCGCGCGGCGCCGCCGTCACCCTCGACATCCTGCGCTGGGATGAAGTGGACCTGTCGATCGAAGCGCGGCTGCTCGAGGTGCACGGCGTCGACGGTGCCGCCGCGGCCGCGCCAGCGACCGACGACGAGGACGACGACAGCAGCGCCGCCATTGCCGCCGAAGCCGAAGGCGTCGAGCTGGTCGAGGGCGGCGCTGCGCTGCCAGGCACGCCGCCGGCCGACGCAGGGGCGCCCTTGGCGAACTGAGCGCAGGGCGCGCCGTGCTCGCAAAGGCCTCGGCGCGCCCGCCCAAACGCGGTAGAATTAACGTTCCGTAGTTCAATAGTTTCAACCGGTGTCGCGTGACGTCTCATTTCCACAACCGCTCCATGCAGATCGCCCTCGCCGTGTCGGTGGTATTGCATGCGGCCCTGCTGACGGTGCGCTTTGTCGCCCCCGACGCCTTTAAATTGCAGCCGGCCGATCCCGGGCTGGAGGTGATCCTCGTCAACGCCAAGCACGATCGCAAGCCCCTCAAGGCCGACGCGCTGGCGCAGGCCAATCTCGACGGGGGCGGCCAGGCCGAGGCGGGGCGCTCGAAGTCGCCCTTGCCGGACATGCGCAAGAGCGAAAACGGCGACAGCGTCAAGGCGGCCCAGCGCCGCATCGCCGAACTCGAAGCGGTGCAGCAAAACCTGCTGACCAAGGCGCGCGCGTCGGCCTACACGGCGCCGCCGCTGACGGAAAAAGACAAGCCCGATCCCGCCCGCACGGGCCAGGACCTGCTCGAATCGTCGAAGGCGATCGCGCGCGCCACGGCCGAGCTGTCGACCACGATCGAGGACCAGAACAAGCGGCCCCGCAAGACCTACATCACGCCCAGCACCCAGGAAGTGGGCTACGCGATGTACTACAAGACCATGCAAAAGCGGGTCGAGGAAATCGGCACGCTGAACTTCCCGCAGAAAGACGGCCGCAAACTGTATGGCGAACTGGTGCTGTACATCCCGATTTTCCAGGACGGCAGCATCTATCTCAAGGATGGCGGCGTGCGCATCGAGAAAAGCTCGGGCAACCCGGCGCTCGACGCGGCCGCCATGGCCATCGTGCGCCGCGCCGCCCCGTTCGGCAAATTTCCGCCGAATATGCTCTCGAGCGACAAGGACGATCTGTGGGTGATCATCACCCGTTTCAAATTTACCCGCGAAGAGCGGCTCGAGACGAACTTGAAGGGCAATTGATGCACGATTTTTATCGCGTCATCGGCAATCCGGTTGGCCACAGCAAGTCGCCCGCCATCCACGCCGCGTTCGCGCGGCAACTGGGCATCGAGCTCGAATACGCCACTTGCCTGGCGCCGCTGGACGGCTTTGCCGGCACCGTGGCCGCGCTGGCCGCCGCCGGCTGCAAGGGCGCCAACGTCACCGTCCCCTTCAAGATCGCGGCGTTCGACCTGTGTACGCGCCTGACGGCGCGGGCGCAGGCGGCCGGCGCCGTCAATACCCTCAGTTTTGATGGCGCCGCCATCGCCGGCGACAACACCGACGGCGCCGGCCTGGTGGCCGACATCGTCGGCAATGCCGGCGTGACCATCGCCGGCAAGCGCGTGCTGCTCGTCGGCGCCGGCGGCGCCGCGCGCGGGGCGATCCTGCCCCTGCTCGAGCAGGGCCCGGCCGCGCTCACCCTGGTCAACCGCACCGCCGCCAGCGCGCACGCGGTGGCGGCGCAGTTCGATTTCCCCATCGCCGTGCGCCAGTTCGAGGCGCTCGACGGCCCGTTCGACATCGTCATCAACGCCACCTCGGCCAGCCTGACGGGGGCGCTGCCGCCGCTGCCGGCGGCCGTGTTCGGCGCCGGCACGCTGGCGCTGGACATGATGTATGGGGCCGCGCCCACCCCTTTCATGGCGTTCGCCACTGGCCACGGCGCCAGCGCGCGCGATGGCCTGGGCATGCTCGTCGAGCAGGCCGCCGAGGCGTTCCATGTCTGGCGCGGCGTGCGCCCGGCCACCGCCGCCGTGCTGGCGCAACTGCGCGCGGGCGCATGAAGGCGCGCCACGGCAAGCGGGCGGGCGGACGCGGCTGGCTCAAGTGGATCGTGCTGGGGCCGCTGCTGGCGGTGCTGCTGCTGCAGCTGTATTTCTTTTTGCAGATCTGCTGGTGGGCGCGCTTTAACCCCACCATGACCAGTTTCATGAGCGCCCAGCTGTCGAGCATGCGCGAGACCAACCCGAAGGCCGCCCTGGAACACCAGTGGGTGCCGTACGGGGCCATCTCGGCCAACCTCAAGCGGGCCGTGATCGCCTCGGAAGACGCCAATTTCGCCGAGCACGACGGGGTCGACTGGGAAGCGCTGCAAAAGGCTTACGACCGCAACAGCACCCGTCACAAGGTGGTGGGCGGCGGCTCGACCATTACCCAACAGCTGGCCAAGAACCTGTTTTTGTCCGGTTCGCGCAGCTACCTGCGCAAGGCGCAGGAGATGGTGATCGCCTACATGCTCGAACTGGTGCTCGACAAGGCGCGCATCCTGGAAATCTACCTCAACGTGGTCGAATTCGGCCGCGGCGTGTTCGGCGCCGAGGCCGCGGCGCGCCATTATTTTCGCGCGCCCGCGTCCAGCCTGAACGCGGCGCAGGCGGCGCGGCTGGCGGTGATGCTGCCCAATCCCCGCTATTACGACGCCCATCGCAGCACCAATTACCTGGCGCGCCGCACCGGCGTCATCCTCAACCGCATGAATTCGGCCGAGTTACCCTGATTCGCCACGCGGCGAGGGTGACGGGCCTGGCTGCTTGCGGTTACACTTGCGCTAATTTTTGACGTCAAGCCGGGTAAATCACGCATGATCAACGTATTCGTCCTACAAAATGGCCGCCTGAACCAGGTCCCCATCGACAGCCGCGAGGATCTTGAACTCGTCGAGCCTGTGTGGGTCGACCTGACCGACCCGACCGACGATGAGCGGGCCTGGGTCAAGGCGATCTATGGCGTGATCCTGCCGGGCGAAGACGAAGTCAAGGACATCGAGGCGTCGGCGCGCTACTACGAAGCGGAAAACGGCGACCTGCACCTGCGCACCGACTTCCTGCTCGAAGAAGACGATGGCCCCTCGCGCGTGGTGACGGTGGCGTTCATCCTGGCTCGCAAGATGCTGTTCTCCGTGCACACGGACGACTTGCCCGTGTTCCGGCTGGTGCGCATGCGCGCCCGCTCGCGCCCCGGCTCGATCGAAGACTACATGGACGTGCTGCTCGACCTGTACGCCACCGACGCCGAGTATTCGGCCGACGCCCTCGAGGGCATCTACCAGAACCTGGAAGAAGTCTCGAGCCGTGTGCTGCAGGAAGAGTTCACCGACACCGACGCGGCGGCCACGCTGAACGCCATCGCCCACGAGGAAGATTTGAACGGCCGCATCCGTCGCAACATGATGGACACCCGCCGCGCCGTCAGCTTCCTGATGCGGGGCCGCTTGCTCAACGCCGATCAGTTCGAGGAAGCGCGCCAGATCTTGCGCGACATTGAATCGCTCGACGGCCACACCTCGTTCCTGTTCGATAAAATCAACTTCCTGATGGACGCCACCGTCGGTTTCATTAACATCAACCAGAACAAGATCATCAAGATCTTCTCGGTGGCCTCGGTAGCCTTCCTGCCGCCGACCCTGATCGCCAGCATCTACGGCATGAATTTCAAATGGCTGCCCGAGCTGGACTGGCAGCTGGGCTATCCGTTCGCGCTGGGGCTGATGCTCACCAGTGCGATCGCGCCGTTCCTGTATTTCCGGCACCGGGGGTGGTTGAATTAGATCAAACAAAAGTGGAAACCTACTTTTGTTTGGCCTGGTCAGGTAAACGCCTTGGCGGAGCCAAGGCTTTTTACAGGGGACGCAAACCCGATGCCGTGCGGCGGTCGCCTCGGGGGCGGGCGGCGGGTAGCGGCTTGCAGCGCTACCTGGTCCTTGGCTAGGCAAATGGTCGGCAACCGGGCACGCGCCCGGCTTGAACATCGTTACATGGTGGCGAACATGGCCACCACGGCGACGAGCATCACGCCCACGCCCAGCCAGCCGATGATGGTGTGGCGGCGGCTCAGGGTAAATTGTCCCATCAGTTTTTTGTTGTGCGCCAGCAGCATCATCACCGCCATGATGGGCACGGCGATGACGCCGTTGATCTGGGCCGACAGCATCAGCGCCTTGATGGGGTCGATCGGGGCGAAATTGAGCAGCATGCCGCCGATGGTGGCCAGCGCGATGATCCCGTAAAACTCCTGCGCCTCGAGCACCTTCAGGTCGAGCCCGTTGGTCCACCTGAAACTCTCGGTGACGGCGTAGGCGGCCGACCCGGCCAGCACGGGCACGGCCAGCATGCCGGTGCCGATGATCCCCAGCGCGAACAGGAAGAAGGCGAATTCGCCCGCCACCGGGCGCAGCGCTTCGGCCGCCTGCGCCGACGTCTCGATGGTGGTCACGCCGTGCGCGCCCAGCGTGACGGCGGTGGTGAGAATAATAAAATAGGCGACCAGGTTGGAAAAGCCCATGCCGACGAAGGTGTCGACCTTGATCCGGCGCAGCTGCCCGGTGGCGTGCTCGGGCTGTTTGCGCAGCGCCTTGGTGGAGCCGTCGGCGCGGATTTCCTCGACTTCCTGCGAGGCTTGCCAGAAAAACAGGTAGGGGCTGATGGTGGTGCCGAAGATGGCCACGATCAGCGCCACCGACTCCCGGGTGAACGTAAAGTCCGGCCACACCGTCTTGCGCAGCACTTCCAGCCACGGCAGCTTGACGGCGAACACCGTGCCCACATAGGCCAATAAACCCAGCGTGAGCCACTTCAGGTAGCGCACGTAGGTGGCGTACGGCAGCCACACCTGCAAGCCCAGGCACAGCAGCCCGAATCCCAGCGAGTACAGGTGCGCCGAGCCGACGCCGGTGACCAGGCGCGCCGCTTCGCCCATGGCGGCGATGTCGGCGGCGATATTGATGACGTTGGCCACCAGCAGCAGCAGCACGATCGAGTACAGCAGCCACGGCGAATAGGCGCGGCGGATATTGGTGGCCAGGCCATGGCCGGTGACGCGGCCGATGCGCGCCGATACCAGCTGGATGCCGACCATGAACGGGTACGTCAGCACCAGCGTCCACAGGGTGTTGAAGCCGAACTGGGCGCCCGCCTGCGAATAGGTGGCGATGCCGGACGGGTCGTCGTCGGCGGCGCCCGTGATGAGGCCGGGGCCGAGGGCTTTGAGGGTGGCGTTGTCGGTGAGACGGCGGATCAAGTGCATAGGAGGCTCGCGCGCATGCGGCGCGGCCTCCCGCGAGGGGAGCTAGCGCGCCGGTGTTTTCAGGGTGGGTATCGGTGGTTTCATTGCGGTCGCACTCTAACATGGCGCCACCGTCAGCGGTGGCGCCCGGGGGGGCTTTTTACGGGGCCTTAAGGCTCGCTTCAGAAGTCGGCGCGTTCGCCCTGGCCATGGTCGCTGGCGCGACGGGTGGCCAGCAGGCGGGCAAACACGCGCCGCGCCGCCGCCACCGTTTCGGCGATCACGGCGTCGTCGTGCTGCGCCGAGACAAAGCCCGCTTCGAAGGCGGCCGGGGCGAAATACACGCCTTCTTCCAGCATGCCATGGAAAAAGGCATTAAATTGCGCCTTGTCGCCGGCCATCATCTGGGCGTACGAAGTGGGCACCTCGGCCGAGAAATACATGCCGAACATGCCGCCCACCGCATCGGCGCAGAAGGTGACGCCGGACTCGCGCGCCGCATCCATCAGGCCGTCGACGAGCTTGCGGGTCTGGGCCGTCAGGTGCTCGTAGAAGCCGTCTTGCTGGATCAGCTTCAGGGTGGTCATGCCGGCCGCCACCGCGACCGGGTTGCCCGACAGGGTGCCGGCCTGGTAGACCGCGCCCAGCGGCGCCATGTTTTCCATCAGCTTGGCGCTGCCGCCGAACGCCGCCACCGGCAGGCCGCCGCCGATGACCTTGCCCAGCGCCGTGATGTCGGGGGTGATGCCGTACAGCGCCTGGGCGCCGCCCAGGGCAACGCGGAAGCCGCACATGACTTCATCGAAAATGAGGATGGCGCCGTGGCGCGTGCACAGATCGCGCATCGCCTGCAGGAAGGGGGCACTGGCGCGTATCAGGTTCATGTTGCCGGCTACCGGCTCGACGATGACGCAGGCGATGGTCTCGCCCATCGACGCGAACGCCTCTTCCAGCTGGGCGACGTTGTTGTAGTCGAGTACCAGGGTGTGCTTGACGAAGTCTTCCGGCACGCCCGCCGAGGTGGGATTGCCGAAGGTGAGCAGGCCGCTGCCGGCCTTGACCAGCAGCGAGTCGGCGTGGCCGTGGTAGCAGCCTTCGAACTTGATGATCTTGTCGCGCCCGGTGGCGCCGCGCGCCAGGCGCAGCGCGCTCATGGTCGCCTCGGTGCCCGACGAGACCAGCCGCAGCTGCTCGATCGACGGCACCAGCTTGCACACTTCCTCGGCCATTTCCACTTCGCCCAGCGTGGGTGCGCCGAACGACAGGCCGCGCGCGGCCGCCTCCTGCACCGCCTTGACCACTTGCGGGTGGGCGTGGCCGACGATGGCCGGGCCCCACGAGCCGATGTAGTCGATGTAGCGCTTGCCGTCGGCGTCCCAGAAGTAGGGGCCTTCGGCGCGCGTGATGAAGCGGGGCGTGCCGCCCACCGAGCGGAAGGCGCGCACGGGCGAATTAACGCCACCGGGGGTGGTTTCCTGGGCGCGGGCAAACAGGATGTCGTTCTGGGAAGTTGATTCAGTCATGGCGGGCAGTCGAAAGGGTAGGGGAGCGGCGCGCATCGGGCGCACCATCAGGGCGTGAACGGCGCGGCGCGAAACAGTTTGTTCGGCACCAGCTTGCCCATGCCGAAGCGCTGGGCGTGGGCGAGGGCGCCGTGGGTAAATTGCTGGGCCGCGCGTACCGCCTCGAGCGGCGTCAGACCCTGCGCCAGCAAGGCGGCAATCGCCGCCGACAGGGTGCTGCCGGCGCCGATGAAGGTACCGGGCAGGTGCGGGAAATGAAACGTCTCGGCGACGCCGTCGGCGTCGAACAGGGTGTTGGCGATGGTGGCGCCGTCGCCCTTGCCGACGGTGCCGGTGCCGGTCACCAGCACGTAGGCACAACCCATCCCGGTCAGCTCGGCCACGTCGAGCGCGAGCATGTCGCCGCTGCCGCCGTCGCGCCAGGTTTCGGCCATGCGCGCCAGTTCGACCTGGGACAGCAGCATCAGCGTCGCCTGCGGCGCGAGGATCTGGCGGATCGCCGCCAGCATGTCGTCGTCGAGCAGGCCCGAATCGGGCATCGACGACAGGTAGGGGTCGAGGATCAGCGGCACCTCGGGATAGTCGGAAATGACTTCGGCGATCGCCGTGGCCTGCTCGATCGAGGTCAGGGCGCCCACCTTGAAGGCGGCCACCGTCATGTCTTCGAGCAGCACGCGGGCCTGGTCGACGACCGAATCGGCATCGATTTCATCCCAGTCTTCCACCCGCGCGGTGTCGCCGATGAGCATTCCGGTCAGCGCCGACAGGCCGTGGCAGCCGAACGCGGCGAAGGTGGCCAGATCGGCCTGGATGCCGGTGGCGCCGACCGGGTCGGCCACGCCGAAGCTTAATATCAGGGGAGTTGTTTGGATTTGCACGAAGGAAGGATTAAGATACTTGATCCATCATTTTACTAGATACAAGGAACACGAACGTGAGTAGCAATGAAACAACGCAGGCCAATGCGGCACCTTTTCAGAGCTGGATGTGCCTGATTTGCGGTTGGGTGTACGACGAGGCCGCCGGCGCCCCGGACGACGGCATCGCTCCCGGCACCCGCTGGGCCGACGTACCGATGAACTGGACCTGCCCCGAATGCGGCGCCCGCAAGGATGATTTCGACATGATGCCTGCCTGACCTCTTCGAAGGACTAGTTGACGAGTTGACTCATTGCAACATTTAATGCACAGATATCTTGCCCTATGGTATCGTGCTGATTCATGCTGAAGTGAAGACTATGACCCATCCCCAGCAATCCCCCGGCCTGAAGATCATGGTGATCGACGACAGCAGCACGATTCGCCGCTCCGCCGAGATTTTCCTGAACCAGGCCGGCTACCAGGTGGTATTGGCCGAAGATGGTTTCGACGCGCTTGCGAAGATCAATGATCACCACCCGGCGTTGGTATTTTGCGACATCCTGATGCCGCGCCTCGATGGTTATCAGACTTGCGCGTTGATCAAGAAAAGCGCGCGCTTTCACGCCACCCCGGTGTTGATGCTCTCGTCCAAGGACGGCCTGTTCGACCGTGCGCGCGGCGCCATGGTGGGCTCGTCCGCTTACCTCACCAAACCGTTCAGCAAGGACAGCCTGCTGGCGGCCGTACGCGAACACACTGCCGGCCTGGCATAACCCAATTCAACGCAGGAGCGCACCCGTGGCCATCCAGAACATCCTTATCGTCGACGATTCGCCCACCGAGCGCTATTACCTGACCGATATCCTGGTCAAGAACGGCTTTTCCGTCACCACGGCCGAAAACGGCGAGGCGGCGCTGGCGCAGATCAAGGCGCACAAGCCGGAGCTGATCCTGATGGATGTGGTCATGCCGGGGGCAAATGGCTTCCAGGTGACCCGTTCGATCGCGCGCGATCCCGAACTGGCCAACGTCCCCATCATCATCTGCAGCAGCAAGAACCAGGAAACCGACCGCATCTGGGGCTTGCGCCAGGGCGCGCGCGGCTACCTGGTCAAGCCGGTCGACCCGGCGGCGCTGCTCGAGAAAATCGCCGCGCTGGGCGCGCTCTGAGATGAGCGGGCCCGATGCCGTCACGCCAGCGCGTGCCGCGGCCCCGTTGCGCCTGGACGCCGCCGGCCGCCGCGCGCGCCTGCGCCAGTACCAGGAGCAGCTGCTCGAGCGGATGCAGGCGGCGCGTGCCAACAGCGGCGCCAGCGTCAACCAGCTGGGCGTGCAGATCGGCGCGGCGCGCTACCTGCTCGACCTGACCCAGGCCGGCGAAATCGTGCCGCTGCCACCGCTGACGGCGGTGCCGCTCACGCATGACTGGTACCTGGGCCTGGCCAATATCCGCGGCAACCTGGTCGGCGTGGTCGACCTGGCGCGCTACCTGGGCGAGGGCGACACCGCCATCGGCGGCGACGCCCGCGTGATCACCTTCGGCGCCGCCATCGGCTTCAATTGCGCCTTGCTGGTGGCGCGCGTGTACGGCTTGCGCCAGGCCGAAAAAATGCAGCCGAACGGCGCGCAGCTGCGCGACGGCGACGGCAACGACTGGACCGCGCTCGACCTGACCATCGTGGTCGCCGACGAGCGTTTTCTGCACGTGGGGCGATAGCGCCGCGCAAAACGGGTTACATCATTGATTGACGGCGTGACGTCTTACTTTACTGGCTGGGAGCTGCGATGGGAATGGCGACGAAACTGACGATGGGATTGACGCCGAAGGGCAAACCCGAGCACGAGGTGGCGCTCACTTCGCCCGATACCCAGTTCGGGCCGACCCCGACCGCGACCCCGATGCCGACCCGGACTTCGACGTCCGCGCCGGCGCCGAAGGCCGAACCGGCGCCGGAGGCGGCCCGGCCGCTCAGCCTCGGCGGCGTGCTGCGCCGTAAGCCGGCCGCCACCGAAGCCGAACAGGCCCAGGAACTGCAACTGCCGCTGATCGGCCACCTGTCGCTGGCGCGCCAACTGCGCATCCTGCTCGTTACCTTCGCCGTCGGCATCCTGCTCACCATCGTCGCGCTGTGGCAGAACTCGGCCGCGAACGTGATCGCCTCGGCGCAGACGCAGATCGCCAGTGACGCCCTGATGCACTCGCAGCGGGTCGGCAAGGCGGCACCGAACGCCATCCAGGGCAATCCCGAAGCGTTCGTTCAGCTCGACGAAAGCCGCCTCGAACTCACGCGCGACCTGAACCTGCTCGCGCGCGGCGGCGACTTCGCCGGGCGCCGGGTGCCGGCGCCATCGGCCGGCGTGGCCGGCGCGCTGGCGACGGCGCGCGCCAAGTGGGTCACCTCCGACAACGCCGCCGGCACCATCCTGAAAATGAAAAGCGAGCTGACCGGCTTCAAGGACACCTTGAAGCAGCTCGATGCCCTCTCTCCCCAGCTGGTGGCGCTGTCGGACGACTTTCTGACCCAGAAAATGGCCAAGGGCGGCAGCCCCCGCGAGCTGGCGGCGATCGGCCGCATGATGATGCTGACCCAGCGCCTCTCGCGCAGTGCCAGCGAATTTCTCACCTCCGGCGGCATCCGCGCCGACACCGCCTTTCAGCTGGGCCGCGACACCGGCACCGTGCGCGCCACCCTCGACGGTTTCCTCAACGGCAGCGATACGCTGGGACTGGCGGCCGTGCGCGACGCCGACCTGCGCAACAAGCTGGTGGCCATCAAGGCCAAATTCGACGTCTACCAGAAACTGGTCGGCTCGATCCTCGACAACCTGCCCCGCTTCACCGCCGCCAAGGGCGCCGAGCAATCGATCTTCTTCGAGAACGAGGAAATCCGCCGCCAGCTGTCGGCCCTGCAAGCGAATTACCGCAGCAGCCAGGATTCGACCGACGCCTGGTTCTGGCTGATGGTGGCCGCCTCGATCTTCACGCTGGCCGTGGCCGGCTCGATCAGCCGGGTCATGCTGCAGGACTCGCGCAACCGCACCCGTGGCGCCGACAGCCGGCGCGCCGAAGCGGAAGCCCAGCGCCTGCTGTCGCAAGCGAAGGAAGAAGAAGCCAAGGCCACCAACGACCAGAACCAGGCGGCGATTTTGCGCCTGATGAACGAATTGCAGGAAGTGGCCGACGGCGACCTGACGGTGCACGCCACGGTTTCCGAAGACATCACCGGGGCCATCGCCGACTCCGTCAACTACACGGTGGAAGAGTTGCGCGGGCTGGTCGAACGGGTCACCAACACGGCCGAGCAGGTCACGACCGCCTCGACCAACGCCCAGAACATCTCGTCGTCGCTGTTGACGGCGACCCAGCAGCAGTCGCGCGAGATCGAGGACGCCTCGGCCACGGTGCTGAAAATGGCCAGCGAAATTACCGATGTCTCGAAGTCGGCCAATGAGTCGGCCGAAGTGGCGCGCCAGTCGGTGGCGGCGGCCCAGCAGGGCTCGACGGCGGTGGAAAACGCCATCAAGGGCATGCACGAAATCCGCGAGCAGATCCAGGAAACCTCCAAGCGCATCAAGCGGCTGGGCGAATCGTCGCAGGAGATCGGCGAGATCACCGAACTCATTTCCGACATCACCGAGCAAACCAACGTGCTCGCGCTCAACGCCGCCATCCAGGCCGCCTCCGCCGGCGAAGCGGGGCGCGGCTTCTCGGTGGTGGCCGAAGAGGTGCAGCGGCTGGCCGAACGCTCGGCCGAAGCCGCCAAGCAGATCGGCGCGCTGGTGCGCACCATTCAGACCGATACCCACGACGCCGTGGCGGCGATGGAAAAATCGACCCAGGGCGTGGTCGAGGGGGCGCGCCTGTCCGACGCCGCCGGCGCCGCGCTCAACGACATCTCCGGCGTGTCGAACCGCCTGGCCGAGCTGATCCAGGGGATTTCCTTCGCCACCGGGCTGCAGGCGACCTCCGCCAACGGCGTCGCCCACAACATCCAGCACATCCTGTCGGTGACGGAGCATACCCAGGACGGCACCATGCAGACCGCCCAATCGATTCGCCAGCTGTCGATGCTGGCGCAGGAACTGAAAAACTCGGTCTCGCGCTTTCGCGTCACCGCCTGACGGACCGCATCCCGGATTAGCCCATGACCGACCATTCGTCCACGCCGCCCGCAGCCGCCACGGCTTTTTTCGATACCGGCCCGCTGTCGTGGGTGATCGGCGAAATCCGCGAGGCGCTGGCGCGCGCGCGCGCGGCCCTGGCCGAGGCCGAGGCGCACCCGGGCGACGCCCGCGTGACCAGTTTGCAGCACGCCCGCGCCCATCTGCACCAGGCCCACGGCGCCCTGCAAATGGTCGATGTCGAAGGGGTCGGCCTGCTCACGGCGGCGGCCGAGAGCGTGCTCGAACGGATGCGCGATGGCACCCTGGAAGTGAGCACCGCCGGCTGCGAGGCCATTGCCGAGGCCTGCCAGGCGATCGCCGAATACCTCGATGAACTGATGGCCGGCGCCGCGCCGCAGCCGGCACGCCTGTTTCCGTATCACCGCGCGCTGCAGCAGGCGCTGGGCGCCGAACGGATCCACCCGTCCGACCTGCTGTTCGTCGACCTGTCGGCGCAGGTGCCGCTGGCGCCCGCCGGCGCTGCCGCCGACAGCTTGACGGCCGACTACGCGGCCTACCGCGCCCGTTTCGAAAAAGCCCTGCTGCCGTTTCTGAAAAGCGCCGACGGCGCCGCCCAGCGCAGCAACGCCCAGGCCCTGCAAGAGGCCATCGCGCTGGTCGAACAGGCCCAGGTCGAGGCCCCCGCACGCACCTTCTGGATGGCGATGCGCTGTTTTGCCGAGCTCGTCGCCAGCGGCCAGGTCCATGGCGACTTGTACGTCAAGCAGCTGTTTGGCCTGATCAACCTGCAGATCCGCCGCCTCTCGCAAGGCCAGGGCGGCCTGCCCGAAGCGATGCTGCGCGACGCCCTGTTTTTCATCGCCGCCGCCAGCGCGCCCTCGGCCGACGCCCAGTCGCTGCGGCGCGCCTACGGCCTGGCCGGGGTGGTGCCGGCCGACTACGACAGCCGCCGCTACGGCCGCATCGACCCGCACGCGCTCAAGAGCGCCACCGACGCGCTGGCGCAGGCGAAAACCGACTGGGACCGGGTGGCCGCCGATCCCGGCATCAAGCTCGAGCAGCAATTTAATCAGTCGCTGGCGCACCTGGCGCAGGCCAGCGAGCAGCTGGGCGCGCCCGCCCTGACGCAACTGCTGCACGAACTGGGCCGGGCGGCGCAGGACTCGATCGCCGCCGGCCGCAGCGACCAGTTCAGCATGGAGATGGCCACCGCCATGCTGTTCGTCGAGCAGGGCCTCGACCAGGTGCGCCAGTTGCCGGCCGACTTTGCCGGGCGCGCCGAGGTGGTGGGCGCGCGCCTGCTGGCGCTGGCCGCTGGCGAGACGCCGCCCGCCGCGCCCGAGTGGCAGGGCGACTTGTCGCGCCAGATCGCCCAGGGGCAGACGGTGGCGGCGCTGGCCGCGGAAATGAAGACCGCCCTGCGCCAGGTGGAGAAGGTGCTCGACGATTATTATGCCGACGCGGCGCGCCGGCCGGCGCTGGCCACCATCGATCCGCTGCTGCACCAGTTGCACGGCGCGCTGGCCATCCTCGACCAGGACCAGGCCGTGCAGGCGGCCCAGCACATCCGCGATGCCGTCAAGGCACTGGCGGCCGGCGCCGCGCTGCCCGCGCAGGACGCCGCTGCGCTGCAGGACATCGCCCGCAACGTGGGCGCGATGGGCTTTTATATCGATATGCTGGGCCGCGATTTCGACGCTGCCCAGCGCAGTTTCCGCTTCGATGCGGCAAGCGGGCGCTTCGAGCAGCTGCCGTTTGAAAAGCAGCGCGCGGGCGACACGCCCTTCGATGTCGAGCCGGCCGCGGCCGCGGTGCCGGCCCCCGTGCCCGCGTCCGTCAGCGCAACGGCGCCGCCGCTGGCCGACGGCGACGCGGCCATCGAAGCCGAACTGCTGGAGATTTTTATCAGCGAGGCGCAGGACGTGCTGGCACTGGTGGGCGCCACCGTGCCCGCGGCCAGGGCCGAGCCGACCAGCCAGCACAGCCTGACGACGCTGCGGCGCGCCTTCCACACCCTCAAGGGCAGTGGCCGCATGGTGGGGCTGCACAATTTCGCCGAGGGCGCCGCGGCCGTCGAAAAAGTCATGAACGTCTGGCTGGGCGACGCCCGCGCCGCCACCCCGGCGCTGCTGGCGCTGCTCGAATACGCGCACGGGGAGATGACGGCCTGGGTCGATGAGCTGGCCATCGACGGCTTCTCCGCCCGGACCAGCGCCGCCCTGGTGGCCGCCGCTGGCGCCGTGCAGGACGGTGGCCAATTCGTGCTCGATGGAGCGACCGCCGTGCCGGAGGCGCCCGGCGATGCCGCCACCGCCACGGATACGGACACCGCCACCGCCATTGATACGGACACTGATACGGCCATCGCCACCGATACCGACACAGCCACCGCCACCGATACCGACACAGCCACCGGCGCCCCCCACGATGGCCACGACGCCAGTGCGCCGGAGGCGGACGACGAGCCGCACGCGCTGGCGGGTCCCGACACGCCAGCGCCAGCGCCGGTGCCGGCGCCGGCCGGCGCCGGCGGCCGCGTCATCGAGTTCCCGTCCGCCGTGCCGGAGGCGCCGCTGGCGGACAATATCCGCCGCTTCGGCGACCTGGAAATTCCGCTGCCGCTGTACAACATCTACCTGGCCGAGACGGACGAGTTGATGCGGGTGCTGACCCAGGACTTCGGCGAGTGGCGCCACGAGCCACTGCGCGCGGTGACCGCGGCGGCCCTGAAAGCGGCCCACACCCTGGCCGGCACCTCGGCCACGGTGGGCTTCAAGGCGCTGCGCGACGTCGCCTACGCGCTGGAGATGGCGCTGTTGACGCTGGTCGAGCCGGCCCCCGTGCTGAACGACCCGCAGCGCGACCTGCTCGACGAGGCGCTGGCCGCGGCCGGCCAGATGCTGCGCCTGTTCGCCCAGGGCGAACTGCCCGCCGCCCGGCCGGCACTGGTCGAGCGCCTGGTCGCGCTGCGCGAAGCCTTGTCGGCGCAGACGGTGACCAGCGCGCCGGCCGATGCCGATGCGTATGCCGACGTCGGATATGACGACGGTGACGGCGGTGACGACGAGCCCGTGCTGGCCGCGCCTGGGGCGCACGGCGACAGCGAGCCGCTGAGCGACTTCGCCACCGACATCCGTTTCGATCCGGACCTGGAAGCGGAAGCGGGGGCGCTCGACGCTGCGCCCGAGCCCGAGCCCGAGCCCGAGCCTGCGCCGGCCGCCGAACCTGCACCCCTCGCCGCCGAAGCGCGCCTGGAACCGGCCACGCTGGCCGAGCGCGCGCCCGACAGCGTGGCGGCGCCGCTGGAGACGGCGATCTCCGACGATCTCGACGCCGACCTGCTGCCCGTGTTTCTCGAGGAAGCGGTCGACCTGCTGCCGACGGTGGGCGCCTTGCTGCGCCAGTGGCAGGCCAATCCGGCCGACCCCGCGCCGGCCCAGCAACTGCTGCGTATTTTGCACACCGTCAAAGGCAGCGCGCGCATGGCCGGCGCCATGCGCCTGGGCCAGCACACCCACGAGATCGAAACGCAGATCGAGAACATGGTCCACGCCGGCTCCACCACGGCGGCCGCGTTCGACGAGGTGCTGGCCAACTACGATCACGCCATGCTGCTGTTCGAGCAGTTACACAATCCGGCCGCGCCGGTGGCGGCGCCCGATGCCGGCGATGCCGGCTTGCCGGCCGCGCCGCCGCTGGCGGGCGCCGACGGCGGCCCCGCGCGCACGGCGCTGGTGCGGGTACGCGCCGACATTCTCGACCGCCTGGTCAACCAGGCCGGCGAAGTGTCGATCACCCGCTCGAAGCTGGAGAACCAGGTCGCTACCCTGAAAACCTCGCTGGCCGATTTTTCTGACAACCTGGCGCGGCTGGCGCGCCAGTTGCGCGAAGTGGAAATGCAGGCCGAGTCGCAGATCGCCTCGCGCATGTCGATTTCCAGCGAGCGCGAGTTCGATCCGCTCGAATTCGACCGCTTTACCCGCTTGCAGGAATTGACGCGGATGATGGCCGAAAGCGTGGGCGACGTCGCCTCCTTCCACGACAGCTTGAGCCGCACGGTCGATGCCGCCAGCGCCGACCTGGTCCAGCAAAGCCGCCTCACGCGCGACTTGCAGCGCGACCTGATGCGGGTGCGCATGGTGCCCTTCGCCAGCCTGTCCGAGCGGCTGTTCCGGGTGGCGCGCCAGAGCGCCAAGGAACTCGACAAGCGGGTCAACCTCGATATCCGCGGCAGCGCCGTGGAAATCGACCGCAGCGTGCTCGAACAGATGGCGGCGCCGTTCGAACACCTGTTAAGGAATGCCATCGTGCACGGCATCGAACCGCGCGCGCGCCGTGGCGCTGCCGGCAAGGCCGAGACGGGCGAATTGCTGATGCAGGTGAGCCAGCAGGGCAATGAAGTGGTGATCCAGATCAGCGATGATGGCGCCGGCCTCGATCTGGCCAGGATACGCGCCAAGGCAGTCCAGGCGGGCTTGCTGGAAGCCGGCGCCAGCATCACCGACGCCGAAGCGGCCGAGCTGATTTTCGCACCGGGCCTGAGCACCGCCGACAGCCTGTCCGAACTGGCCGGGCGCGGCGTCGGCATGGACGTGGTGCGCTCGCAGGCGCAGGCGCTGGGCGGGCGGGTGGCGATCGAAACGACGGCCGGCAAGGGCGCCCGTTTCACCGTGCACCTGCCGTTGACGCTGGCCGTCACCCAGGTGGTGCTCACCGCCAGCGCCGGCACCACCTATGCGCTGCCGTCGATCCTGGTCGAGCAGGTGCTGCAGATGAAGGAGGGCGCCCTGGTCGAGGCACACGCCGCTTGCGTGCTGCGTTTCCAGGGCCAGAACGTGGCCCTGCATTACCTGCCGGCGCTGCTGGGCCAGGCGGGCGCGCGTCCGCTGGCGCAGCGCTCGTCGCCCGTGCTGATGCTCAAAAGCGGCGCTGACCGCCTCGCCGTGCAGGTCGACGACGTGGTGGGCAACCGCGAGGTGGTCATCAAGAACATCGGTCCGCAACTGGCGCGCATGGTCGGCATCGCCGGCGCCACCGTGCTCGGTTCCGGCGAGATCGTCCTGATCCTCAACCCGGTGGCGCTGGCGCTGCACGGCGCCGGCCGCAGCCACGCGGCGGGCCAGACGCCAGCTGCGCTGGCGCCGGTCGCCCCCCGTGAGGCGGTCATCATGGTGGTCGACGATTCGCTCACGGTGCGCAAGGTGACCCAGCGCCTGCTCGAGCGCGAAGGCTACCGCGTGATCCTGGCCAAGGATGGCGTCGACGCCCTCGATCATCTGCAGGAGACCATCCCCGACCTGATGCTGGTCGATATCGAGATGCCACGCATGGATGGCTTCGACCTGACCCGCAATATCCGCGGCAACGGCAGCACCGCCCATGTGCCGATCATCATGATCACCTCGCGCACCGCCGACAAGCACCGCAACTATGCGCTGGGGCTGGGCGTGAACGCGTATTTCGGCAAACCGTTCCAGGAAGCGATGCTGCTGGCGGCGATCGCCGGCCTGCTCGACCCGGTCGTGACGGCGCCGTCGGCCTAGCGCACCAGCGCCGCCCGGGCCCCCCCGCGGCCGCGGTCTTTACGCGTCGGCCTCGCCGGCCGCCTTGACCACGGCGTAGCGCACCAGCGTGGTCGCGCGCGCCTGGGCATGGTCGACCATCGGCGCCGGGTAGTCGCCCCTGGGCGCGGCCGGCCACTCCCACGGCGCGTGGATCTGCTTGTCGTCGAGTTTTTTCAGCTGGGGCAGCCAGTGGCGGATGAACTGGCCGCTCTTGTCGAATTTCTGCGACTGCGTGACGGGATTGAAAATGCGGAAATACGGCTGGGCGTCGCAGCCGCTTGACGAGGCCCATTGCCAGCCGCCGTTGTTGGAGGCGAGCTCGAAGTCGTTCAGGTGCAGGGCAAAATACTGTTCACCCCAGCGCCAGTCGATGCCCAGGTCCTTGACCAGGAACGAGGCGGTGACCATGCGCAGGCGGTTGTGCATGAAGCCGGTCTGGTTGATCTGCGCCATGGCCGCGTCGACCAGCGGGTAGCCGGTGCGCCCTTCGCACCAGGCGGCAAACGCGGCCTCGGCCTGCGGCCCCGCCTCCCACGCCACGGCGTCGTAGGCGGGCTTGAAGGCGCGCTCGACGACGTGCGGGTTGTGAAACAGGATCTGCGCATAGAACTCGCGCCAGATCAGTTCGGACAGCCAGACGGGCGCGCCGGCGCCGCCGGCCCCGCTGGCGATCAGCTGGTTCACCGTGCGCACCAGGTGGCGGATCGACACGGTGCCAAAGCGCAGGTGGATCGACAGGGTCGAGGTGCCGTCGATGGCCGGATAATTGCGCGCCTCGTCGTAGGCCGCCATGCGGGCGATGAAGGACTCGAACGTGGCGGCGCCGCCGCGCATGCCGGCGACGATGCCCACCGCCGCCAGGTCGACCGGCTCGAAGCCGAGCGCCGCCAGCGAGGGCAGCGCCGGCGCCCCTTGCGCTGGCGCCAGGCGCGCCGCGTGGGGCGCGATCTGCCACGGTGCCAGGCACTCGGGCGCCGCGTGCATGCGCTTGAGCCAGGCGTTCTTGTAGGGCGTGAACACGGAAAAGCGCCCGCCCGCCAGGGTGCGCACTTCATCCTTGGCGAAGATCAGCTGATCCTTGACCACCAGCAGTTGGCGGCCAGCGGCCTCGAGGGCATCGGCGACGGCGACATCGCGGTCGATCGCCTGCGGCTCGTAGTCTTCGTTGGCGAACACCGCCTGCACGTCCAGTTCGGCGGCCAGGCGCACGATGTCGCTGCGGGCGTGCGCATGGCGCACCAGCAGGCAGCCGCCCAGCGTGCGCAGCTCGGCGTCGAGCTCGGCAATACTGGCGTGGATGAAGGCCACGCGGCGGTCGTGTCGTGGCAATTTCGCCAAGATGGCGTCGTCGTACACGAAAGCGCAATAGACTGTTTTGGAGGTGGTCAGCGCGTGGTGCAGGGCAGCGTGATCGAAGGCGCGCAGGTCACGGCGGAACCACACCAGGGATTTTTCGAATTTCATTTCTCGTGTGCAAGGTCAACAGGATTGGGCATTTTACTGGCTAGGATGAAATCCGCCACGCGCTTTGTCGGCACGGCGTGGCAGGCTCTCAAATCAGTGTAAACTATCGAAAAGTCCAGAATTGTAATTTTGAACGCTGGCTTCAAACTACAAGAGTGAGACGAGAAAGCGTGACGCGTATGACCAAGAGCAAAATCGACAAAACTCGGCCCCTGCATGGCATGCGGCACGACGAGCAGCAGCGGCCCGAATCGGCCATCGGCGCGGTGTCGGCCAGCTTCAACCTGGCCAATCATTTTCTCATCGCCATGCCGGCGATGCAGGACCCCGTGTTCGGCGGCACCGTCGTCTATGTGTGCGAACACAACGACAACGGCGTGCTGGGCGTGGTCATCAACAAGCCCACCGACATGACCATGGAAGTGCTGTTCGAGCGCATCGACCTGACCCTCTCGGCCAGCCTCGACGCCAGCGTGGTCAATGAGCCCATCATGTTTGGCGGCCCCGTCCAGGACGACCGCGGCTTCGTGCTGCACACGCCGGGCGCGCGCTATTCGTCGTCGCTGACGGTGACGAGCGAGGTGGCATTTACCACCTCCATCGACGTGCTCGAAGCGGTCGCCGCCGGCGATGGCCCGTCGCGCATGCTCGTCTCGATCGGCTACGCGGGCTGGAGCCCGGGCCAGCTGGAAGACGAAATCGGCCGCAACGGCTGGCTGACGGTGGGCGCCGACGCCCACGTGCTGTTCGACCTGCCCGTCGAGCAGCGCTACCACGCCGCCATCAAGCTGCTGGGCATCGATCCGGCCATGCTGGCCCTCGAGGCCGGTCACGCCTGATGGTCGATACGGTTCTCGGTTTTGATTTCGGTATCAAACGCATCGGCATCGCCATCGGCAACACCCTGACCGCGCAGGCCCAGCCTCTCGAGGTGATCAAGTCGATCGACAACGCCGCCCGCTTTGCCCGCATCGGTGCCCTCATCGCCGAATGGCAGCCGGCGCGCCTGATCGTGGGCGAACCGCGCCACCCCGACGGCGCCGAGCACGACATGACGCTGCGCTGCCGCCGCTTCGCCAACCAGCTCCATGGGCGCTACAATCTGCCTGTGGAACTGGTCGACGAGCGCTATTCGTCGGCCGTGCTCCAGGCCCGGCGCGGCGAGGTCATCGATGACAAGGCCGCCGCCATTATTTTGCAACAATACTTTGACGACCATGCCCACACCCCATCAGCAATTTGACGCCGAGGCGCTGTACCGCGACCTCCTGTCGCAGGTCCGCAGCGGCCTGGAAGGCGTCAGCGACGCCGCCATCGTCGGCATCCACTCGGGCGGCGCCTGGCTGGCCCGGCGCCTCGCGCTCGACCTGGGCCTGGAAGCGCGGCTCGGCTCCATCGATGTCTCGTTCTACCGCGACGACTACGCCCGCAAGGGGCTGCACCCGGACGTCAAGCCGACCCATATCGGCTTTAGCGTCGACGGCGCCGTCATCGTGCTGGTCGACGACGTGCTGCACACGGGCCGCACCACCCGCGCCGCCATCAACGTGCTGTTCGACTACGGCCGCCCGGCGCGCATCATGCTCGCCGCGCTGGCCGACCGCGCCGGCCGCGAGCTGCCGGTGGCGGCCGACTTCGTCGCCGCCCGGGTCGACCTCGCCCCCGGCCAGTCGCTGGCGCTGCAGCGCGGCGACGACGGCCTCCTTTCGCTGACCATCGAAGACGACCATGCTTAATCCGCAACTGAACAAACACGGCGAACTGCAGCACCTGCTGAGCATCGAAGGGCTGCCAAAATCGATCGTCAACCACATCCTCGACACCGCCTCCTCGTTCGTCGGCATTTCCGACCGCGAAGTGAAGAAAGTGCCGCTGATGCGCGGTAAAAGCGTATTCAACCTGTTTTTTGAAAACTCCACGCGCACCCGCACCACCTTCGAAATCGCCTCCAAGCGCCTGTCGGCTGACGTCATCAACCTGAACATCTCGGCCTCGTCGGCCAGCAAGGGCGAGTCGCTGCTCGACACCATCGACAACCTGGCCGCCATGCACGCCGACATGTTCGTGGTGCGCCACGCGCAGTCGGGCGCGCCCTACCTGATCGCCAAGCACCTGATCGACACGGGCCAGCGCCATGTCCACGTGGTCAATGCGGGCGACGGCCGCCACGCCCACCCCACCCAGGGGCTGCTCGACATGTACACCATCCGCCACTACAAGAAAGACTTCACCAATCTGACGGTGGCGATCGTCGGCGACATCCTGCACAGCCGCGTGGCCCGTTCCGACATCCACGCGCTGACCACGCTGGGCGTGCCGGAAGTGCGGGCAATCGGCCCGCACACGCTGCTGCCCGGCGGTCTCGAGCAGATGGGCGTGCGGGTGTTTACCAATATGGACGAGGGCTTGAAGGGGGTCGACGTGATCATCATGCTGCGCCTGCAGAGCGAGCGCATGAGCGGCGCCCTGCTGCCCTCGGCCCAGGAGTACTTCAAGAGCTACGGCCTGACCCCGGAACGGCTGGCGCTGGCCAAGCCGGACGCCATCGTCATGCACCCCGGCCCCATGAACCGCGGGGTGGAAATCGATTCGGCGGTGGCCGATGGCGCCCAGGCGGTGATCCTGCCGCAGGTGACGTTCGGCATCGCGGTACGGATGGCGGTGATGAGTATCGTGGCGGGCACGCACGGTTGAACTATCTGAACAAGACAAACTGATGAAACTGCATATCAAGAACGGCCGCCTGATCGATCCGGCCAATGGCGTCGACGCCCTCGCTGACCTGTACCTCGACAATGGCCGCGTGGCGGCGATCGGCGCTGCCCCGGCCGGCTTCGTGGCCGAGCGCGTCATCGACGCCGCCGGACTCGTCGTCGCCCCCGGCCTGGTCGACCTGTCGGCGCGCCTGCGCGAGCCGGGCTACGAGTACAAGGCCACGCTGGAATCGGAAATGCAGGCGGCCATGCAGGGCGGCGTCACCAGCCTGGTGTGCCCGCCCGACACCGACCCCGTGCTCGACGAGCCGGGCCTGGTCGAAATGCTCAAGCACCGCGCGCGCGGCCTGCACCAGGCCCACGTCCACCCGCTGGGCGCCCTCACCATGGGCTTGAAGGGCAAGGCGCTCACCGAAATGGCCGAACTGACCGAGGCCGGCTGCATCGGCTTCGCCCAGGCCGAGGAACCGGTCGAGGACACCAATGTGCTGCTGCGCGCCTTGCAGTACGCGCGCACCTTCAATTACACCGTCTGGCTGCGTCCGCAGGACGCCCACATCGGCCGCGGCGGCATCGCCCACAGCGGCGCGCTGGCCTCGCGGCTGGGCCTGTCGGGGGTGCCGGTGATGAGCGAAACCATCGCCCTGCACACCATTTTCGAACTGGTGCGCGCCACCGGCGCGCGCGTGCACCTGTGCCGCATGTCGTCGGCGGCCGGCTTGGAACTGGTGCGCGCGGCCAAGAAGGAAGGCTTGCCCGTCACCTGCGACGTCGGCGTCCACCACATCCACATGACCGATGCCGACATCGGCTTTTTCGACTCGAACGCCCGCGTGACGCCGCCATTTCGCAGCCAGCGCGACCGCGACGCCATCCGCGCCGGCCTGGCCGACGGCTTGATCGACGCCATCTGCTCGGACCATACGCCGGTCGACGACGACGAAAAACTGCTGCCGTTCGGCGAAGCCTCGCCCGGCGCCACCGGCCTGGAACTGCTGCTGTCGCTGGCCCTGAAATGGGCCGACGACCAGCACGCCTCGCTGCCGGCGGCGCTGGCCAAGGTGACGTGCGAGCCGGCCCGGGTGGCCGGACTGGCGGCCGGCCAGCTGGCCGTGGGCGCGGTGGCCGACGTGGTGCTGTTCGATCCGGCAGCGCGCTGGACGGTGGCGCCGGCGGCGCTGGCCAGCCAGGGCAAGCACACGCCGTTTCTCGGCTACGAACTGGCCGGGCAGGTGATGGCGACCATCGTCGCCGGACGCCTGGCGTGGGAGCGGCCGGCGCGCTAAAGGCGCCATGACGGGCGGCTGGGCCGATGGCGCATTGGACAACAATCGTGCCGTGCGAGCGCCAGCGGTTAAAATCTACCTGCCGCGCATGGTGCCCGGCCGTCACCCATTGGTATCGCTTGAAGCTCAAATCCGCCGTTCGCCTGCTGCGTGTCATGATTCACCTGGTCGAAGGCCTGGTCACGTGCGCGCTGCTGTTTCCGCTGTCGTCAAAGGGGCGCCGCGACGCCCTGGTGGCGCGCTGGTCGCGTCGCCTGCTGGGCATCTGCGGCGTGCGCCTGGCCCAGGTCGGCGTGCCGCTCGAGCACGCGCTGCTGGCGGCCAACCACATCTCCTGGCTCGATATCTTCGTCATCAACGCGATGGCGCCGTCGCACTTTGTCGCCAAGGCGGAGATCCGCGCCTGGCCGGCGATGGGTTGGCTGGCGGCCAAGGCGGGCACCGTGTTCATCGCGCGCGGCTGCCGGCGCGACCTGCGCCACACCTTCAAGGGCATCGTCGAGCAGCTCGAAAACGGCCAGCGCGTGGCGTTTTTCCCGGAAGGGACCACCGCCGCCCAGGGCGCCTTGCTGCCGTTTCACGCCAACCTGTTCGAAGCGGCCATCGACGCCGGCGCCCGCCTGCAGCCGCTGGCGCTGGCCTATCTCGATGAGCACGGCGCGCCGCACGCGGGCGTCGATTTCACGGGCGAGGTCAGTTTCGCCGCCAGCATGATGACCATCCTGAACGGCCCGCCCGTGCAGGCGCGCGTGACCTGGCTGGCGCCCATCGAAGGGCGCGATGCGCAGCGTCGGGCCTTGTGCGATGCCGCCCGCACGGCGATCGACGGCGCCCTGGCCGACGTCGTCGCCGTCGAAGCGGCTGCCTGACAGGTTCGGTCAGCCCGCCGGCTTGCCCTTGGCGTGCTGGTACTCGGGGCAATCGACCTGCAGCAGGCGGCGGTCCTCCAGGCACACCGCGCTCAGCTTGCCTCCCCACACGCAGCCGCTGTCGAGTCCCACCACATCCGCGCGCATCAGCAGGCCCAGCGCCGACCAGTGGCCGAACACCACCGTCACATCGCGCGTGCGCCGCTGCGCCAGTTCGAACCACGGCAGCAGGCCCGATCCGGCCGGCGCGCCGGCGCTTTCCTTGTGGCCGAACACCATGGCGCCATCGGGCGTGCAAAAGCGCATGCGGGTGAGGGCGTTGACGATGCAGCGCAGGCGCGCCTCGCCGCGCAGGGCGTCGTCCCAGCGCGCGGGGGTGTCGCCGTACATGTGCGCCAGCAAATCGCGCCAGAGCGGCCCCTGCAGCACCGCTTCGACTTCGCGCGACAGCGCGATGGTCTGTTCGGCACTCCATTCGGGAAGCACGCCCGCATGAAACAGCAAGTGGGCGCCGCGCCGCAGCGCCAGCGGGCGCCGGCGCAGCCAGTCCAGCAAGACCTCGCGGTCGGGCGCGCCGAGGATGGCGTCGAAGGTGTCGCCGCGCGACGCGCGCTGCACGCCGGCGGCCACCGCCAGCAGGTGCAGGTCGTGGTTGCCCAGCAGGGCCTCGACGCGGCCGCCGCTGGCCTCGCACAGGGCCATCACGCGGCGCAGCGCGCCCAGCGAATCGGGGCCGCGGTTGACCAGGTCGCCGACAAACACGATGGCGCGGTCCGGATCGCCGTCCTGCTCCTGGTCGATCCGTTCGAGCAGCACACCCATTTCATGCAGGCAACCTTGCAGGTCGCCAATTGCGAAAGTTTTCATTACATATTTAGTCAAAATGGGTCCCAAGTTTCACATAGAATTGCGCTATGGTTGGTGGTTTTTTTAACGTGCGTACAAGGAAAATACATGAAAGCGACTCCCACCGCGATCCCGGAAGTGTTGATCGTCGAGCCGAAGGTATATGGCGATGAGCGGGGCTTTTTCTACGAGAGTTTCAATGCGCGCCAGTTTGCCGAACTGGTCGGCCAGCCGGCGCTGTTTGTGCAGGACGACCATTTTCGCTCGGCGCGCGACGTCGTGCGCGGCTTGCACTACCAGGTCGGACTGGCGCAGGCGAAGCTCGTGCGGGTGATCGCCGGCGCGATTTACGCCGTGGTGGTCGATTTACGCAGGCAATCGCCGTTTTTCGGTCGCTGGGTGGCGGTTTCCCTGTCGGCGGAAAACCGGCGGCAACTGTGGATACCGGCCGGTTTTGCCTTCGGCTCGGTGGTGACGAGCGACTTTGCCGAATGCCTGGTGAAATCGACCGATTACTGGACGCCTCAAAATGAGCGCACTATTTTATGGAGCGATGCGGCGCTGGCGATCGAATGGCCGCTGCGCGGCGCGGCGGTGGTGTCGGCGAAGGATAATCAGGGCGTTGTTCTTGCCAATGCGGAAGTATTTCGCTGATTTCGCTTATATCTCCTCGTTGCACCCCTGTGCGGCGGCGTCGTTGCCGGCGCCAACCGTTCCGCGCGCGCCTCGCCGATGCCGCCACCCCTCCCATTGCGCCACCCGGTGGCGCTTCACCCTGGAATAGATCGACGGCAGCGCGCGCGGGCCGCGTTAATACACCGCTGCATCACTCACGTATTATCTTAGAAAAATAAAAATGTTTTCCTTCCTCGTCAGTTTTTTTTCATCGGCCTTGTTGACACTTCTGGTGATAAAACAATCGCGCTTGCATGGACCGGCACTCGATACCGATTTTAACGGTGTCCAGAAAGTCCACGCGCACCCTGTGGCGCGGATCGGCGGCCTGCCGATCTTTGTTGCTGTCTTGCTCAGCGCCGCCATTTCGATATGGCGGGTGCCGGCAATGACGATGACAATGTTGTCTTTATTGCTGTGTGCCTCGGTGGCATTTGCCGGCGGCATTATTGAAGACTACACGGGCGCCGTCAGTCCTGCCCGGCGCCTGTTGCTGACGGTGGTGGCGGCGGCGATGGCATGGTGGCTGGTCGATGCCCGCCTCGACCGGATCGACTTGCCCTTCGGTACGCTCCCCCTCTCTGCCGTCTGGCTGATGTTGCCGCTGACGGTGCTGGCGGTGGCGGGGATTGCCAATGCCGTCAATATCATCGACGGTTTCAATGGCCTGGCCAGCGTCGTCAGCATCTGCATGATGGTCTCGCTGGCGTATGTGGCGTTCCAGGTGAACGATGTATTCATCGTGGTGGCGGCGCTGACCATGGCGGGCGCCACCGCCGGATTTCTGATCTGGAATTATCCGGTGGGGCTGATCTTTCTGGGCGATGGCGGTGCGTATTTCATCGGCTTCATGCTGGGCGAACTGGCATTGCTGCTGGTAATTCGCAATCCCCAGGTGTCGACCTGGTATCCGGTGCTGCTGCTCATTTATCCCGCGTTTGAAACCCTGTTCTCCGCCTATCGCCGCATGTTCTTGCGGGGACAGTCGCCGGCGATGCCCGACGGAATTCATCTGCATAGCCTGATTTTTCGTCGCGTGGTGCAATGGGCGGTGGGGCGCAAAGAAGGGCGCGCGCTGATGCGCCGCAATGCCCTGACCTCGCCTTATCTGTGGGCCTTATCGCTGATGGCAGTTATTCCGGCGAGCCTGTTCTGGCGGCATACTGGACTGCTGATAATCTGCGCTTTATTGTTTATGGTCAGTTACATCTGGCTTTACGCGCGTATCGTTCGATTCAGGTCGCCGCGCTGGCTGATTCGGCGCAAGAAGGACTAATATAAAGACGTCGCCAGATTTCCAACAGTTCTGCTCGGGCGGAAGAATTATCATCGGGCGGCAGCGGATTTATTCGACATTCTAAATTAATATGTAGTATATTGCGACAATTGGTGAGAATTCACTTAATCGACCTCAACCCACAACCAAGGAAAAGACAATGGACCTGTCAAATATGTCAGTCGGCGATATGCGCAACCTGCAGGATCAAATCAAGCAGGAAATGAAGAAGCGCGAGCAATCGGACCTGGCCAAAGCCCGCGAACAGATTCTTGCGATCGCCCAAAGCGTTGGCGTGCCTTTGAAAGACCTGCTCGCGACCACCGGTCGTGGCGGCAAAACCGGCACCGTCGCCGTGCGCTTCCGCAATCCAGAAGATGCGGCCCAGCAATGGACCGGTCGTGGCCGTCAGCCGAAATGGGTCAAGGAATGGGTCGATAGCGGTAAATCGATCGACAAACTGCGCGTTTAAGCACGCGGCATGAGCGGGTCGGCCGGGGCATTGGCGCCGGCGATCAATGGCGGCGCCCCAGTCCGGGCCCGCCTGATGTCTTTCTCAGTTGCACGTTTTATGTAGTCCGCGCCCGTCTGCCGGCGCCGCTCGCACGGTCCTTCGTGCCAGTGCTCGTATCGCTTGATTCCCAAGCTCTCTGCTTGCCGCTACAATACCCTCCTGTTTACCGTCGGCGTGTTCACGCATGCTGCATGCGTTTACGCGAAACATTCGACGATGGACCAATACTAAGACAGGACCGATATTCATGGTGGCGCTCTCCAGATCAATCTTCAAAGCCTATGACATCCGCGGTGTCATCGACAAAACCCTCGACGCTGGCGTGGCCCATCAAATCGGCCAGGCGTTCGGCATGGCGGTGCTGGCCAAGGGCGAAACGGCGGTGGTGATCGGCCGCGACGGCCGCCTGTCCGGCCCCGAGCTTGCCCGTGCGCTGGCCGCCGGCCTGCAGGCCGCTGGCGTCGACGTCATCGATCTGGGTGTGGTCGCCACGCCGATGGTCTATTACGGCACCAAGGTGCTGGGCGCTGCCTCCGGCATCATGGTCACCGGCAGCCACAACCCGCCCGACTACAACGGCTTCAAGATGGTGCTGGCCGGCGACGCCATCCACGGCGCCACCATCTCGGCGCTGTACGACAGCATCGTCGCCCACGACGGCAGCGCGGCGGCGGTCCCCGGCAGCTATCGCAGCCACGATATCGGCGCGGCCTACCTGGCGCGCATCATCGGCGACGTCAAGATTGCACGGCCCATCAAGATCGCCGTCGATTGCGGCAACGGCGTCGCCGGCGCCTTCGCCGGCGACCTGTTTCGCGGCATGGGCTGCGAGGTCATCGAATTGTTCTGCGAGGTCGACGGCCACTTCCCGAACCACCACCCGGACCCGGCCCACCCTGAAAACCTGCAAGACCTGATCAAGTGCCTGCAGGAGAGCGACGCCGAGATCGGCATCGCTTTCGACGGCGACGGCGACCGCCTCGGCGTGGTGACCAAGGATGGCCAGATCATCTACCCCGATCGCCAGATGATGCTGTTCGCCGCCGACGTGCTCACGCGCCACCCGGGCGCCCAGATCCTCTACGACGTCAAGTGCACGCGCCACCTGGCGCCCTATATCGCCAGCCACGGCGGCGAGCCGCTGATGTGGAAAACCGGCCATTCGCTGGTGAAAGCGAAACTGAAGGAAACCGGCGCCCCGCTGGGTGGCGAGATGAGCGGCCATATCTTCTTCTCGGACCGCTGGTACGGCTTCGACGACGGCCTGTATTCGGGCGCCCGCCTGCTCGAACTGCTCACGCGCGTGGCTGACCCGTCGGCGCTGCTGAACGCGCTGCCGCAATCGGACAGCACCCCCGAACTGCACCTGGAACTGGCCGAAGGCGAAAACGTCGCCCTGATCGACCAGTTGCGCAACGACGCCTTTCCTGGCCATGAGCGCATCATCACCATCGACGGCCTGCGGGTGGAGTACGCCGACGGCTTCGGCCTGGCGCGCTCCTCCAACACCACCCCGGTGGTGGTGATGCGCTTCGAAGCGGAAGGCGCGGACGCGCTGGCGCGTATCCAGGCCGAGTTCAAGCGGGCCATCAGCGCCGTGCGGCCCGACGCCAAGCTGCCTTTCTGACGGACCGCGGTTTGAAAATTCTGCTGGTGCGCGTGTCATCGATGGGCGATGTGCTGCACAATCTGCCGATGGTGGCCGACCTGGCGCGCCAGTACCCGCACGCCGTCATCGACTGGGTGGTCGAAGAGGCCTACGTCAGCCTGGTGCGCCTCAATCCGCGCGTGCGCAAGATCGTGCCGTTCGCCCTGCGCCGCTGGCGAAAAAGCCTGACCAGCCCCGCCACCCGGCGCGAGCTGGGTCAATTCTGGCGCGACCTGCGCGAAGAGCGTTACGACCTGGTGTTCGACACCCAGGGCCTGCTCAAGACCGGCGTCATCATGGGCGCGGCCCGGCTCGCTCCCGGCGGACGCAAGATCGGCCTGGGCAACGGCAGCGAAGGCTCCGGCTACGAAGCGATCTCGCGTATTTTTCATACCGACAGCATCAAGCTCGATCCGCGCACCCATGCGGTGGCGCGCGGCCGGCTGGTGGCGGCCAGGGCGCTCGGCTACGCCGTTGACAGCGCGCCCGACTTCGGCCTGCCCGCCGTCGATGGCGCCGCGCGCCCCGACTGGATGCCGGCGGCCCCCTACGCGGTGTTCTTTCACGGCACCGCGCGCGCTGCCAAGCAATGGCCACGCGCCAGCTGGATCGCGCTCGGCGCCCGCCTGGCGCCGATGCCGGTGCTGCTGGCGTGGGGTTCGCCGGCCGAACAGGCCGAGGCCGAGGCGATCGCCGCCGCTGTGCCGCATGCCCGCGTACTGCCGAAGCTGTCAATGGACGGCGCCGTCACGCTGGCGCGCAATGCCGCCCTGGCGGTGGGCGTGGACACGGGGCTGACCCACATCGCCGCCGCCTTCCTGCGCCCGACCGTGGAAATCTATGCCGATTCGCCGCGCTGGAAGACCGAGGGCAACTGGTCGCCCCTGATCGTCAACCTGGGCGAGCAGGGTGCGCCGCCCTCGTTGGAGACGGTCAGCGCGGCCGCGCTGGCCTTGCTGGGTCGGGCATGAGGCGCGGCACCTACAGCCTGCTGTGGCGCCTGGCCATGCCCCTGGTGCTGGCGCGCCTGTGGTGGCGCGGGCTGCGTGAAAAGGGCTATCGCCAGCACTGGAACGAGCGGCGCGGCCATTACGGCCCGCGCGGGGCCGGCTGGCACACGCTGTGGATCCACGCCGTGTCGGTGGGCGAGACGCGCGCCGCCGAACCGCTGGTCGATGCCCTGATGGCGCTGTATCCGAACAGCCGCATCCTGATGACCCACATGACGCCGACCGGCCGCGCCGCCGGCCAGGCGCTGTACGCGCGCCACGGCGAGCGTTTCGTCCAGTCGTACATGCCCTACGACATGGTCACCAAGCTGACCCGCTTCATGCGCCACTTCACGCCCCGTGTCTGCATCCTGATGGAGACCGAGGTGTGGCCCAACCTGATCGCGGTGTGCAAGGCGCGTGGCATCACGGTGGCCTTGGTCAATGCGCGCCTGTCGGAGCGCTCGCTGCAGCGGGCGCGGCGCCTGGGCCCGTTGATGACGGAGGCGGCGTCGGCGATATCGCTGGTGGCGGCGCAGACCGAACTCGATGCCGCGCGCGTGCGCTCGCTGGGTGCGCGCCAGGTCGTCGTCACCGGCAACATCAAGTTCGATGTCGCCGTGCCGGCGGCGGCGCTGGCCAAGGGTGCCTTCCTGCGCCAGCGGATCGATGCGCTTGCCGAGGCCGGCCGTCCCGTGCTGCTGTGCGCCAGCACCCGCGAGGGCGAGGAGGCGCTCATTCTCGACGCCTTCAAGGCCATGCCGGGGCGCTTGCCTGGCATGCTGCTGTTGATCGTGCCGCGCCATCCGCAGCGCTTCGACGAAGTGGCGCAACTGGCGCACGCGCGCGGCTTCAAGGTGGCGCGCCGCTCCGCGCTGGGCCAGGACGGGGTCGAGCTCGATGCCGCCGTCGATGTGCTGGTGGGCGACTCGATGGGCGAGATGGTGGCGTATTATGCCGCCTGCGATTGCGCCTTCATCGGCGGCAGCCTGCTGCCGCTGGGCGGCCAGAACCTGATCGAGGCTTGCGCCACCGGCAAGCCGGTGCTGATCGGCGATCACACCTTCAATTTCGCCGTGGCCAGCGATGAAGCGGTTGCCATCGGCGCCGCCAGCCGGGTGCTTGATGCGGCCGACATGCTGGTCCAGGCACGCGCGCTGCTGCTCGACGAAACGGCCCGCCGCAGCATGGGCGAGGCGGGGTTTCGCTTCGCCCAAATGCACGGCGGCGCAACAACGCGCACGGTTGAATTATTGCAGGGGCTGATTTATTAAATTTGCTACCATGGTTTTTTTAAGCCCTGACAAAAGGGCGAACGGGGACGCGCATGTGGTTCAACCATCCGAAGCCTGTGGGTAGCCGTAAGCCAGTGGCCGCGCTGGTGCAGCAGCACAGCGACCCGGAGCCGCTGGTGCTTGTTCACTCGCAGCACCAGACGCCCTTCCTGCACGAGCAGGACGCCGCCACGCTGGCGCCGATCGAATTTTCCGTCCGCTACGGCTCGTGGGAATATGCCGCCTTCATGTGGCAGCACGCAGGCTACCTGATCCGCCGCCGCCGCATCGCCGCCCCGGCCAGCTGGTACATGCGCTGCAAAAGCACCTGGTCGGCCGCCTGGCACTTTTTCCTGCAAGGCCGCTCGCGCACCACCTATCAGTTCACCATCGACCGCCACGGCATCGTGCGCAGCGGGCCGGCCGGCGTCACCCTGATCGCCTGGGACGACGTCGTCGGCATGCGCAGCTATCCGCGCGGGCGCATGCTGCTGTTAAAACGGGGCACCCTGCCGTTGCCCGCCCGCTGTCTCGATGCGGCGCAGTCGGCCAGCCTGGCCGGCTACGCGACCTGGATCAGGACGCATCCGTAAATTATGCGCAATCGCGTATAATCTCTAGTCAGGAAAAATCACCGGCAATTCCTGCGACAGCTTGCGCAGCGCCGCCTTGGCGCCGTCGTAATCGGGATACACCGCGCCCACCGTCTCCCAGAAGCGCGCGCTGTGGTTCATCTCGCGCAGGTGCGCCAGTTCGTGGGCGACGACGTAATCGACCAGCGACAGGGGAAAATGAATCAAGCGCCAGTTCAGGCGGATGCTGCCGCCCACCGTGCACGAGCCCCAGCGGGTGCCGGCCGACGACAGCGTCAGTGAGCGGTAGTGCACGCCCAGGCGCGGCGCATACAGGGCCATGCGTTCGGCGAACAGGGTGCGCGCCTGGTCCTGCAGCCACAGCCTGACCCGTTCGCGCAGTTGCCATTCCTCGAGGCCGTCGACGACGCCCACGTGCAGTTCGCCTGCCGCCTCGTCGTAGCGGCAGTGACTGCGCGCTGCCGCTTGCAGGCGCAAGGTCAGCGCGCCGCCCAGGTAGGGCAGGGCGGCGCCGTCGACCCATTGCAGCGGCGGTTTCTTCTGGCGCAGCACGCGCCGTTCGCCCCGTTCTTCCAGCTTGGTGACGATCCAGCGCTGCTTGGCGCGGATGGCGCTGTCGATTTCAGCGAGATTGAGGCGCTTGGGCGCCGTCACGCGCAGGCCGTCGTCATCGATCATGAAGCCGATCGAGCGGCGCGCGGTGCGGCGCAGGACGTAGTCGATGGCGTGGGCGCCGAGCTCGATGCGGCGCAGCGGCGGCGCGCCGGGCGGTGCCGGCGGCGGGGTGGGCAGCGCCACCCGCGGTGGCGGTGGCGCCTTGAACAGCACCTGCGGCGGCGACGCCGGGGCGGCGGCCGGTTCGAGAGCGGCAAAGTACTCCTGGGCGAACAGCTCGAGCTGTTGCCCATCGAGTTTGCGCGGAGAGGTGGCAGCGGGCTGCGGCCCGCGGATGCCGATCAGCTCACCGGCACCACTCAGCCAGCGTTGTAGGCGTGGGGCGAAATGACGCGCATTTCTGACTCTATCCAATTTTCTACCTCTTGCATCATGCTGTCGGGCGTGTGTCCCACTGGCGAAATCGGTTTGCCGATCGAGACGGTAATGGTGCCGGGGCGCTTCAGAAACGAATTCTTCGGCCAGTATTCCCCCGAGTTATGGGCAATCGGCACCACCACCGCCTGCGTCTCGATGGCCAGGCGGGTGCCGCCGCTCTTGTACTTGCCGGCCTGGCCGACGGGAATCCGGGTCCCCTCGGGGAACATGATAATCCACTGGCCATCGGCGAGCCGGCGCTTGCCCTGCGCGACCACCTGGCGGAAGGCGTTCTTGCCCTGCTTGCGGTCGATCGGGATCATGCGCAGCAGCGCCATGCCCCAGCCAAAAAAGGGAATATACAGGATCTCTTTTTTGAACACGTACACCAGTGGCCGGGTCAGCGAGGGCAGCAGGAAAATCGTCTCCCATGCCGACTGGTGCTTCGACAGCACGATGGCGGGCGCGTCGGGCAGATTGTCGTAGCCCTTGAACTGGTAGTGGATGCCGCAGATGACCTTGGCGCACCAGATCACGAAAACGTTCCAGCGCGAGGTCACCCAGTAACGCTGGTTATACGGCAGGGGCGCCGCCAGCAGGCAGACGCACACCCAGATCACGGTGGCGAGGACCATCACAATGGTGAACAACAGGGAACGCAGGAACAGGCCGATATTACGCAATGGGGGTCTCCGGGAAAGCGGTCAGGTGGAAGTAGGGTGGGGAGATTTGAGCAGGTGGCTGACCATGCTGGCGAGGTCGTCGAAGACCTGGGTGCCGGGCGGCAGGCCGCCCGTTTCCATGGTCTTCTGGCCTTTGCCGGTGAGCACCAGGTAGGGCGTGCAGCCCGATTTGAAGCCGGCCTGCAGGTCGCGCAGCGAGTCGCCCACGGTGGGCACGCCGCGCAGGCTCACCTTGAAGCGCTTGCCGATTTCTTCGAACATGCCGGCCTTCGGCTTTCTGCAATCGCAGTTGTCGATGGCCGCATGGGGGCAGAAGAAGATGGCGTCGATCTGCGCGCCGGCCATCTGCGCGTGCGAATGGAGCTTCTGGTGGATCGTGTTGAGAATGTTCATGTCGAACAGTTCGCGCGCGATGCCGGACTGGTTCGACGCCACCACCACCCGGTAGCCGGCCTGATTCAGGCGCGCGATCGCTTCGAGCGAGCCGGGAATCGGCACCCACTCGGCGGGCGACTTGATGAAGTCGGGCGAATCGTGGTTGATCACGCCATCGCGGTCGAGGATGATCATTTTCATGGCGGCGGCTCCTGTCAAAAGCTTAAGCGGCCAGCTTGGAAATGTCGGCCACGCGGTTCATCATGCCATGCAATTGCGCCAGCAAGGCCAGGCGGTTGTGGCGCAGCGCCGGGTCCTCGGCGTTGACCATGACGTCATTGAAGAAGCCGTCGACGTCGTCGCGCAGTTGCGACAGCATCTTGAGCGTTCCCGTGAAGTCGCCGCGGGCGAACGCCGCCGCCACTTCCGGCTGCACCCGCGCCACGCTGGCGGCCAGGGTTTTTTCGGCCGCTTCCTGCAGCAGCGCTGCGTCGACCGTGCCGACGGCGCCTTCGGCTTTTTTCAGGATGTTGGTGATGCGCTTGTTGGCCGCGGCCAGCGAGGCCGCTTCCGGCATCGCCGCGAACGCCTTGACGGCGTCGAGCCGCTGGACGATGTCGTCGAGGCGGTCCGGCTGCTGCGCCAGCACCGCTTCGACTTCATTGCTGGAAAAGCCCCGTTCGCGCAGCACGCCGCGCAGGCGGTCGATGATGAAGCTGGCCACTTCAAACGACGGATCCTTGAAGCCGGCCTGGTCGTCGAACACGGCGGCGGCGTCCATCAGGAGGGCCGAGATCGACAGCGGCAGGCGTTTTTCCAGCAGCATGCGCAGCACCCCCAGCGCGTGGCGGCGCAGGGCGAACGGGTCCTTGTCGCCGGTGGGCGCCAGGCCGATCGACCAGATGCCCACCAGCGTTTCGAGCTTGTCGGCCAGCGCCACGGCGGTGCCGGTGGGCGTGGTCGGCAGGCTGTCGCCGGCAAAGCGGGGCTGATAGTGCTCGGAGGCGGCCAGCGCCACTTCTTCCGGCTCGCCGTCGTGGCGCGCGTAATAGGTGCCCATGATGCCTTGCAGCTCGGGGAATTCGCCGACCATGTCGGTGAGCAGGTCGGCCTTGGCCAGCGCCGCGCCCCGTTCGGCCAGCGCGACGTCGTAGCCGAGGCGGGCGGCGATGGCGCCGGCCAGGCGCGTCACGCGCGTGGTGCGCGCGGCCTGCGTGCCCAGCTTGTTGTGGTAGACCACGTTGGCCAGCAGCGGCAGGCGCGCGGCCAGGGTTTTTTTCTTGTCCTGCTCGAAAAAGAACTTGGCGTCCGACAGACGCGGGCGCACCACGCGCTCGTTGCCGCCGATGATGTGCTCGGGCGTGCTCGTGGCGATGTTCGAGACGATCAGGAAGCGCGAACGCAGCTTGCCGGCGCCGTCCGTGAGGGCGAAATACTTCTGGTTGGTCTGCATGGTCAGGATCAGGCATTCCTGCGGCACCGCCAGGAACGCTTCTTCGAACCGGCATTCGTACACCACCGGCCACTCGACCAGCGCGGCCACTTCGTCGAGCAGGGCCTCGGGCATGAGCACCAGGTCCGCGCCCGCTTTTTCCAGCAGGGCCGCGCGGATGACGTCCTTGCGGGCGGCCGTGCTGGCGATGACCTTGCCTTCGTTTTCCAGCATGCCGGCGTAGTTGACGGGGTGCGAAATCGAAATCGGCAGTCCGCTCGAGAGGAAGCGGTGGCCCAGGGTGACGCGGCCGGCGCTCAGGCCCAGTGCCGTCAAAGGCACGATGTCTTCGCCATGCAGGGCGATGAGCGAATGGGCGGGACGGACGAACTGCACGGTGGCGCCATCGGGGCGCTGGTAGCTCATCAGTTTAGGAATCGGCAGCTTGGCCAGCGCTTCGTCGAAGGCCGCCTGCAGGCCGCTGGCCAGGGCCACGCCGTCGGCGGTGTAGCTGTAAAAAAAGCTCTCGGCCTTGCCGTCGACGGCCCGTTCGAGCTGCGCCACGGTGACGTCGGCGCGGCCCATGGCGGCCAGTTTTTTCGCCAGCGGCGCGGTCGGATTGCCGGCAGCGTCGAGCGCCACCGACACCGGCAGCACTTTTTCGCGGATCGATTTGTCGGGCGAAGTGGGGCGCACGTCGGTGATCGACACGGCCAGGCGGCGCGGCGTGGAATACGCCGTCACGACGCTGTCGGCGCCCAGAAAATCGCGCGCGCGCAAGCCCTGTTCGATGCCGTTGGCAAAGGCGGCGCCCAGTTTGACGAGGGCTTTCGGTGGCAGTTCTTCGGTGCGCAATTCGACTAATAAAGTGTGGTTCATGTTGTTATTCTTTAATCAGGCAGTGGCGTCGGCGTCGGCGAGGGGCGCTTTCGGCGCCATGGGGAAGCCGAGCTTTTCGCGCGACTCGTAATAGGCCTGGGCGACCAGGCGCGAGAGCGTGCGCACGCGGCCGATATAGGCCGCCCGCTCGGTGACGGAAATGGCGCCGCGCGCGTCGAGCATATTGAAGCTGTGCGAGGCGCGCATGATCTGCTCGTAGGCGGGCAGGGTCAGTTGCAACTCGATCAGGCGCTTCGCTTCGGACTCGTGGTTGGCGAACTGGCCAAACAGCAGTTCCGTGTTGGCGTGCTCGAAATTGTAGGTCGACTGCTCGACCTCGTTCTGGTGGAACACGTCGCCGTAGGACAGCGACCTGGTTTCGCCGTTTTCCTGCCAGGTGGTCCACACCAGGTCGTAGACGTTTTCCACGCCCTGCAGGTACATGGCCAGGCGCTCGATGCCGTAGGTGATTTCGCCCAGCACGGGTTTGCAGTCGAGACCGCCAACTTGCTGGAAATAGGTGAACTGCGTCACTTCCATGCCATTGAGCCAGACTTCCCAGCCCAGGCCCCACGCGCCCAGGGTGGGGCTTTCCCAGTCGTCCTCGACGAAGCGGACGTCGTTCTGCTTCAAGTCGAGCCCCAGCGCTTCCAGCGAGCCCAGGTACAAATCGAGGATGTTTTCCGGCGCCGGCTTGAGTACCACCTGGTACTGGTAGTAATGCTGGAGGCGGTTCGGGTTTTCGCCGTAGCGGCCGTCTTTCGGGCGGCGCGACGGCTGCACGTAGGCGGCGCGCCATGGTTCCGGACCGATCGCGCGCAGGAAGGTGCCAGTGTGAAACGTACCGGCGCCCACTTCCAGATCGTAGGGCTGGAGCAGGGCGCAGCCTTGCTTGTCCCAGTAGGATTGCAAGGTCAAAATGATTTGTTGGAATGTGAGCATCGTGGCATGTGCCGCGCGTTTGACGGCGAGCAATAAAGTGAAAGTGCTAAATGGCTAATTTTAGCGGTTTTTAAGGGGCCGCTGGGAGCGGAACACGATTATTCGACGTTCTGGCGCGCCACCCGGCCGCGCCACCACGCGCAAGCGAGGGCGACGCCGGCCAGCGCCAGGAACAGCAGGTTGCCGCAGACGATGTACGGGGTGTTGCCGCGCATGCCCTGCACGGACGCGCTGAGCACGCCCCGCTGGTCTGCCGGCAGCGATGCCAGCACGGCGCCGTGCGGGTCGATGATGGCGGTGGCGCCGGTGTTGGTGGCGCGCAGCATGGGCCGGCCCGTTTCGATGGCGCGCATGCGCGAGATCTGCAAATGCTGGGGGATCGCCACCGACTGGCCGTACCAGGCCAGGTTGGAGGCGTTGAGCAGCATGGTGGCGGGGGTGGCGGACGCGCGCAGCTGCAGGGCGATTTCTTCGCCGAAGGCGTCTTCGTAGCAGACGTTCGGCAGCACGAACTGGTCCTTGACGGCGAACGGCGCCTGCACCGCGGCGCCCCGCTTGAAGTCGCCCAGCGGGATCGCCATCATGTCGACGAACCAGCGAAAACCGGTGGGCACGAACTCGCCAAACGGCACCAGGTGCTGCTTGTCGAAGCGGTAGCTGGCGCCGTCCGGGGCCATGCCGGCGATGGCGTTGGCGGCATTGTGCAGCGCGTCTTCCTGGCTGGCCGCCAGCGGCATGCCCACCAGCAGGGCGCTGCCGCTGGCGCGCGCGAAGCTGGCCAGCGACGGCAGGTAGTCGGGCGGCAGCTGGTAGGGGTAGAGCACGATCGCCGTTTCCGGCGTGGCGATCAGGTCGGCCGGGGCGGCGGTGATCAGGTCGTGGTACAGGTCGAGGGCGTCGCGCAGATGCAAGGGGTCGAATTTCTCGTCCTGGGCGACGTTACCTTGCAACAGGCGCACGGACAGCGGCTTGCCGTGGGGGCGCGTCCAGTCGAGCTGGCGCAGGCCCAGGCCCAGCGCGAGGATGGCCGCCAGCAGGCCGATCGCGGGCCAGCGCGCGCGCTGGGTCAGCATGGTCAGGCAGGCGCCGCACACGGCCACCAGCACGCCCACGCCATACACGCCGACGATGGGGGCGTAGCCGGCCAGCGCGCTGCCCGTGTGGGCGTAGCCGGACGAGGCCCACGGAAAGCCCGTAAACACCCAGCCGCGCAGCCATTCGGACAGGCCCCAGCAGGCCGGCAGCACCAGCAGCAGGTAGGCGGCCACGGGCAGCGACCAGCGCCGCCGCAGCCAGGCGGCCACGCCCATGGCCAGGCCGGCGAACAGGCCCATGTAGGCGCCCAGCAGCAGCAGCGCCAGCGCCGCGACCGGTCCCGGCAAGCCGCCGAAGCGGGTGATGGCGATATACAGCCAGTGCATGCCGGCCACCGACCAGCCCAGGCCGAAGGCCCAGCCGATCGCGCTGGCGCGGCGCACCGAGGTGTCCATGCCGACCTGGTAAAACACGAAGGCGAGCAGGGCGAACTGCAGCGGCCAGGCGCCGAACGGGGCGAACGAGAACAGCGACAGGCCGCCGGCAATGGCGGCGGCCAGCATCGGCCACAGCGTGCCGCGCGGCCGGGTGGCCAGGATGGGCGCTGCGCGGACCTTGCGCAGCATCAGTCGTGTTCGTCCTCGGCCAGCGGCATGCGCTCGACCAGCAGAACGTGGATCTGGCGGGCGTCGGCGCGCAGCACCTCGAAGCGCAGGTGGTCGATGTCGAACACATCGCCCTTGTGCGGCATGCGGCCCAGGTGATTGGCCACCAGGCCGCCAATGGTGTCGACGTCGTCGTCGACCAGGCTGGCGCCGACTTCCTCATTGAACTGGTCCAGTTCGGTCAGGGCCTTGACGCGCCAGCGCGGGCCGTGATGGCCTTCCTTGATCGACAGGACGTTGTCCTCTTCCTCGTCGAAGTCGTATTCGTCCTCGATGTCGCCGACGATCTGCTCGAGCACGTCCTCGATGGTGATCAGGCCGGCCACGCCGCTGTATTCATCGACCACGATGGCCATGTGATTGTGGTTGGCGCGGAAGTCGCGCAGCAGCACGTTCAGGCGTTTTGACTCGGGAATGAAGATGGCGGGGCGCAGCATGTCGCGCACGTCGAACGATTCTTCGGCGTAGTAGCGCAGCAGGTCCTTGGCCAGCAGGATGCCGATCACCTTGTCGCGCTCGCCCTCGACGGCGGGAAAGCGCGAGTGGGCGGTCGACAGGACCGATGGCATCCATTCTTCGATGGGTTTGCTGATGTCGATGACGTCCATCTGCGAGCGCGGCACCATGATGTCGCGGGCGGACAGGTCCGATACCTGGAAGACGCCCTCGATCATCGACAGCGCATCGGCGTCGATCAGGTTGCGGCTTTGCGCATCGTGCAGCACTTCAAGCAGTTCTGCGCGATTTTCAGGCTCGGGGGAGATCAAGGCAGTCAGGCGTTCAAACAGGGAACGCTGAGGTTTGGCGTCCAGGCGGACGTCCGTAGGGTGCTCTGGCATAGTTGGCGTGAGCCGTTGTTGCGATGGGCGTAGCATACATCAAAAGCGAGAGTGCCCGTTTTTTAAGCAAAATGGGGCGCCCCAATCGGGCGCCGCGCGATTGCCGTATATTGGCGATTTCGCCAACCAACCGGAGTAGCCCATGACCTCGCTGAACATCAATGGCACCGCCACCGACTTCGATGTGCCCGACGATATGCCGCTGCTGTGGGTGCTGCGCGACGTCGCCGGCCTGACCGGTACCAAGTTCGGCTGCGGCGTGTCGCTGTGCGGCGCCTGCACCATTCACCTCGACGGCCAGGCGGTGCGTTCGTGCGTGACGCCCGTGTCGGCCGCGGCCGGCAAAAAAATCGTCACCATCGAAGCGGTCGGCAACGATCCCGTGGGCGCGCGCGTGCAAAGCGCCTGGCGCCAGATCGACGTCGTCCAGTGCGGTTACTGCCAGTCCGGCCAGGTGATGGCCGCCACGGCCCTGCTGACGGCCACGCCGAAGCCCACCGACGCGCAGATCGACGACGCCATGTCGGGCAATATCTGCCGCTGCGGGACGTACGGGCGCATTCGCGCGGCCATCAAGATCGCCGCCGCCGCGCCGGCGCCGGTAGCGACGGGAGCGGCAGCATGAGCGCCGTCGTCAACCGCCGCCGCTTCCTGCAAGTGGGCGCGGCCGCCGGCGGCGGCCTGCTGGTGGGTTTTAATTTGTCCGGCTGCGACGCCAACAAGCCGGGCGACCGCAAGGATCCGCCGGCCGAAACGGCCGTCGGCGCGGCCGCCACGGCAGCCTCGAACCGCAGCGCCGGCCTGGCGCCGAACGCCTTCATCCGCATCGGCCGCGACGGCGTCGTCACGCTGGTCATGCACAAGGTGGAAATGGGGCAGGGCACATTTACATCGATGCCCATGCTGATCGCCGAGGAGCTCGGCGTCGACCTGGCCAAGGTCAAGCTGGAACAGGCGCCCGCCGACAACACCCTCTACAGTGACCCAATGCTGGGCGGCCAGGTCACCGGCGGTTCGACCTCCGTGCGCGCGGCCTGGAAGCCCCTGCGCGAAGCGGGCGCCACCGCCCGCAGCGTGCTGGTATCGGCGGCGGCGCAACAATGGGGCGTCGACGGCGCCACCTTGCACGTGAAAGACGGCGCCGTGATCGACCCGGCCGGCAAGCGCAGCCTGGGCTTCGGCGAACTGGTCGACGCCGCCGCCAGGCTGCCGGTACCAAAAACGATCACCTTGAAAAGCGCCGGCGGCTACACCCTGATCGGCAAGTCGCACCTGCGCCTGGACAGCGTCGAAAAAACCAACGGCACGGCGCTGTTCGGCATCGACGCCCGCCTGCCGGGGATGGCGATCGCCACGGTGGCGGCTTCGCCCGTCGTCGGCGGCAAGCTCAAGAGCGTGGACGAGGCCAAGGCGCTCGCCGTCAAGGGCGTGCGCCAGGTGCTCAAACTGGACAACGCGGTGGCGGTGGTGGCCGACCACATGTGGGCGGCCAGGCAGGGCCTGGCCGCGCTGGCGCCCACCTGGGACGATGGCCCGCATGGCGCCATGAGCAGCGCGAGCATGCGCGCCGACATGATGAAGGCGGCCGGGCAGCCCGGCGCGGTGGCGGAAAACCTGGGCGACGTCGCCCGCTCGCTGGGCGAAAAGGGGCGCCGCATCGACGCCGTCTACGAGCTGCCCTTCCTGGCCCATGCCACCATGGAGCCGATCAACTGCACGGTCGATCTGCGCGCCGACGGCTGCGACCTGTGGGTGGGCACCCAGGTGCCCAGCATGGCGCAAGGGGCGGCGGCCAGGCTGACCGGCCTGCCGCTGGAAAAAATCAAGGTGCACAATTTTTACCTGGGCGGCGGTTTCGGCCGCCGCCTGGAAGTCGACTACGTGGTGCAGGCGGTGTCGTTCGCCAAGCTCATGAAAGGGCCCGTCAAGTTCATCTGGAGCCGCGAGGAAGACATCCAGCACGACATGTTCCGCCCGTATTACGTCGACCGCCTGTCGGCCCGGCTCGACGCCAAGGGCATGCCGGCGGCCTGGTTGCACAAGGTCACCGGCTCGTCCATCATGGCGCGCTTCGCGCCGGGCGCGGTCAAGGACGGGGTCGATCCGGACGCCGTCGAAGGGGCCCGCGAGCTGCAATACACGATCGCCGACATGCGCGTCGAATACGTGCGCCACGAGCCGCCCGTGCCGACCGCGTTCTGGCGCGGCGTCGGCCCCACCCACAATGTGTTCGTCGTCGAGAGTTTCATGGACGAGCTGGCGGCCGCCGCCAGGCTCGACCCCGTCGGCTACCGCCGCGCGCTGCTCAGCAAGGCGCCGCGCATGCTGCGCGTGCTCGACCTGGTGGCCGAGAAGGCGCACTGGAAGCAGCCCTTGAAGGCGGTGGCGGGGCGGCGCGTGGGACGCGGCGTGTCGATGCAGTTCGCCTTCGGCAGCTACATGGCGCAGGTGGCCGAGGTGTCGGTGGGACCGGACGGCGACGTCAAGGTGCACCGAGTGGTGTGCGCGCTCGATTGTGGCCAGGTGATCAACCCGGACACGGTGGTGGCGCAAATGGAAGGGGGCATCGTGTTCGGCCTGAGCGCCGCCCTGTACGGCCAGATCACCTTCGACAAGGGCCGCGTGGTGCAGTCAAACTTCGGCGACTACCGCATGATGCGCATGAACGAGGCGCCGGTGGTGGAAGTGCACATCGTCGCCAGCACGGACGAGCCGGGCGGCATCGGCGAACCGGGCACGGCGGCCATCGCGCCGGCGCTGGCCAACGCCGTCTTCAACGCCACCGGCAAGCGCCTGCGCAAGCTGCCGCTGGACCCGGCGGCGCTGAAAAAGGCGTGATGGCTCAGGCGGCCCTGCGCTGGCCGAAGGGCTTGAACAGGGCGGCGATGTCCGGCGCGGGCGTGGTCAGTACCCGCAGGGCCGGGGTGTCTCCGGGCTTGCGCGGGGCGGCCCCGCCGCTGCGCAAGCCCGACCCCGGCATTGCCTGGTCTGTCGCCACCACCACCACGCGCGCCACGATGGCGCCCTGGTAGGTCGTCACCACCTGCATATTGTGCTCGGCGCTGATGTCGAGCACGCGGGTGGCGCCGTGAATGCGTCCGCCCAGTTGCACGATGGCGTAGGCCAGTTCGTTCGCCGAGGCCGGCGCGCGCTGAACGCCCGCCCGCACATCGTCGGCCCCGAGCAGATCGGCCAGCCGGGGGGCGCCTGTCACGGCGGCGGCGTCCAGGCCCGGCAGGGTCGGCGCGGATTCGATGACGACCACCGATTTTCCGTTTTGCAAAAGGTCGTAGGCGGTGCGCAAGCCGGCCAGCGAGGCGCCGACCACGCACACGTCGGCGCCCGTGTCGCCGTCGAGGGCCGGCATGGCGTGGCCGGGAAACGGGGCGAACGGGGCAAACTGCAGCGGGGCGAACGGCAGCGGGGCAGGGTTGGATTTGGTTTTACGCATGCACACACTCCTTGAATAAAATGGTCACAATCAAGTTTCCATTAGACCGCAAGGGGCGGTGCGCCAGTGTGGGCTGATTCACACAGGCCGGGTAAGCAATTGCAACATGTGTGAGGGAATATTATCCCCCTGTTGCAACTGTAACCGTCAGGCGGCCTGGTCTGCGTAGGGGTCGGCAAAACCCAGCGTTTCCAGGATATCCGTTTCGAACAATTCCATTTCGGTCGCTTCGTCGTCTTCCATGTGATCGTAGCCCTGGGCGTGCAGCACGCCGTGGACGATCAGGTGGGCGGCGTGTTCTTCCACCGTTTTATGCTGTTCGCCCGCTTCCCGCTCGAGCACGTCCGTGCACAGGATGATGTCGGCGCGCACCGGCTCGTCGTCGGCCAGCTCCTCGCCTTCGTTGTAGGCGAACGTGAGCACGTTGGTGGCGTAGTCCTTGTCGCGGTAGTCGCGGTTGAGGGCCTGGCCCTCGGCGGCGTCGACGAAGCGGATGGTCAGTTCGGCCGGTCCCAGCAAGGCGGCCTTGACCCATTTGCGGATTTTCGGCCGCGTCAGGCTCGCCTGCAGGCGCGTATCGGGGTACTGGACGGACAGGGCGAGTTTATTTTTTGCGGACATGCTTGGCAGCCGGTTGGGAGAGGGTGAGCAGGGCCGAGGCGGCATCGGCCGCGGCGGCCGATTCGTAGGCGTCGACGATGCGACCGACCAGCGGATGGCGCACCACGTCGGCGCTGGTGAACTGGGTAAACGCGATGCCGCGCACGTCCTTGAGCACCTGGACGGCGTCGACCAGGCCGCTTTTCTGGGTCTTGTGCAGGTCGACCTGGGTGACGTCGCCCGTCACCACGGCCTTGCTGCCGAAGCCGATCCGGGTGAGGAACATCTTCATCTGTTCGACCGTGGTGTTTTGCGCCTCATCGAGAATGACGAAGGCGTGATTGAGCGTGCGGCCCCGCATATAGGCCAGCGGGGCGATCTCGATGACCTGTTTTTCGAACATCTTCTGGGTGCGGTCGAAGCCCAGCAGGTCGTACAGCGCGTCGTACAGGGGGCGCAGATACGGGTCGACCTTCGAGGCCATGTCGCCGGGAAGGAAGCCGAGCCGCTCGCCCGCTTCCACGGCGGGGCGGGTGAGCACGATGCGCTTGACGGCGTCGCGCTCGAGGGCGTCGACGGCGCAGGCCACCGCCAGGTAGGTCTTGCCGGTGCCGGCCGGGCCCACGCCGAAGGCGATGTCGTGTTCGAGGATGTTGCGCAGGTAGGCGATCTGGTGCGGGGTGCGCCCGCGCAGGTCGTGGCGGCGGGTTTTCAGCACCGGCGTGGCGATGTCGATCTCGGCCAGTTGCGCGGCCGGCGCGGGGCTGCCGTCGGACGCCACCAGGCCGGTGCGCTGTTCGACCAGCGCCAGTTGCACTTCTTCGAGCGGCACGATCTTGTTGGCCACCGCATAGAACCGTTCGAGGATCGCCACCGCCTGGTCGGCATTGCTGCCGCTGACGATGAATTTTTCGCCGCGGCGGAAAATCGTCACGTCCAGCGCCGCCGAGATCTGCCGCAGGTTCTCATCGAGCGGTCCGCACAGGTGGGCCAGGCGGGTGTTGTCGAGCGGCTCGGGGACGAAATACGAGGGCTGCATGGGGGTTCGGTTTTTCAACGGGCGTTCGCAATCAAGGCGGCGCTGGTGAGGAGCTCACCGCGCAAGGTGTAATTAAAACTCTCGGTGATGCGCACCTCGACCATGCTGCCGGCCAGCGCGGCGGCGTCGACGCCGTCCGGCACGGCGAAGTTGACCACCCGGTTGTTCTCGCTGCGGCCCTGCAGTTCGGCGGCGTCCTTTTTCGACGCCCCTTCGACCAGGATGCGCTGCACGGTGCCGACCATGGCGGCGCTGAAGCGGCGCGTGTTGGCGTCGATCGCCGCCTGCAGGCGCTGCAATCGCGCCAGCTTGAGCTCGTGCGGCGTGTCGTCGGCCAGCGAAGCGGCCGGCGTGCCGGGGCGCTTGCTGAAGATGAAGCTGTAGCTGGTGTCGAAGCCGACGTCGGCGATCAGCTTCATCATGGCCTCAAAATCGGCCTCGCTCTCGCCGGGAAAACCGACGATGAAATCGGACGACACCGACATGTTCGGCCGCACCGCGCGGATGCGCCGCACGATCGACTTGTACTCGAGCGCCGTGTAGCCCCGCTTCATGGCGCCGAGCACCTTGTCGGAGCCGTGCTGGGCCGGCAGGTACAGGTGGTCGACCAGTTGCGGAATGCGGGCGTAGGCGTCGATCAGGCGCTGGGTGAACTCTTTCGGGTGGCTGGTGACGAAGCGGATCCGCTCGATGCCGTCGATGGCGGCGACGTATTCGAGCAACAGCGCGAAGTCGGCCATCTCGCCGCCCTCCATCTCGCCGCGGAAGGCATTCACGTTCTGGCCCAGCAGGGTGATTTCGTGCACACCCTGGGCGGCCAGGCCGGCCACTTCGGCCAGCACGTCCTCGAAGCGGCGGGAGACTTCTTCGCCGCGCGTGTAGGGCACCACGCAGTAACTGCAGTATTTGCTGCAGCCTTCCATGATCGAGACGAAGGCGCACGGGCCGTCCACCTTGGCCGGCGGCAGGTGGTCGAATTTTTCGATCTCGGGAAAGCTGATGTCGACCTGCGCGTTGCCGCTGCTGCGCCGCTCGCGCACCATCTGCGGCAGGCGGTGCAGGGTTTGCGGGCCGAACACCAGGTCGACATACGGCGCCCGCTTGACGATGGCGGCGCCTTCCTGCGACGCCACGCAGCCGCCCACGCCGATGATCAGGTCGGGCCGGGCGAGCTTGAGTTCGCGCAGCCGGCCCAGGTCGGAAAACACTTTTTCCTGCGCCTTTTCGCGCACCGAGCAGGTGTTCAGGAGGATCACGTCGGCGTCCTCCGGCGTGTCGGTACGGACCAGGCCATCGGAGGCGCCCAGCACGTCCGCCATCTTGTCCGAGTCGTACTCGTTCATCTGGCAGCCGAAGGTTTTGATGAAGACTTTTTTCTGCATGAAATCGCTTAATTGATTGACTGCCCGGGGTGACCGCCACCGGCGGCAGGACCGGCAAGTTTACCGTAAATCGGCGGCCGCGGTGCTGCGCACTTGGCGCTTGCGGCGGCACGGCTGTTTGTAACGTTTTGAAACAATGCTACCGGCGTCCTTATTCATGGCCAAAATGAATTAATGCAAGCTTGTCATCGGGCATATGCCGACCAAGCCCGATGCTGTTCCCATAGGCGAATTTGCGTGATCGCCATAAATATTTTTTTTAATAAACAATACATTCCAATAGGCATTTGATCCTATAAAACGTGCGAATGTTCTCTTGCGTGCGCCACACATTGCCCCCATGTGTTGAAATGACGATGTGACAAGCTTTCCTCGCGTTAGCTTGATTTCAAACAAGGGCCGCACGGCGAAGGTCGGATGTACTGAAGGCGTTCAGGTCCGTTAATTTGTTTGATTGGCAAGCGTGCGGGCAGTGCGTAGCGCTTAGCGCAATGGCGCCGGAGGGTAGTTGATCAGGGATAAAAAATCATCCCCGGCAGCAGCGATTTTCCGGGAACTAATTTAGCCGAAAGATAGTCTTTCATAAAGTTCTTCACCGAACTATTCATTTCACTCAGACGAGGTAAATCATGGCACACCATGCTCTGGCATCCCAAGAAAGTTACAACCCCAATCACCTGCTCGATATTTTGCTGGGTAAAATGCAGCTGAAGAACGATGCGGCCCTGTCGCGCATGCTCGAAGTGGCACCGCCCGTGATCAGCAAGATTCGTCACCACCGCTTGCCAGTGGGCGCCTCCCTGCTCATTCGCATGCACGAAGTGACGGGCATGAGCATCCGCGACCTGCGCGACCTGATGGGCGATCGCCGTACCAAGTACCGCCTGTCCGACGCCCAGGGCCGGCCGAAGGCGGACGACAAGGCGACGCCTGCCGAGCAGACTGGTACCGCTGGCAACTACGCGCACTGACAAGGCCCGGCGCCGGCGGCGCGCCTGCCTGCGCAGTGCCCCGTCGCGCCAGCTTCACAGGCCGCAGCGTCCACGCCGCGGCCCCGTTGGCGTGGCCGCCCGTGCTGGCGCCAGCGCCACCACGCCACCGGCATCACCCCATCAAGGCGGCGGCGATTTCATCGAATTGCACTTCCGTTTCGCGGAACACGTGCACGTACGCTTCTTCACTCAGGCCCATCGCGTGCCACGCAACCGGTGACAAGGTGGGCACCGCTTCGTTGGGGTTGCCCACCATGTCGAGCGCGTGGACGATGGCGTTGGCCACGTGAATGATGGTGGACAAAAAGCCCGCGCCGACCAGCTCCGGATGGTGATGGTGGGCCAGCGCCTGGCGGATCGTGTCGGAAAATTTCCAGTGATCGGCCAGCAACATGCCCGCGGTCACGTGGTCCACCCCCAGGATGATGCGCTCGGCCTCGAGCAGATCGATATCGTCGTCGGCCGCCTTGGCGATCACCCGCGCATAGGCGGCCGGATCGACGGTCACCAGTACCAGCCGGCCTATGTCGTGCAGCAAGCCGGCCGTGAAGGCGTAGTCCTGGTTAAAGCGCATGCGCCGCGCCAGAACCCGTGCGCACACGGCGGTGGCGATCGAATGGCGCCAGAAGCCCTTGTCATCGAAGCCCTTGCAGGCGCCCTGGGCGAAGCAGCCGGTGACGGCCGCCGCCGTGATCAGGTTGCGGGTGGTCTGAAAACCCAGGAAGGTAATCGCTTGCTGGATAGTGGTCACTTTCACTTGCAGGCCATAGGTCGACGAATTGGCCAGGCGCAGCGTTTTCGCCGTCAGCGCCTGGTCGTGCGACACTTTTTTCGCCAGCACCGAGATGTCGACGTCGTCCTGGTCGATGGCGGTGAGCAGTTCCATTACCACCACCGGCAAGGAAGGCAGGGCGTCGAGCTGACGCACGATGTCGTCGAGGTTCAGGGCAGTCGGGTTCATGCGGCAATCTCGCGGTCGAGGCGGTAGTCGAGCACGTAGTCGTGCAAGGTGGCGGTGGCGCTGTCCTCGTCGCGCGTGCGGTCGCAGTGGCGGAACAAGCGGGCCAGCCGCGCCGTCACGGCCGCCTCGTCGACACTGGCGGCGACGGGACCGGCCTGTTCCGTGCGCAGCACGGCCAGCCGTTCGATGCCGTGGCGGGGCAGCAGGGCGATGATGGCCTCCGTCAGAATGGCGCCCTCGGGCAGCAGGACCTGGCCCTGGCGGTCAAGCAATACATCGGATAACACCATGCCCGGCCGGACATCGGCCAGTGCCAGATTCTGAAAAGCTGTATTCATTGCATTTCCTGTGTGGTTCTTGCTCAGTCATTCTTTCGCATGTCGTGCGAGCTTACCATTGCTTCAGGCTCCAGCGAAAGAGCCCGCAGCTTGCAAAGCAACAGTGCATCCCGTACATTGGCTGCAGGCGGCGCCGCCCCCTGCAGGGACCAGTGCACGGGCGCACTGCAAACCACGGCGCTACAGCGATGCGAGGGCGGGACCGAATGTTCAGTATTCAAGGCCGACTGAAACTGCTGTTCGTCGTCATCGTCACCACCGTGCTGACGATTTCTGGCGCGTACGCCCAATATTCGCTGGGCAAGGACCTCGAAAGCAGCTACCAGCGCCTGTGCGAAGGGGTGCTGACGCGCTTGCAGATCAGCCTGCCGGCGGCCCTGTGGGACCTGGACAAGAGCAAGGTCGAGACCATCCTCGATGCCGAAATGCTGCCGCCGGAAGTGGTGTCGATTCGCGTCTACGACAGCGCAGTCGGGGTGTTCGCCGGCAAGATGCGCGGCGGCGACGGTCGCCTGATCGCCACCACCACCGCCCCGCCGGGCGGCGCCCCCGTCGAGGCCGACCTGGTGTTTCGCGACGCCAGCGCGGGCGGCGCCGCGATGCGCCCGCTGTCGGTGGGCAAGGTGGTCGTGCATTTCAGCCGCGCGCGCATCGACGCCGCCCTGGCCTCGCAACTGGCGCGCAAGGTGGCCGAGGTACTGCTGCTCGATATCATCCTGGTACTGGCCTTGTCGTCGTCGTTGCGCGTGGTGTTTCGCCCGCTCAGGCAATTGCGCGACGGCCTGTTCGAACTGGCCACCCGCGGCGCCGAGGTGGAAGAATTGCCGGAAGTGCGGCAAGACGAGTTGGGCGAGGTCATTCGCGGCTTCAACCAGATCCAGCGGCGCTTGAAATCGACCATCGAGCGCGCCCGCGATGCCGAGGAGGCGGCGCGCCAGTCGGCGCGCCAGACCGCCGCCGCGCTGGCCGACCTGCGCCTGACCCAGGAATCGCTGCTGCAAGCGGAGCGGCTGGCCTCGCTGGGCAGCCTGGTGGCCGGCGTCGCCCACGAAATCAACACGCCCGTCGGCATTGTCCTGACCAGCGCCTCGGTGCTCAAAGGCGCCACCGACGCGTTGCAGGCGGCGGTGGCCGCCGACGGCCTGAAAAAATCGACCGTGCTGCGCTACCTGGAAACGGCGGCGGAAAGCGCGCGCCTGATCATGAACAATGCCTGTCGGGCCGCCCACCTGATCCACAGCTTCAAGCAGATCGCCGTCGACCAGACCAGCGAGGCGCGCCGGCCGTTCGCCCTGATGGCCTACGTCGATGAAATCGTCACCAGCCTGCGGCCCAAGCTCAAGGGCATCGACATCGTGCTGCACGAGGAAGAGGGCGGGCCGATCGCGCTCGACTCCTACCCCGGCGCGTTCGCCCAGGTGCTGACGAACTTGCTGGTCAACTGCGTCGAACATGCCTTCGCCCCCGGGCAGGGCGGCCGCATCGAGGTGCGCGCCCGCCTGCGCGGCGAGATGGTGGAAATGGACGTGGCCGACAACGGCCGCGGCATCGCCGTCGACGTCATCGACCATGTCTTCGACCCCTTCTTCACCACCCGGCGCGGGCAGGGCGGTACCGGCCTGGGCTTGAACATCGTCTACAACCTGATCGTCAAACAATTTAATGGCGTCATCAGCGCCCGCAGCACGGTGGGTCAGGGCACGCAATTTCAGATTCGCATCCCGCGCGTGACACCCCAGCCCGGTGGCGCCGGGGCCGCTTCCGGCGAAGGCGCGATCAGCCTGAGCGAGTGAGGCCGGGGCGACGCCTGCGCTTGCGCTTGCCCAAGGACGGGCGGTGGGCTTGCTCTATTCTCGCCATCTGATTCGCCATCTGCTTCGCCAGCGCGGCCAGCCTGGCGCCCCCACTGTCACCACCGAGGATTCCATGAAACTGTATTACACCCCTGGCGCCTGCTCGCTGTCGCCCCATATTGCCTTGCTCGAAGCGGGGCTCGCCTTCACCACCGAGCAGGTCGACCTGCGCACCAGGACCACCGCCAGCGGCGCCGATTACACCACCGTCAATCCGCGCGGCTACGTGCCTGCGCTCGAACTCGACAATGGTGTGGTGCTCACGGAGGGCCCCGCCATCGTGCAATATATTGCCGCCCAGGCGCCCGCCAGGCAGTTGGTGCCGGCCCCCCACAGCATCGAGCACTACCGCTTGCTCGAGCGCCTCAATTTCATCGCGACCGAAATCCACAAGGGCTTTGGCCCCCTGTTCAATCCCGCCAGCAGTGAGCCCGCCAGGCAGATGGCGCGCGCCCACCTCGACCAGCGTTTCGGCCAGGCCGCCCGCCTGCTCGACGGCCACGACTACCTGGTGGGCGAGCGCTTCAGCGTGGCCGACGGCTACCTGTTCGTGATGCTCACCTGGGCCGACAGCGTGCACATCGACCTGGCCAAGTGGCCCGCCCTGCAAGCGTTCAAGGCGCGCATTGCCGCCCGCCCCGCCGTGCAGCAAGCGCTGGCGGACGAAGCTCTGCTGCAATAAACCACGCCAGACCGCCAGGCCAGGGCCGCCGCGCCCTGGCCGTGTCCCCCTTCCGCCCGCCCTCGGCCCTCCGCACGCCCCGGCGCCTTGATGCTGCATTTTTAGCAAGTATCGAAGCGTACGATTTTCACCACTTTTTTCATTGATCGCATGCTCGTTTTGACAACAGGGGATGCCCGCGCGGCGCGCTTTTTATCAAACCGACCATCCATGGTGGCAGCCTCACAACGCCGGTTTGGTCAGGGCTGCAACACTTATTGCGATACACGATGTTTTACACAAATTTATTTGCACCAAGGTTTTTTTTGCCGGTATAGTCTCTCCATAGTTATTGCTCCATAGCACTAATTTGATGGCAAATAATCACTCACAGCCGCGGCCGATGCCTCGCATCCCCGCCTGCGCCGCGCCCCGACTTTGCCGGCTCCACGATTGTTTGCTGCCGCCCCGCGCCCATTCATCAACGAGTTCATATGCCCAATCTTGCCAAACTCCAGATCGCTTTCAGGAACCTGTATGTCCGCATCGCGGCCGGCCTGGCCGTCGCCGGGCTGACCGCGATGTTCATGGTGCGCGCCGATGTGGTCCAGGACGCCCGCCCGCTGGTCTACTCGCAAAACATCGCCGAGATCACCGGCCTGGCCGCGCGCAAGGACCAGCTCGAGTTCCTGCTGGTGGCCAAGCCCCTGTCGGAGTCGCCCCGCTACGTGTTCAAATTCAACAACGAGCCCGCCTTGCACGTGGTGAAGGTGCCCAGCACCTCGCACCTGTCGCTCGAGCGTGAAGTGCTGCTCAAGAACGCCATTCCGTATTCGATCGCGCGCGACGACTTCCTCGCCTCGCACAAGGCGGTGCTGCTCGACGAAGGCGAAAACAGCGCCAGCGCGCAAGCGGCCGCTTTCCTCAAGCGCCATGCGCTCGACATCCTGCTGATCGGCCTGATCCTCTACGCGCTCAAATTCGGCATCCCCGGCATGGGCATGAACGCGGCCGTGATCACCCCGGACAAGCTCAAGGGCAGCATGGATGACCTGATCGGCATGGACGACATCAAGCAGGAAGTGCTGCACCTGGAACAGATGATCCGCAACCGCGCCGAGTACAAGTCGCACAACATCGACAAGCCTTTCAATGTCATGCTGACGGGGCCCGCCGGCACCGGTAAAACCAAGCTGGTCGGTTATCTGGCCAAGCAGCTCAACGTGCCGCTGATCCAGGCCTCCGGCTCGGCACTCGAATCGGGCTTTGTCGGCGGCGGCTCGAAGGCCTTGAACGCCCTGTACCGCAAGGCGTGTGCGCACGGCAGCTGCATGATTTTTCTCGACGAGGCGCAGACCCTGTTCATGCCGCGCGGCCGCGGCGAAAAAAAATGGGAAGACGACACGGCCAATACCCTGCTCGGCTTGCTCGACGGGGTGAAAAGCGACAAGGGCGCCGGCGTCATCTGGGTGGTCGCCTCGAATTTCGACGACGCCTCGTCGACGATGGACGAAGCGATGTTGCGGCGCTTTTCCGTGAAAATCAATTTCCGCCTGCCCAACAAGGCCGAGCGGGGCGAACTGCTGAAGAATTTCCTCTCGCGCAAGAAAGACGGCCTGGTCGACTGGAACGACCTCGACCTGGGGCAGGTCGCCGAGATGACGGCCAACCTCAGTCCGGCCTTGCTGGAAACGGTCGTCGAGCGCGCCTCGATGATCTCGATCCAGGAAAAAACCATTATCAACACCGATGTGATGTTCCGCGCCTTCGAGCGCGCCACCATCGGCCTGACCGACCGCGCCACCACGGCCGAAAAACACAAGCAGAGAGAGCGCATCGCCCTGCATGAACTGGGCCATTTTTTCATGCAGATCGACCCCTACCTGCGCCAGGGCCTGTCGCTTGAAGAGGTCAAGGGCAAGTCGCACCTGCTCAAGATCAGCACGGAGTCGGTGTCGAAAATCGGCGCGCTCGGCTACGTGCTGCAGTCGGGCGACGACGTCTCGCTGCGCACCCTGGAGGAACTCGAGCGCGACGTCATCGAACTGTATGGCGGGGTCGCCGCCGAAGAGCTGTTTTATGGCGCGCGCGGCATTTCCGTGGGCAGCCAGAACGACATCGAGAAGGCCACCAGGATGCTCAATCTGATGGTCAACCGCCTGTCGATGTACTCGCGCTCGAAGATCGACTACACCCAGTTGGGCCAGGACCAGACGGGCGACCATGCGATCCGCCAGGTCGAGGAAAAATCCGATGAACTCTATAGCTACACCCTGGACGCCATCGGCGACTACAAGGCCGTGATCGAGTCGATCAAGGACACCCTGCTCGAGCAGTACGTGCTGTCGAAGGATGCCGTGTTCGCCTTGCTGGAAGAGCGCCGTGAATTGCTGATGGCGCAACTGGCCCGCTCGCGCGGCGCCGGCCTGGCCCGCTGCGAGGGCGCGGTGGTCTGAGCGGCCGCCGGATTTTTCGTGCGACCGCTTGCGCTTTGCCTATAATGGCCTGAACAAACAGGAGAGCGCAATGGGCCATCAGCGCCATCGGGTATGGATCGCCGGCGTGGGCATGATCCCGTTCGCCAAGCCGGGCGCGTCTGCCCCGTACGACCAGATGGGCGCCCAGGCGGCGCGCCAGGCCCTGCAGGACGCCGGCATCGACTACGCCGACATCGAACAGGCCTATGCCGGCTACGTCTACGGCGACTCCACCAGCGGCCAGAAGGCGCTGTACCAGGTGGGCATGAGCGGCATCCCGATTTTCAATGTCAACAACAACTGCTCGACCGGTTCCACCGCCCTGTTCCTGGCGCGCCAGGCGATCGCCAGCGGCGCCGCCGACTGCGTGCTGGTGGTGGGCTTCGAGCAGATGAGCCCCGGCGCGCTTGGGTCCGTCTTCAGCGACCGTCCCAGCCCGTTTGCGCCGTTCGACGAGGCCACCGACGCGCTCGTGGGCATGCCGGACTTGCCGCTGGCGCTGCGCTATTTCGGCGGCGCCGGCCTGTCCCACATGAAGCAGTACGGCACGCCCCTGTCGGCCTTCGCCAGCATCCGCGCCAAGGCCAGTCGCCACGCCGTCAACAATCCGCTGGCGCTGTTTCGCAAGGAGCTGAGCACCCAGGACGTGCTCGACGCCCCCGTGCTGTGGCCGGGCGTGATGACGCGCCTGATGGCCTGCGCGCCCACCTGCGGCGCCGCCGCCGCCGTGCTGGTGTCGGAATCGTTCGCCCGCAAGCGCGCTCTGCGCCGCGATGTGTATATCGCCGCCCAGGCCATGACGACCGACCGCCCCTCGACCTTCGCCGCCAACGACATGATGCGCGTGGTCGGCTACGACATGAGCCGGGCGGCGGCCGGCCAGGCCTACGAGGAAGCGGGCCTGGGGCCGCAGGACCTCGATGTCGTCGAACTGCACGACTGCTTCGCCCACAACGAACTGATCACCTACGAGGCGCTGGGCCTGTGCCCGGAAGGGGGCGCCGACAAATTCATCCGCGCGGGCGACAACACCTACGGCGGGCGCATCGTCACCAATCCGTCCGGCGGCCTGCTCTCGAAAGGCCATCCGCTGGGCGCCACCGGCCTGGCCCAGTGCTATGAACTGACCCACCAGCTGCGCGGCAGCGCCGCCGCGCGCCAGGTCGACGGCGCCCGCGTGGCGCTGCAGCACAACCTGGGCCTGGGCGGTGCCTGCGTGGTGACCATCTACCGCAGCGCCTGAGCCGTGCCCGTGCCCGTGCGCTACCCTGCGCACGGCAGCGGTGGTCGGGAACACGGCGGCGCCGGCCGCGGTAGTAAGATGACCCCGATCACATACCGGGAGAATGGCGATGGACGAGGTGTCAGGGGCGGTTGCCGCGCCGTTTGCGAGTCTGCAGCTGGAAGGGCGCGACCTGTTCGTCGTCGCCAGGTGCATGGTGCCCACCGACGCCTGGCTGCTGCGCGGGGTGCTGGTGGCCGGCGGCGTGCCGGCAGTGGTGGCCGACGCCAATCACGTGCAGGCCGACCTGCTGATCGCGCCGGCGCTGGGCGGGGTGCGCATCCTGGCGCCGGGCAGCTACCTGGCGCAGGCCGCTGACATCATCGCCGCCTTCGAACGGGGCGAGTTCGCCCTCGATGACGACGCCGACGTCGGCGCCCCGCTTGTCTAGCGCCGCCGCCAAGCTGGGCGAGCTGCGCGACACCAAGCGGCTCGCGCTGCTGTTTTTCGGCGCCGCCGCGCTGCTGTTCGTCATCAGCCTGTTCCTGCCGCCCGTGTGGTGGGCGCAGCTGCTCAAGGCGTTTTCGGAGGCGGCCATGGTGGGCGCGCTGGCCGACTGGTTCGCCGTCGTCGCCCTGTTCAAGCGGGTGCCGATTCCCTTCATTGCGCGCCACACCGCCATCATCCCCAAGAACAAGGACAAGATCGCCGACAACCTGGCGCTGTTCGTGCGCGAAAAATTTCTCGACACCGATTCGGTGCTGGCGCTGATTCGCCGCCACGATCCGGCCCGGATGGTGGCCGACTGGCTGCGCCAGGAAGACAATGCGCGCCAGCTGGGCCACTACCTGGTCAAGCTGGGCGCGGGCGCGCTCGATTTCATCGAGGACGAGCCGGTGCAGCGCTTCATCACCAGGGCCGTGCACAAGCTGGTGGGCAGCATCGACCTGTCGCAATCGGCCGGCGCCATCGTCGACGCCATGACGCAGAACGGTCGCCACCAGGAGCTGCTTGACGAGGGCATCGCCCAGCTGGCCAAGCTGCTGCACGGCGAAGAGACGCAAGCGTTCATCGCCCAGGGCATCGTCGACTGGCTCAAGGAAGAATACGCCGTGTTCGAGAAAATGCTGCCCACCGAAACCATCGGCCGCAAGGGCGCCGACGTCGCCGTGCGCATGGCGGCGAGCATCCTGGCGCGCGTGAACGACGACCCGGACCACCCGCTGCGGAAAAACTTCGACCAGTTCACCCGCGACTTCGTCGAACGCCTCAAGGCCGACCCGGCGTTTCACGCCAAGGGCGAAGAAATCAAGCAGTACCTGCTGCAGGATGCAGCCCTGAACGGCTATCTCAAATCGCTGTGGGACGACCTGAAGGCCTGGCTGAAAAACGATCTGCAGCAGGTCGACTCGGTGCTGCACCAGCGCGTGGTGGCCGCCGGCCTGTGGATCGGCCGCACCCTGGCCGACGATGCGCGCCTGCGCGCCTCGCTCAACACGCACCTGGAAGCGGCCGTGCGCAGCGCCGCCCCCGAGTTCGCCCAGTTCCTCACCGGCCACATCGCCGACACCGTCAAACGCTGGGACAGCACGGAGATGTCCGAGCAGATCGAACTGAATATTGGCAAGGACTTGCAGTTCATCCGCATCAACGGCACCCTGGTGGGGGGCATGATCGGCGTCGTCCTGTATCTTTTGGGTCAAGTGCCCGGCTGGCTGGGAATGCTGCGGCAAGGGTAATATAGGGGCAAGGCGCGCACGCAGGGGGGATGTGCGGGACGCCATTCGTGACTTTTGGAAACTTTTCTACCGATGCGGTAGTCTTCTGCGCCATAAGCCGCTATGATTGAAGTTGATGTAAAAACAAGCTGCATCGCTCCGCCCACCGTCTCGCCCTGTATTTATTCTTGATTCACATGACCAAGCAACAGTACGTTTACTTGTCGGGCCAGGATTTGCCAGTGGGCGCACCGCTACCATGGTCGATCTACCTGCGTTCCGGCGAACTGCTCGCCCCTGCCGGTTTCATGGTGACCGACGCCGTCGTCCATGAGCGCCTGATGTCGGCCATGCCGGTGCGCGCGGCCCGCGAGGGCGAAACGGGGCGCCAGGTGGTCGACGCCGAAACCTCGTCGGCGGACGACAAGGGGCCGGCGCAGACGCACGATCCCCTCAAGTACCTCAAGCACAATGCGGAAGGGGTGATCCTCACCTTCAAGCTGCCCAGCGACTACGAGCCGCGCAATGTGCCGGTCGAGTTCTACGGCCGCATTCCCCTGCAGTCGGTGATCGTGTCGGCGCCCGCGCTGGGCCTGGGCACGGCGCAGACCTGGCAGACCTTTGAGGGTATCGGCTTGACGGTACAGGTTATTTTCGGGCGCAGCCTGTGCATGTTCAAGACCACCGTGATGCGCTACGCGCCGCTGCCCAGCGGCCACCTGTTCCTGCGCTATCCCACCGATGCCGTCACCAAGTCGTTCCGCCAGGCGCTGCGCGTCGACGCGCAGATTCCCGCGTCGATCACCATGCAGGACAACTACACGGTGCCGGCGGTGATCACCAACCTGTCCGGCAGCGGCTGCGCGGTGGCCACCGGCTTCATTCTGGGCCAGCCGGGCACCCGCCTGAAAGTGTCATTCCGCCTCAAGATGTCGGACAAGGCGCGCGTCGTCAGCGTGCCCTGCGTGATCCGCAGCATCAAGGGCAAACTGTCCCAGCAGATGCGCTACGGTATCGAGTTCGACGAGCAGGTCGACGAGGCGGTGCTGCTGACCCTGAAGTCCTTCGTCTACGAGCACCTGGCCGAACGCTGACCTGGCATCGCCCGGTTATGCGCAATCGCGCATCACTGGCGCGTCGCGGCCCTTGGCCAGCACGAACACCACGCCATCCACATCGGCGCCGCGCTCGCGTCGCAGCGGCGCGCCGGCCGCCTCGATCACGGCCAGTCCGTTCGCCGCCGCCAGCGCGCCGATGTACGCGGCGCTGTGCGCATAGCGACGCGATGGCGTGAGCACAAAGTCTGCCTGGTCCGCCAGCTCCACCGAAAAGCAGAAGCGCCCGCCTGGCCGCAGCGCCTGGCGCGCCGCCCGGAACAGCGCATCGAGCGCGCCGATATAGACCAGTACATCGGCCGCCACCAGCAAGTCGAACGCTGCCACCCGTCCCGCCAGGAAGGCGGCGATATCGGCGCACACGAGCGTGTCGTACAGGCCGCGCGCGCGCGCCCGCTCGAGCATGGCGGGCGACAGGTCGACCCCGGCCAGGCTGGTCGCCAGCGGCCGCAGCAGCGCGCCGCACAAGCCGGTGCCGCAGCCCAGGTCGGCCACGTCGAGGGCGGCGCCGGCACTGACCCCGCTGCGCTCGAGCGCCGCCGCCACCAGTTGCGGCGTGCGGTAGGCCAGTTGGTCCACCAGGTGGGCGTCGAAGTGGTCGGCGTACTGGTCGAACAGCGCCGTCACGTAGGCGGCCGGCGCGGCGGCCGGCGCCGGCAAGCGGCCCAGCGCGGCCAGCGCGAAATGCACCTGGCCGCGATCGGCGCCCAGCGCCAGCGCGTCGTCGAAGACGGCCGCCGCGGCGTCGTGGCGGCCCAGCGCGTCGAGCGCGTGGGCGCGCCGCAGCGCGCTGCCGGCGTGGTCGGGCCGCAGCGCCAGCGCGGCCTCGAAGCTGGCCAGTGCCGCCTCGAACTGGCCCAGCTTGAACTGGGCGCCGCCGCGCCAGCCCAGCACATCGGCGCGTGGGCCGCCCAGCGCGATGGCGCGTTCGAAGCTGGCCAGCGCTTCCGTAAAATCGCCCTGCGCGTGCAGCGCATTGCCGCGCGCGCTCCACGCCTGCGGCTGCGCGGGCCGCAAGCGCAGCGCGTATTCGGCGCCGTCTTGCGCCTGCTGGTGGCGGCCCTGGTCGTGCAGGGCGATGGCGCGCTGGCAGGCGGCGTCGTACGAGGCCGGCTGCAGGCGCAGCGCGCATTCGTAGCTGGCGATGGCGTCGTCGAGGCGACCCAGGGTGCGCAGCGCGTTACCGCGGTTGCTGTGGGCCAGGGCATAGCCGCCGTCGAGGGCGATCGCCCGCTCGTAGCTGGCCAGCGCCTCCCCGCTGCGACCGAGGTCGGCCAGCGCCGCCCCCAGGTTGCAGTGGGCGCGGGCGTGGCTGCCATCGACGGCGATGGCTTGCCCGATCAGCGTCACCGCGGCGCCGGCGTCGCCCTGCTGGCGGGCGATCACGCCGGCCAGGTGCAGGGCGTCGAACTGGCGCGGCTCGCGCGCCAGCACCTGCTGATACAGGGCGCTGGCGGCGTCGAAGCTGCCCTGCTGGTGCAGGGCGACGGCGCGTTGCAGCAGCGCTGCGGTCGATGGCGGGGAATCACTCACGGGGCGGGCACTTTCGACGAAACTGCCACGCTGCCATACATCGCCGTCGCATGCAAGGCGCTGGCGCCTGCGCCAGCGGCGGCCCCGCTACAGATCGAGCGCCGTGCACGGCACGGCCACCACGAAGCGGGCGCCGAACACCTCGGCGTTGGCCGAATTGGACTGGTCCAGGGTCAGCGCCTTGAGCCAGTCCATGAAGGGCTCGCGTGCGGCCATCGCGCTGTCGAGCTGCTCGACGTTGTTGGGGCTGAACGGCTGGTGGTAGGTCAGGCGCAGTTCGAACGGGCAGCCCATGGTGCGGAAATCGAAGCGCGCCGGCGTTTTCAGGTCGCGCGCGGCGGCCAGCACCTCGAGCAGCGGGCTGTCGCGCAGCAGCACCCGATCGCCATTGTGGTAGACGTATTTGTAGGCGATCAGCGTCTCGAGCGGGCGCTCGCCCAGGCAAGGCACGCGCAAGCCGGCCACGTACGCCGTTACCGCCCGGCGCAGGGAGCGCGAGGGCAGCGTCTGCACCACCGTCATGGTGGGCTGCTCGGTGGGGCCGGCGAAGCGCACGCGCACGATCATGGTGCCTTTCTCGCCGAGGCGGAGGGCGTCTTTGGGGAACTCGGGCCGCACGATGCCGTCCTTGTGGGCCATGCATTTGAGCTGCTCGGCGCGGGCCGGATCGGCGTTGTCGCGCGGCGCCGCGGCGATCACCCGGCTTTGCTGGTCGGTGTCGAACACATAGTCCTGGGTCAGCTGGACCGGCGCGTCGCCCGGCTGCATGCACGGCACGCGCAGGCGCTTGACGTGGCGTGTCACGGTGTCGTCGAACTCGCCCATCAGCGGCCGCGACAGGATTTTCACGCTCGGCGCCGCGTCGGCCGCACTAAAATCGAGCTGCACGCGCACGGTGCCGCCTTCCTTGCGCAGCAAGGCCGGCTCCGGATACGCCGGCGGCGCGTCCACGCCGTCAACGCTGACCAGGCAGGCCAGCGCGGGCGAGGTGGCCAGGCTGCTCTGGGCGGCGGCGGGGAGGGCGCCGCCGGCCAGGGCGATGGCCGCCAGCAGGGTCGACAAACAGTGACGGAACAGGGGAGTGGGGCGCATGGAATTCTCTGAGGAAAGAGCGCCAGTGTAACGCGCCGGCAGTGCCGCAAAACTCTCCAATTGTCACAAATGCATGATTTTTATGCCACTGGGTCCGCGTCGATATAAATTGCCCGGAAATCGTTGACGTTGGTGAGGGTGGGCCCGCACACGACGGAATCGCCCAGCGCCTGGAAGAAGCCGTGGCCGTCGTTGTTGGCCAGGCTGGCGCGCGGCTTGATGCCCAGCGCCCAGGCGCGTGCCAGCGTGTCGGGGGCCAGCAGGGCGCCGGCGATGTCTGCCTGGCCGTCGACGCCGTCGGTGTCGCAGGCGATCGCGTGCACGCCCGCCAGGCCATTCAAGGCCACGCCAAGAGAGAGCAGGAATTCGACGTTGCGCCCGCCCTGGCCGTCGCCGCGCACGGTGACGGTGGTTTCGCCGCCCGAGAGCACGATGCAGGGCGGCGTGAACGGTTGATGGTGCGTGCGCACCTGGCGGGCGATGCCGGCCATGACGATGCCCACTTCACGCGCTTCTCCCTCGATGCTGTCGCCGAGGATGTGGACCGGAACGCCCGCGGCGCGGGCGACGGCGGCGGCCGCTTCGAGCGCCATCTGCGGCGTGGCGATCATGCGAATGGCGTTACCGGCCAGGCGGGCGTCGCCCGGCTTGAGCGATTCGCCGGCGCCCGTCTCAAGCAATGTGCGGATGGCGGGCGGCACGCCGATGGCGTAGCGCTGCAGGATGTCGAGGGCATCGGCGCAGGTGCTGGGGTCGGCGCTGGTGGGGCCGCTGGCGATGTCGGCCGGATCGTCGCCCGGCACGTCGGAAATGAGCAGTGTGAGCACGCGCGCCGGGTGGCAGGCGGCGGCCAGGCGGCCGCCCTTGACGGCCGACAGGTGGCGCCGCACGCAGTTCATTTCGCCGATGGTGGCACCGCTTTTGAGCAGCGCGCGGTTGAGGTCCTGCTTGTCGGCCAGGGTCACGCCGTCCAGCGGCAGCGCCAGCAGGGACGAGCCGCCGCCGGAAATGAGGCAGATCACCAGGTCGTCGGCGCGCAAGCCTTGCACCAGCGCGAGGATGCGCCGGGCCGCCGTCATGCCGGCCTGGTCGGGCACGGGGTGGGCCGCTTCGACGATCTCGATGCGCTCGCACGGCACCGCGTAGCCGTAGCGCGTGACGACCAGGCCGGCCAGTTCGCCCGGCCAGTGCTGCTCGAGCGCGCGCGCCATCTCGGCCGAGGCCTTGCCGGCGCCGATGACGATGGTGCGCCCGCGCGGCGCGGCCGGCAGGTGGGGCGGCAGGCAGTCGCGGGGTTGGGCGGCGCTGACCGCGGCGTCGAACATCTGGCGCAACAGGGCGCGGGGATCGGGCATGCCATCTCCATCAAGGGAAAGTCGGATGGCTATTCTGCCTGATTTGCCCGGCCCTGTCCCGCCTGCCGCCGCGCGCTCAAAAACTGTGGCGCACCCCCAGGTTGAAGGCCCGGTCGCCCGAGCCCGCTTCCGTGTTGTTGGCCACCGTGTAGCCGGCGCCATTGCGGTTGCTGATGGCACCGTAGGCGGCATAAAAATTGGTGCGCTTCGACACCGGATAGACATAGCCGATGGCCCAGGAATGGGCGTCCTGGTTGAACGTGGTCTTGTCGTTCTTGCGCATCAGCGAAGCGAGGACGGTGCCGGGCCCGAACGGCGCCGTGATCCCCAGCAGCAGGTCGGTGCTGTCGGTCGACGGCACGGGCGCCACGCCGCCGAAGGGGTTGCTGGTGTTGCCCAGCGGCGCGCTGTTGAAACCGTGGTCGCGGCCGTAGGCGAAGTGCGCCTTGACGACCTGGAAGTCGTAGCTGGCCACCAGCAGGGTATTGGTGGCGATGGTGCGGCTGATGGGCGTCACGCCGGGGGCGGCGGCGACGTCGCTGTTGCGGTTGTTGTAGGCCAGTCGCACGGCCAGCGGCCCGGCGCTGTAGCCGACGGCGCCGCCGAACTGGCGGCCGGCGTCGTTGCTGCCGGCCTGCTCGCCGGGGCTGTAGGCCAGTTCGCCCGTGAAGCCTTCCAGCACGGGCGCGCTGTACAGGATGGTATTGCTGGAGCGGACGTTGGCGCCGTAGTCGGGGAACAGGCTGCGCGCGGTGCCGGCGGTGCCCGTGTTGAACGGGTCGCCCACCTGGGTGAGCGCCTGGTGCCACGGCGTGTACTGGCGCCCCAGCGTGAGCGTGCCGGCGCTGCTGCGCAGGCCCACATAGGCCTGGCGATTGAAGATGGTGCCGCTGGCATCGACTTCGCCCGTATCGACGCGAAAGCCGTTTTCCAGGGTGAACAGGGCGGTGATGCCGCCGCCCAGGTCTTCGGTGCCGCGAAAGCCGATGCGCGAGGCGGCGGCGGCGCCGCTGGTGATTTTATTGTTGGTGCCGGCGGCGCCGCCGCTTTCACGCACGTAGGCGGCATCGACAATGCCGTAGATGGTGACGTTGGTCTGCGCGTGGGCGGCGCCGGCACCGGCCGTCATGACGGCGGCGGCAAACAAGCTCTTTTGCATACATCCTCCTGATCAATAGTGGCGAAGTTGTATTGATCATGCTCACCGCATAAGCGGGACGCTGTTTGCGCAAACGCAGAAGATGCGGCGATACGGGGGAGGCGGGGGCGCCGCTGTGGCAAACCCCCCACAGCGTTATTTCGTCACCGCCACCAGGCTGCGGTGGCCGCCCTTGAAGGTGTACAGGGTCAGGGTGCCGTCGCGGATGTCGCCCGCCTTGTCGAAGGCGATCATGCCGGTGATGCCCGGATAGCGGATCGCCGCCAGCGTCGGCAGGTATTTCGCCGGCGCGCTCGAGCCCGCCTTGACCATGGCCTCGGCCAGCGTCATCACCGCATCGTAGGTGTACGGGGAATAGATCTGCACGGGGATGCCGAAGCGTTTTTTGTAGGCGGCGTGAAACTGCGCGATGGCCGCCTTGCCTTTCTCTTCGACGCCGCCCGCCTCCGCGCACACCACCTGGCCGTCGGCCAGCGCGCCCTGCGCCAGTTTGACGATCTCGTCGGAGCAGATGCCGTCGCCGCCGACCAGCTTGGTGTTGCCGAACCCGAGCTGTTTCATCTGGCGCAGCATGGGGCCGGCCACTGCGCTCATGCCGCCGAAAAACACCAGGTCCGGCTTGCTGGCGCGCACCTTGGTGAGAATGGCGCTGAACTCGCTCGATTTGTCGGTGGTAAATTCCTTGCCGACGATCGTGCCGCCCGCTTCCTTGAAGCCCTTGATGAACTCGGCGGCCACGCCCTGGCCGTAGGCGGTGCGGTCGTCGATCACGGCCACCCGGCGGACGGCCAGCCCGGTGACGGCGTAGCGGCCCAGCACGCGGCCCAGCTGCTGGTCGTTGCTGACCACCCGGAACGTGGTGTTGAATCCTTGCGCCGTGTACTGGGGGCTGGTGGCCGAGGGTGAAATTTGCGGGATGCCGTTGTCAAAATATATTTTCGAGGCGGGAATGCTGGTGCCCGAGGTCTGGTGGCCGATCACCGCGTTGACCTTCGCATCGACCAGTTTCTGGGCGGCGGCGGTGGCCTGTTTCGGGTCGCCCGCGTCGTCTTCGGCCAGCAGTTCGAAGCGCACCGGCTTGCCGCCGATCTTGATGGCGCGCGCGTTGAGCGCTTCGACGGCCATGCGGGCGCCGTTTTCATTGTCCTTGCCAAAATAGGCGACGGCGCCGGAGGTGGCGGCGACGTGGCCGATCCGGACCACCTCGGTGGCCCCGGCGGCGGCGGCGACGGCGAGGGCGGGCAGGGACAGGGCCGCGGCGGCCAGCAACAGGGAACGGCGAACCAGCATGACAACTCCGATTGATTGAATAACCCGTCACTATAGAGGCCGGCTGGCGCGCGGCGAACGATCAAGTCGCTATAAGATCATGCCCTGCCGGTATATACGATGGCCGCGGCGGCGCCGTTCAGGGCGGCAGCAGGGCGGCAGCGGCGGCGGCGATGACGGCGCCGCTGAGGCGCTCGAGCAGGCCCGAGGCGGCGCGCGCGCTGTGCCAGTACAGGGGCACATCGAGGGGCGTGCCGGCGACCAGTTCGACCAGCGTGCCCGCGGCCAGGTGGGCCTTGATCAGCGACTGTGCGTGCATGCCCCAGCCCATGCCGGCCAGCGCGGCCGTCACGAACGCCTCGCTCGACGGCAGCACGTGACGGGGCAAGTCGACGTGGCGCCCGCACACGGCAAGCACCCAGCGGGACTGCAGCGCATCCCTGGCATTGAACAGCAGGCTGGGCGCCTGCGCCAGGCTGGCGCCATCGACGCCGGCGCTGAAATGGCGCGCCACGAACGCCGGGCTGGCCGCCGCCACGTAGCGCATCGCCCCCAGCGCACGGCTGTTGCAGCCGGCGCTGGCGTGCGCGCTGGCGCTCACGGCGGCCAGCACGGCGCCGCTGCGCAGCCATTCGGCGGTGTGGTCCTGGTCATCGACGGCCACCTCGATCAGCAGGGGCGCCGTCAGCGTCAAGGCGGCCAGGGCCGGCGTCAGCCAGGTCGCCAGGCTGTCCGCATTGACGGCGATCGGCACGCCGACGCGGGCGCCGTCGGCGCCGCCCACCCCGGGCACCGCCTCGCGCAACTGCTGTTCGAGCAGGCGTACCTGGTCGACGTGGCGGCACAAGTGCTGCCCCGTCGGCGTGGCCCGGCACGGCTGTTCGCGCACCACCAGCGCGCAGCCGATCCGCTCCTCGAGCAGGCGGATGCGCTGCGACACGGCCGACGGCGTCACGTGCAGGGCGCGCGCGGCGGCCTCGAAACTGCCTTCGCGGATCACGGCGGCCAGGGCCGACAGGGCGTTGTAGTCCAACATGAATGTAGTTTGGCTAATGTAGGTTCAATAAAGGTAGTTTGCCTTCATCGCCACCCCTTGGCAAGATGGCGCCATGACACCTTCCATGCCCACCTTGCCCCTCCTTGCCGTGTTCTCGCACGGCCTGTTCCTCAGCCTTGGCCTGATCGTCGCCATCGGTGCCCAGAACGCCTTCGTGCTGCGCCAGGGCTTGCGCCGCGAGCACGTGGGCGCCATCGTGCTGTTCTGCGCCATCGCCGACGGCGTGCTGATCACGGCGGGCGTGTTCGGCATGGCCCGCCTCCTGGGCCGGCATGGCGCGCTGGCGTCGGCGCTGGCGCTGGTGGGCGCGCTCTTTCTTGCCTCGTATGGCTACCAGGCCCTGCGCCGCGCGCGCCGGCCGCAGCAACTGACGGCGAGCGCCGCCGGCGTCGGCCTGGGGCGCGGCGCCGCCCTGGCCCAGGCGGCGGCGTTTACATTGCTCAATCCCCACGTCTACCTCGATACGGTTTTGCTGATCGGCAGCATCGGCGCGCAGCAACCGGCGCCCGTGCAAGGCTGGTTTGTGGCCGGCGCCTGCGCCGCCAGCATCACCTGGTTCAGCCTGCTTGGCTACGGCGCGCGCGCGCTGGCGCCGTGGTTCGCCCACCCGCGCGCCTGGCAGTTGCTCGACGGCCTGATCGGGTTGAGCATGTTCGTGCTGTCGGGCTTGCTGCTGCGGCACGTGCTGGCGTAAGCGCGCCGGGGCCAGTCGCGCCCGATATTTATAACTGGAAATATTATATTGCCGGTTTTATTTACATTATTCTCGAAGGTTATATTTAGTTGATTCTATTTTTTATATTAATCAAGCACTTAGATTGCTAGCATATTTCTTGCTTATTCAATTTGAATTCAAGTCATTATCGAAAGATATTTACTTCCGTACATAATTAATGAGTATATGCAATGAAATTACTGATCCACTGCTTGCCCTGCACCACCGCCTTGTTATTGTGCATGGCAATGCCTGCGCCCGCGCTGGCCGCGCCCATCCTGGCCAGCGCCCAATCGTTCAGTGTGCTCGCCGGCGCTGCCGTCAGCAGTACCGGCGCCACCGCCATCAACGGTGCGGTGGGCGTCGCCCCCGGCACGGCCCTGACGGGACTGGTCCTGTCGAGCATCGACGGCACGGTCCATGGCGGCGACGCGCTGGCCCTGCAAGCGCAGGCCGACGCCGACGCCGCCAGCGGCTTACTGGCGGGACTGGCATTTACCCGCGACCTGAGCGGGCAGGACCTGGGCGGCCTGACCCTCACCTCGGGCATCTTCCTGCTGTCCTCGTTCGCCCAGCTGACCGGCACGCTGGTCCTCGATGCGCAGCACCAGGCCAACGCCCTGTTCGTGTTTCAGATCGGCACGACGCTGACCACCTCGACCGCGTCGATGGTGGAAATCATCAACGGCGGCGCCGACACGGGGGTGTTCTTTGACGTGGGCACTTCGGCCACGCTGGGGGCAGGGACGATTTTTGCGGGAAATATCATCGCCGCCCAAAGTGTCACGCTCAACGTCGGCGCCAGTGTGTTGTGCGGGCGCGTGATTGCGCGCCATGCCGCCATCAGCCTCGACAACAACCTGATCTCGAACGACTGCGCCGACGGCGGCGCGTTTGGCCTGGGCCGCACCGATTTCGGCAGCGCCGGCTTCAGCGGCAACGCCGTGGCCACCACGCCACCGGCCAGTGTGCCCGAGCCCAGCAGCCTGGGCCTGGTGATGGCGGCCTTGCTGGGGCTGGGCTACCGGCGCGCCCGGCCAGCCTGAGCGGACGCGCCGCTGGGTGGCCCCCCCGTCGCCGGTCCCCTCATTGCGCGGCCTGATTGCACGCCGTTTGCGTGCGCGCAAACGGCGCGCCATTGTCGTCATCGGCGCCGCACTTTGTCGCGCGGGCCCGGTCGAACCAGGACACGACGCGGCTTGGCCGACGGGGGCAGCATGGAAATCGAACTCAAATTACTGGTTGACGCACAATTCGAAGAGGCCGTCTTGCGGCATCCTTTGCTCAGTTCGCCAGACGGCGTCCAGGCGCGCGAACTGGACCAGCAGGACACCTATTTCGACACCCCCGAACTCAAACTGCGCAAGCGCCATATCGGCTTGCGCATCAGGCGCAGCCGGGGCCGCTGGATCCAGAATATCAAGGGCAATGGCAGCGCAGCCGGGGGCTTGCACAGCCGTCAAGAATGGGAGCGCTCCGTTGCCGGGCCCGTACCCGAGCTCGACCATTTGCGCGCGCTGATCGACGACAAGGCGGTGCGGCGCGACCTGGGCCGGGCGCCCGCGCTGAAAAAACGCCTGGCGCCCGTGTTCGCCACCAAGGTCCGGCGCACCGCCTGGGAAGTGCAATTGCGCAACGGCGGCCAGGTCGAATGCGCGCTCGATCGGGGCACGCTCGAATGCGGCGACAAAACCATCCCCATCAGCGAACTCGAACTGGAGCTCAAATCCGGTGACGCGGGCCAGTTGTTCGACCTGGCGCTGGCACTGCAGAACGACATCCCCGTGCGCGTTGGCCAGGACAGCAAGGCCGACCGGGGCTACGCCTTGCTGCAGGCGCAGGCGGAAGGCGCCGTCAAGGCGACCCGGCCGGCCCTGTCGCGCAGCATGACGACCGAGCAGGCGTTTGTCGACATCGCCGCCAGCTGCCTGGCCCACATCCAGGGCAACGATCAGCGGGTGGCCGAAGGCATCGACGTGGAAAGCCTGCACCAGATGCGGGTCGGCATGCGGCGCCTGCGTTCGGCCGTGAGCATGTTCAACGGCCTGCTCCACTTGCCGGCCGACCTGCAGGCGGAGCTCGACTGGCTTGCCGCCGAACTGGGCGAGGCGCGCGACTGGGACGTGCTGTCCGGCTCGACCTTGCCGGCGCTGGCCCGGCAGGCAGCCGACACGGTCCATATCGACAACGTGCAGCAGACGGCGGACGACGAAGCCGAAGCGCAGCGCCGGCGCACGGCCGCCGCGGTCGCCTCACCGCGCTACACCCGCCTGGTGCTGGGCCTGGGCCGCTGGGTGCACGCCATGGGCTGGCGCGACGACCAGGACAACACCCACGCTGGCAAGCTGGCCCAACCGGTCGTGCGTTTCGCCCGCGACGTGCTCAGGCGCGATCAAAAACGGCTGCGCCAGCGCGCCCGCAATCTGGCCACCGCCACGCCGGAAATGCGGCACCGCTTGCGGATCGCGGCGAAAAAAACACGTTACGCCACGGAGTTTTTCGGCGCCCTGTTTGCGCCAGGCACCGTGCGGCCTTACCTGCAAGGCTTGACGCACTTGCAGGACGAGCTGGGCTTGCTCAACGACTACGCCGTCGCCGAGCAGCTGCTGACGGGCTTGTCCACCGCCCACCCCCAGCTCGAGGGCGATGTCGGCTTCGTCAAGGGCTTCCTGGCCGCGCACATGCACCGCAACGACAAAAAAGTCGTCCGCTTGTGGAAGCAGTTTGCGCCGCTGGCGCCGCCCTGTTGATGGCGCAACAAGAGAGTGGGCAGACCGGCGCCGGCCGCACCGGCGGCGCGGCCCATGTCATGCGCCTGTAGCATTGCGTGCCCATAATTGCTGTAATTCAACATCCCGCCTGCGCGGGCGGGTTCCAGGCGCGCGACGACTGTCCTTACTCTTGCCACCCATGCCCACCTTCAAGTCGATCAATCTGTTTCACCGCCTGTTCTGGCCCGTGCTGGCGCTGCTCGTTTGCGCCGTGATGTGGTACTTCACCTTGTCACGCGGCGACACCGAGCTCGTTCGCGCGGAGCAGGTGGTCCAGCGCGAAGCGGCTGCCCTGGCCGAAGCCTACGAGCAGTACATCACCCGCTCGGTGGGGCAGATGGACCAGATCACCATGCAGCTCAAGCATAGCGCCGAGCACGCCGACAGCCCGCACCTGCTCGAGCGGCTCAAGCGCGACGGCATGTTCACCGATGAAGCCTTCGTCGCCGTCAGCATCATCGGCGCCGATGGCGTGCTGCGCTCATCGACCCAGGACAACCCCACGGCCATCAACCTGGCCAGCACGGGGTTTTTTATCGACCACCGCAACAATATATCGAGTGCGCTGCGCATCGGCGCGGTGCCGCCCGAGCTGTCGCTGCGCCACGACGCCCTGCTGTTTACGCGCCGGCTCGACACCAGCAGCGACGAGTTCGCCGGCGTGGTGCTGATGGCGGTCAATGCCCGCTACTTCACCGGCTTCGTCGGCGCCGACACCCTGGGCGCGCGCGGCATGGTGGCCATGGCCGCGCGCGATGGTGGCCTGCGCGTGGAACAGCGTGGCGACGGCGCCGCCCGCGTGCCGTCGGCCGCCGTCTCCCTGCTGCCCGTCGATGACGCCCTCTGGTCGGCCGACCGGGGCGTGCGCCTGGCGCCGGCGCAGGGCGAGGGCGCGTTCAGCGATGGTGTCGCCCGCGTGCTGGCCTGGCGCCACTCCTCGGCCTATCCGCTCGTCGCGCTGGTCGGCCTGGGACGTGACGACGCCCTGGCGGCGGTGCACCAGTCGTCGCGCGACGGCCGCGCGACGGCCATGCTCAGTAGTGTGCTGCTGTTCGTGCTGGCGGTGCTGGCAAGCGTGCTGGCGGCGCGCGCGGCGGCCCGCATGCGGGAGCAGGAAGAAGTGCGCAGCGCCTACCGCACGGCCACCGAAAGCGCCAACGACGGCTTTTACATGGTCGCCGCCGTGCGCGACCGCCACGGCATCATCCTCGACTTCGAGATCGTCGATTGCAACGAGCGGGGCGCTTTTTTCTATGGCATGCCGCGCACCGATTTGCTGGGCCGGCGCCTGTCCCATATCGACCGCGGCCGCTTCGGCGACGACCTCGTGGGCACCTACCGCGAAGCGATGGAGAACGGCTTCTACGAAGACGACCGGCGCATGCCGACCGACAACCGGCTCAATATCCGCTGGGGCCACCGGCGCCTGGTGCGGGTCGGTAACGGCCTGGCCGTGACGTTGCAGGATGTCAGCGAGCGCAAGGCCCACGAGGCCGAGCTGGAGCGCCTGGCCAACGAGGACAGCCTGACCGGCTTGCGCAATCGCCACTGGTTCCTGGGCTATATCGAAGCGGCCATCGCCCTCGCGCGCACGGACGAGGTCGAATTTGCCGTGCTGTTCATCGACCTCGACGACTTCAAGCATGTCAACGACACCCAGGGCCACGCCGTGGGCGATCAGTTACTCAAGGCGGTGGCCCGTCGCCTGGGGGCGCTGCTGCGCCCGGGCGACCATGTGGTGCGTTTCGGCGGCGACGAGTTCATCGTCCTGCTCGCCCCCACCGGCGGCGACCTGCAGATCGCCGCCGTCGCCGGCCGCATCGTCGACGCCCTGTCGGCGCCGTTTTCGATTGCCGACGACGTGCAGGTGGTGGGCGCCTCGATTGGCATCAGCGTGTTCCCCCGCGACGGCGGCGATGCCGGCACCCTGATCAAGCACAGCGACATCGCCATGTATGCCGGCAAGAGCGAAGGCAAGGGGCAGTTCCGCTTCTTCGATCCGGCCCTGTCGGCCACCATCAAGACCCGGGCCCGCCTGAAGCACGGTTTGCTGGCGGCAATTTCCGAGGACCAGTTCCTGCTGTACTACCAGCCCAGGGTTGACACGCACACGGGCGAACTGGTCAGCATGGAAGCACTGCTGCGCTGGCGCCATCCGCTGCTGGGCATGGTGGCGCCGGGCGACTTCATTCCATTGGCCGAGCAGAGCGGCTTGATCCTGCCGATCGGCGCCATGGTGATCGACAAGGCCTGTGCCCAGCTGGCCGCCTGGCGCGCCGCCGGCCACGCCCCGGTGCCCGTCTCGATCAACGTCTCGCCCAGCCAGTTCCAGCGCGGCGGCGTGCGCCAGCAACTCGAAGACGCCCTGCAGCGCCACCGTGTGGCGCCGGACCTGCTCGAAGTGGAAATCACCGAATCGGCCATGATAGGCGACCAGGACGCCATCGTCGCCGAACTGGCCGCCATCCGCGCACTGGGCATCAAGCTGCACATCGACGATTTCGGCACCGGCTATTCGTCCCTGTCGCAGTTGCAGCGCCTGAAAATGGATGTGCTCAAGGTCGACCGCGCCTTCACCGCCGCGTTGGGCACCTCGCGCGAAGGCAAGGTGTTTTTCCGCGCCATCGTCTCGATGGCGCACGCGCTGGGCATGGCGGTGGTGGCAGAAGGCGTCGAAACTGCCGCCCAGCTCAAGATCTTGCAACAACTGGGCTGCAACGAGGTGCAGGGGTATTTCGTGGCGCGGCCGATGCCGGCCGACGACATCGCACCACTACTGACGCGGCGCTACCTGTTTGCCACACCGGCCCTGGTGCCCGAGCTGGTCGTACCGGCCCAGCCGTGACGGGGGCGGTGCGGCGCGCCATGCGCCGCGCCGCAGGGGCAAAAAAAAAGCCAGCCGTAATGGCTGGCAAAAAAGGGAGTTCGAGGAGAACACACGTTTAGAGCCCTGATCATAGCGGCCTTCGATGACGGGGTGATGACAGCGCGGACGTAAAGTGTCGTGGCTGTTTTGCTAAAGACACAATTGTCAAGCCATTTGGCCGCTCACGCCGACTACTCAAAATAACAACAGCGCCTTTCCCCGCAATGTTGATCTTGTTATGCTGCATAGCAGTATTCCCATCGGTGCCGGCGCCAGCCGCGCGTTGCCCTCGTCATATCACAGGATTCGATAATGAAAAAACCTCACGGACTCCGTCTCGCCAGCCCCAGCGCGCTGTGCCTGGCAATTGCTGCTGCTTTCCCCATGCATGCCGCCCTGGCGCAGGAAACCACGGGGGCCGACGCACGCCCGTCCGCCGGCCAGCTTGAGACCGTGATCGTGACCGCCCAACGCCGTTCGGAAAACATCAAGGATGTGCCGATGTCGATCACCACGCTCAAGGGCGAAAAGCTCGACACCCTGGTCGCCGGCGGCCAGGACATCCGCTTCCTGTCGAGCCGCGCGCCCAGCCTGTCCGTTGAATCGGACTACGGCCGCTCGTTCCCCCGCTTTTATATTCGCGGCCAGGGCAATACCGATTTCGATTTGAACGCCTCGCAGCCGGTCGGCCTCGTGGTGGACGATATCGTCCAGGAAAGCCCGATGCTCAAGGGCTTTCCCGTGTTCGACGTCGACCAGGTCGAAGTGCTGCGCGGCCCGCAGGGCACCTTGTTCGGCCGCAATTCGCCGGCCGGCGTGATCAAGTTCGATTCGGCCAAGCCCGTCTTCAAGACCGAGGGCTATGCCACGGTTGGCCTGGGCAACTACGGCGCCAAGAATGCCGAGGGCGCCTATAACGTGCCGCTGAGCGACACCGTCGCCCTGCGCGTGTCGCTGCAGTCGCAAAACCGCGACGACCGCGTGCACAATTCCCGTCCTACCGGCACCCGCGACTTCGAAGGCTACAAGGACAACGCGGGCCGCGTACAACTGCTGGTCCAGCCGAGCAAGGCCTTCAGCGCCTTGTTCAACCTGCATGCGCGCGACCTCGACAACAACGCCACCCTGTTCCGCGCCAATATCATCAAAAAGGGCAGCAACGAACTGGTCGACGGTTTTGATTACGGCAGCTATCCCACCGATGGCGTCAACCTGCAAACCCTGAAAACCAAGGGCGGCAGCCTGCGCCTGCGCTGGAACCTCGACAACGTCACCCTGCACTCGATCACCGGCTACGAAAAGGCGGAGTTCTACAGCCGCGCCGACGTCGACGGCGGCTACGGCGCCGTGTACGCGCAGCCGATGGGGCCGGGCTTCATTCCGTTTGTCGTCGAAACAGCCGACCTGTTGCCGAACCACAAGCAGCTGACCCAGGAATTCCGCGCCGAATCGAACATCGCCGGCCCCCTGCAGTGGATTGGCGGCCTGTTCTATTTCAAGGAAAACATCCAGATCGACAGCATCAGCTTCAACTCGCTCGCGCCTGGCAATCCGCAAAGCCCGTTCTACGCCACCCAGACCCAGGACGCCAAGTCGTGGGCCGCGTTTGGCTCGCTCAACTACACCGTCAGCGAGCAGCTCAAATTGCGTGGCGGCGTGCGTTACACCAAGGACAGCAAGGATTTCTCCGCCAAGCGGGTCGAAGCGACCACGGCCGGTCCATTCCTGATCAGCAAGGATTCGAACAACGTCAGCTGGGACCTGTCCGGTACCTACGCCCTGGCGGCCGACACCAACCTGTTCGCCCGCATTGCCACCGGCTACCGCGCACCGAGTGTCCAGGGTCGCCTGAACGGCCTGGCCGACCGGCCGTCGGTCGCCAACGCCGAGAAGGCGCTGTCATATGAAGCGGGCATCAAGCAGGACCTGTTCGACAAGCGCGCGCGCCTGTCGGCCAGCGTCTACCAGTACCGCGTCAAGGACAAGCAGTTGACCGCCGGCAGTGGCGTGATCAATATGAACCAGCTGATCAACGCCGAGAAAGTCACCGGCCAGGGCGTCGAGCTCGATTTCCAGGCCAACCTGTCGGACTCGCTGCGCCTGACCCTGGGCGGCAGCTACAACGACACCGAGATCAAGGACAGCAAGCTGTTCGTGCAACAGTGCGGCAACTTCGCCAACACCGCCGGCGTGGCCGGATGCACGGTCACCAATGCGGCTGGTCCGTTCGCCGGCACCGTGCTGATCAATGGCAACCCCTTGCCGCGCGCGCCCAAATGGCAGGGCAATGTCACGCTGCGTTACAGCGTCCCGCTGGCCAACGGCGAGTTCTTCGCGCTGACCGACTGGGCTTACCGCAGCACCTACAATATGTTCCTGTACGAAGCGAAGGAATACAAGGCCAAGTCCATGCTCGAAGGTGGCTTGCGCCTTGGCTACAAGTGGGCCGATTCGAAGTATGAAGTGGCAGCCTTCGCGCGCAACATCACCGACCGCGTGCAGGTGGTGGGGGCGATCGATTTCGACAACCTGACCGGTATCCTCAACGAGCCGCGCACCCTGGGCGCGCAGTTCAAGGTCAATTTCTAAGACTTGCCACGGGCACGCCGGTAACGGCGTTCCCTCGCGATCATCGCCAGCACCGGCAACGGTGCCTGGCGATTTTTTTTGGCGCTTTCACCGTTGCCGTGAAAGCGCCATTTTTTTGCGGCGTTTGCCCCCTTCTGCGCTGCGGCGCCGCCTGAGGCATGCTGGCGATTCCCATCACTGAGCAAGCAGGCCGCCATGCGCTCCACCGCACTGTTTCACCTGGCATTTCCCGTCCACGACCTCGATGCCGCCCGCCGCTTCTACGGCGGCCTGATCGGTTGTGCGGAAGGGCGCAGTTCGGCCCACTGGATCGACTTCGACTTCTTTGGTCACCAGCGGCTGGCGCACCTGGCGCCGGACGAGTGCGACCACGTCGCCACCAGCACCGTCGACGGCCACCAGGTGCCGGCCCGCCCACCATCGGCGTCGCCGGGCTGCCGGGCAGTTGAACGGGCGGGCCGGCATGTACGGGGCGCGGCAAGCGGCCACCACGTGAGCGGCGGCGTGGCCGCTCACGCCGGCGGCGTCGTCGCCAGCGGATCGAGTTTCAGTCCCGGCGCGAACATGTCAATGAAGCGGTAGGCGAAGGCGGGCAGGAAGCTGCCATTGCGCACGCCCAGCGAGGTGGTGCAACTGCCGAACAAATCGCCTTGCGTTTCCAGCACCACCAGGCCATCGCGCTCGGTCTCCTCGAGTGCCATCTCGGCCACGATGCCCACCCCGAGGCCGCGCCGCACATACGTCTTGATGACGTCGGCGTCCATGGCCGTCAGGCGCAAGTCGGGCGTCAGGCCGGCCTGGCTGAAGGCGGCATCGACGCATTTGCGGCCGGTGAACTGCTCGTTGTAGGTCACCAGGGGATAGGCGGCGATGTCTTCCAGCGTGGCCGGCGCCTGCGCCAGCAGCGGATGGCCGGCCGGCACCACCACCTGGTGGCGCCAGCTGAAGCAGGAATACGCACGCACGTCGGCGGCGTCGTTGAGCGCTTCGCTGGCGATGCCGATATCGGCCTCGCCATTGCAGATCATCGCGCTGATCTGGCGCGGCGTGCCCTGGTGCAGTTCCAGGCGCACTTTCGGGAACACGCGGTTGAACTCCTCGATCACCTTGGGCAGGGTGTAGCGCGCCTGGGTATGGGTGGCGGCGATCACCAGGCGGCCGCTGTCGACGTCGGCATACTGGCTGGCGTAGCGCCGCAGGTTTTCCGTCTCCTGCAGGATGCGATGGACGATCTGCACGGCGCCATCGCCCGCCCGCGTCACCGAGGTAAGCCGCTTGCCGGAGCGGACGAACAGCTCGATGCCCAGTTCGTCCTCGAGGTCCTTGATTTGCTTGCTCACGCCCGACTGCGAGGTGTACAGCACCGCCGCCACCTCGGTGAGGTTCAGATTGTTGCGTACCGCTTCGCGAACAAAGCGCAATTGCTGAAAATTCATTTGATACTCCGTGGATGCGCATGACCGCCAACCGCGCCGGCAGCTTGCGCAGCGCACCATCATAAGTATTCGTGACGACATCGCAACGAATCGTTCCAACTATGGATATCCATACTTTGTTCGCCGCCCAGGCACGGCGCCGCGCGCGGGACAGCATCGGCAGGTGGAGGCGATGACCTGCTGCGCCACTGCCTGCAAAGCATATATCGCCGTCGCGGGAATGGTTCGCAGTTTTGATTGTTTGTACGCCGCCCCGCTGGCCGGTACCTTGCAAGGCTCCATCGACATTGCGGCAGACGCAGGAAGGCAGGGCATGGCTGCAGGCAGGAAAATGAACATCGGCATGAACAGACTGGGACCGGGCCACCACGCCAGCATCGGCGCCGACCATCTTTCGCAGGGCCGCCGGGTGCCCCTCGACCTGCGCCACTCGGCCGTCACCTTGCGCAGCGCCGACGATTATCCCAACGGCACCGCGTGCGGCGTCGCCGCGGCACCGGGAGCACGGCCGTGAAGGGGGCGCCATGAGGCCGTCGAGCGCCTTGCGCATCGGCCGCCTCGACGCCCTGTTGACGGCGCTGCAGACGCGCGACATGACGCAGGCCGAGGCAGCCACCCTGCTGCAGTGTTCGGCCACCTGCGCGCGCGGCTACGTGAGCGAGCTGGTGGCGGCCGACCTGATCGTGCTGGCGCGCGGCCCGGGACCACGGCGCATCCCCAAACCGCGCTATCGGCTCGACGCCGACCCGTGCGCCCACGCGTCCTATCTGGCCTTGCTGCGCGCCCGCGCCGGCCTTGACCTTGCCCCGCCGGCGCCGGCAGCGCCGAGCATGCCGCTGGTGGGGCGGCGCGATCCGCTGGTGGCGGCGTTATTCGGCACACCGCGCCACGGCGCCGCGCAGGCCTCGGCGATGGCCTGACCCCCGGCGCCGTGCCGGCTGGCCCCGCGCTGCTCCCTCCTCTTGCGGGCCGTGGCAGCGAGGATGCCCAAGGCGCCGAGCGCTCCACTGTCCCTGTATTGACACGCTTATAAGGCCACATGGCGGCCGTATAATCTTGTTCGCGTTGCATGTTCTCCCTTCTTTGTTAGAATTCACTGTAATTTCCTGTAACAATAACGGTGTCATTGGTTGGTAATATCGACCACGTTGGTCGAGAGCGGCGCGGGCAGCCGCAGGCCGTGGAACGCGAGTGGGGGCGACCTGCGCAGGGTCGTCGCGCGGGCGGCACGGTGGCGGAAAACGCGTGCCGACACAGGCGAACCGGCCGGGAGACTGTGACAATATTTCATGAATAAATCGAAAAACACCGACACACCCGTGTCGAGGGAGCGAAGCGGATTTACCGGTCGATTGTCCGACGCGTTCATTGCCGCTGGCTACCCGGATATCGGCGCCACCGGCGCGGCGCGCATGTTCAACGAGCGCTCCCCGGTCAACGTCACCACGCATGCCGTGCGCAAGTGGCTGCGCGGCGACTGCATCCCGTCGCAGCCCCATATCCAGACGCTCGCCTGCTGGTTGCTGTGCGACCCCGGCTGGCTGCGCTACGGCCAGCCGGGCGACCCGGTGCAATTCGATCCGTCGGCGGACCTCCAGGACGCCGTTCTCGTCAATGAACTAGCCTCGCTCGATGCCGATACCAGGGCGCTGGTGTATGACTTTGTTGCATTGCTTCTGAAAAATAGGAAAGCCAGGTAGTCAGGCTGGCAGGGCACGCCATCGCGCCACCGGCGGCCAGCAGGGCGCTGTTCATGAAGCCGAGCGCGCCCGGCCGGTAGTTGATGGTGATGACGATGATGTCGCCCTCGCGCCAGGGCGCTGCCGTCATGGTCGTTGGCGCCGCCGCTGGTGGCGCCACCGCCGTGCACATACACCAGCATCGCGCGCGGCGCGCGCGCCGGCGTCGATGGCCGGTAGACGTTGAGGAACAGGCAGTCCTCCGGCTCATGGCGGGCGGCCAGGCCGGTCGCGCTTTGGGGACAGCGCGGCGCCGGTACCGTGCCGTCGTGCACGCGGTTCGCAGGCAGGGGGGCCGGCGCCGCCGGCAGCGACCAGCGCGCCGCGCCGGTCGGCGCATCGCCGTAGTGCAGGCCCAGAAAGCGGTCGACGCCCTCGCTGCGCAGACCGCTGACGGCCACCGACGACCATGGCACCAGCGGCCGCTGCGCTGCGCCGTGCCGGCCGGGCAGGCCAGCGACAGCGATGCCAGCAGCGCGGCGGCGAGCACCTGCGCGTCCCTCATGGCGCCAGCGCCGGCTTGCGCCGTGCGGGAACGCGCGTCTCGAGGGGACGCGGCACGTAGCCGGGATTGAAGTGACATGGCTCGCCGTAGGTCGGGCTAAACCGCTCGCAGGCGCTGGCCAGCGCCGCCGGCGTGGGGCGTCGGCCCTGCTCGATCCAGTCCATCAGCGCGTGCAGGACGGTCGCATATTCGGGCGTGGCCAGCTTGCTGTGCTCACGCTCGTTGCTGAAGCTTTGCACCAGCAGGTCGTCGGCGCCGGCCTTGCGCACGGTGTCGCGAAATGCCGCCTGCACTTCCACGTACACGGTGGGATCGTCGATGCCGTGCAGGGTCAGGGTGGGCACTTCCAGCTTGCCGCTGAGATCGCTATCGAAGGCCAGCCGGCGCAGTCCCTCCGGCGAGGCGGCAAAGCGCGCCACGCCCGCGTTGAGCGCCATGTCGTCATCGGAGCCGCGGTAGCTGACGCCGATATTGCTGAACGGGTTCAGGCCGCCCAGCATGCGCATGGTCAGATCGCGGAAGTGGCCGGTGGCCCAGTTCAGGTGGCCGGCCAGCGCCGGTTCGGCGATGCCGCTCACGGCAACCAGGTTGCGCAGGGCCGCCTGCTGCTGCGCCGAGCGGGCGGCGGGCGCCAGCTTGACGCCCGTGCAGGCGTTCAGGCGCGCCTCGACCTCTTTCGCGCTGGTGGGGTGCTCGAGCGCCAGGCCCTGCCACAGGGGATAGGCAGGCTCGCCGGCGGCCGGCAGATTGTTGCAGTAATACTGGTACAGGGCGCGCAGGTCGGCGCGGAAATCGTAGGCGCGCGAGCCGCCCGAGACGATCGCGCTGGTCAACAGCACGCCGTCGTAGTTGAGGGTGCCGGCGCTGTCGCGCGCATACAGTTCGGCCGCCTTGGCCGCCACATTGCCGCCCCACGACTGGCCGTGCAAGATGGTGCGCCGGGGGCGCCCGAACGCACTCCAGAATGCCTGGCGCGCCAAGTCGGTGTCTTCGGCGGCATCGCGCACGCCCAGGCCCGCATGGCGGTAGCTCGAACCGGTCCAGGCAAAGCCTTCGCGCACCATCACCGCGAAGCGCTTCAGGTCGGCCAGCGCGTCGTCCGGCGTCGGGGTTTTGAGGCTGGGGCCGCCGTGGCTGTGGACCACCAGCACGCCGTTCCAGGCCGGCGGAATCACGCTCGTGTAGAACGCGCCGTGCGCGTCCTGGCCGCTGTAGCAGCGCGACTGGGCCGGCACGAAGTCCGGACAGGGCTGCGCCTGCCGGGCCTGGGCCGGCGCGGCCAGGCCCAGCGTCAGGGCCAGCGCTGCGCCAGCGCTGAGCAAGTCAAACATGGTCTACTCCTGAAAAAAACCGGCCACGTCATGCGCGGCCAGGCCAAGGGATCCATCGACAAACCAGCAGCGAAGGCTAAACGGTCTTGCTCAGGTTCAGGTACAGATAACGGCCATATAAATTGTAAAGGCCACCGTTATACCCGCTCTGGGCCGTCGGCGGCAACTTGTTGAACAGATTGCGTCCGCCGATCTTGCTGCGCGCATCCTTGAGCACGCCGCCGTCGAGCTGGTACTGCAATTGGCCGCTCCACAAGTTCAGCGCTTCTTCATGCCACCTCTGGCCATTGCTGCTGAAACATCCCGTGTCGCGCACCGAAACGATGTAGTTCATCGACCCGCCCAGCGGCCACGCACGCGAGTCGGCGGAAATGGCATACGAAGACAGCAGGCCGGTGGCTAAGTGTCTATTGCCGTAGGTTGGAGTCGCCGCTTGCCGGTGCGCCGCTGCGACGCCTGGCAAGCGATGGCGGGCCTTCATATATATATATGACTTGCCTCGTCTTCGCATGGCTCGCCATGCGTCATCCTCGCGCCTTGCCCTCGGCTGCCATTCATCGCGTACGCGCACGTCGCCTACGCGCACGTCGCCTACGCGCATGTCGCAATCCGCTTCCTCCTACCTACCGGGATAGGTTCTAAGTCGAAGCCGTCCTTGCGCCCTTTCAGGCCGACCAGGTAGCGAGTCCAATGCTAAAAAAGCAAGAAGCCGGCAATCAGCGACATGGTGGGAACGGTGCCGCGAAATACCCCATTCTTGAAGAATGCGGTATTTGCGTTAAAGAAATTCGGGTCCAGTTGTGATGGCATGTCCGATATGCCGGACGTGTGAACGAATACCACGCCGATAATTAACAGCGGACGAAGCAGCGCAATCCGTTTCGACACATCCTCTTGAAGAAGGCCGATGCGTTCTCTGGGCATAAAATACCGTCTTTTCTTGTTGATGCAGGGCAATTTCGCAGCATATGTGTAGCGGGAAGGGCTCATGACACATGCGCTTGCACGGAAATAATATAGTTGAAAATGCTCACTAATCTCCCGTAAAACAATTATTTTTCCAACAATAAATGTGTCATCTTTTGCGTTTAAATATGACATCAATATATTAAATAATGAATCGAATTCAGTATTCTACTTAAAGTAAATTTTTGTCAACTTTGGCGTACTCGTGGCGCGCGCTGGCCGATGCAGGGGCGGGCGCTTGCGAGGCCGCGATGGGGCAAGCGTTGCGGGACGGGGCCATCAAGGAAGGCGAATGTTGCTTATGGATGTAGCGTATTTTTGGTGCTTTCATCGTTACCGTGAAAGCCCATTAGCGTAAGCACGCACCATCCAAGCCCACCCCGCGATGGGTTCGAGGCGAGCGCCGGGTCCGACCCCTCGTTTCGGCGCTTGTATCAGGCGTTAGCCGGTGGCGCGCTCTGTCCGGGCCACTGACCGATCACTTTGAGTTGCCGGATCCAGCGCGGTGCATTTTTCCTGGCACTCAT